>JADZAE010000001.1 GCA_020852715.1 Deltaproteobacteria bacterium
TATCAAGACTATTAGGAAGGTAGAACTAACTCTGAACCATCGACCTCGTAAGTGTTTGAATTTCTTAACACCTGACGAGGTCTTTAAGCTCGGGTGTTGCACTTAATTATTGAATGCAGAGGATTTCTAGAAGGCATTGGCTACGAAAACAGTGAGGGTATGGGGTTAGCGTTTTATTAGGGCCCGAACGGTGTTGGTGAGAGGAAGCTCGATATATTTATAGGAGACTGCTCCGCCGACTAGGCAGGCGCAAAGCGCCAGCAGAATGGCTGCTATGTGCAGGATCGGATTGTCTAAGGGGATGCTGAGGCGGCTAAGTGTTATGTGGGTTAGCAAGAAGGTGTCGCCAATAATCATGAAGTGCGACAAGTATATAGAATAAGAGGCATCGCCGATGAAGAGAAGACTCTTTGGAGGATAAATAATCCCCGCCTTTTCACCATAAACAAATGAAGCGACAAGTAGGGCTGAGGGTAGTCCACAGTAAAGGATGCGTCTCCAGCCTTCACCCATACCGTAAATAGCCGCGTAATAAAAACTATAGGCGATAGCCATGGACGCTAATAATAACAGAATAAGCGCAGGCAGTTTTCGGGGCTTAATTTTTAGGCAAAGAAGCGCGATGAAACAACCCATGATAAACTCTGCGCTCAAGGGGCCAAAAACTGTGTTCCATATTGGAGTCGATCCTGGATTGGCTAAGTTATACCCGATGGCAGCGGCCAGGTTATTTGTGTTTCCAGCGACAATGAAAGCCAGCCAGATAACCAGCAGCCCAAAGAGCCAGCTGCGTTTAAAAAATAACAGTAGGCCAAATACTAAATAAAACCAGACTTCATAAGTTAGAGACCAGCTTACTAAGATTAACGGAAGATCCACTTGTGGAAAAAGAGAAAATGATTTGAGTAGCGGCAGGAAGCGCGGCTCAAATGGTCTCTTCTCGCTTAATAAAGAGAAGATATAATTCTGTAAAACATTTAATAAGCAATAGCCCCAGTAAATTGGATAAATGCGGATAAAACGTCTGGTTAGAAACGTAACGCAAGTCGAGTATCCGGGGCTCATGCTCTGCGTTGTGCTAACCATGATAAATCCACTGATCACAAAAAATATATCGACCCCGATATTGCCGGCCCGGCACCAAGGAAATAAAAAATGATTACCTTTCAAATAATAAAATTCTGCGGTTCCGAGATGTACAAGCACAACGATGAGCACGGCAATAGCCCGCAATACCTGGATGGAGGCAATGAAACTGGATTTATTATTTGTCTGGCATCGCATATTTTTCTGATTTTCTTAACTGACTTGTTTATTTCTGTGTTCCAGATCTGCCCAGCGGTCATATAAATCATTAACTATTTGCTGTGCTACTAGTGCTTCAGCATAGGCAGCTTGTAGTCGTTCCGAATCAGAAGCGATAGCCGGACTTTCTAACTGGTCTTGGCAGCTTTGTAAATGGGCCTCAGCTTTTTCTATTTTGGCTTCCATTTGCTTGAGATCGTGTTTCTCGGCGCTGCTTAATCCGGCTTGCTTCTCCTGCTTGGAGGGGGCGGAAAGTTTTTCAGATTTTACTGACTTTAACTTACGTTTTACTTCCAGCCATTGTGAATATTCGGCATACATTTCGCAGCTACCATTATTTTCTAAGGTGATCAGCACGTGCGAGAGTCGTTCGAGCATTAATCTGTCGTGCGTGACGAGTACGATGGCTCCGGAAAATTCTTCGAGTGAGTCTTCTAACACTTCCAATGTATCAATATCTAAATCATTGGTTGGTTCGTCTAGTAAAAGCACGTCGGCGGGTTGAAGCATGAGCCGCGCAATTAGTAACCGCGTTTGTTCTCCACCTGAGAGACTGGCCACTTGAGAGTTAAGTTGATCACCGGAAAATAAAAAACGGCTAGCATAGGAAGCGACATGCAGTGGACGTCCTTGGAAAATGACTTGGTCGCTATCGGGAGCTAAGATTTGTTTTAGTGTTTTATTTTTGTCCAGACTTTCGCGACTTTGTTCAAAGTAAACAATTTTTAAGTTTTGCGCGTATTCGATTGTGCCTTGATCCGGGGGAACAGAACCGGCCAGCACATTTAAAAGCGTGGATTTGCCTGAGCCGTTTTCGCCAAGCAGTCCGACTGTCAACTTGGGCATAAGCACTATGCTCAAGTCATGAAATAGGTTTTTTTGTTCATATGATTTGCTGATTTTGTCAGTCCAGAGCAAGCGTTTGGTTTTTCTTCCTGATGAGCTAAATTCAATATCTGCGGAAGCTTTGCGTTGCGAACGCGAGCGAGAGTCGTTTAGCTCGCCAATTAAGCGCTGCGCTTCTTGGATGCGCGCGCTGGCTTTGGTGGAGCGTGCTTTAGGGCCACGCCGTAGCCACTCCAATTCACGGCGCACGCGATTAGCTAAACTATCTTCGTGGCGTGCCAAGGCAATTAGATGTTCTTCGCGCTTTTCTAAAAAACGGCTGTAATTTCCTTCGGCAGTGAAATAACCTTGCACAAAACGGCGATTGATCTCCAACATGCGCGTGGTAACATTTTCCAGAACTGTTCGATCATGGCTAATTAAAACTAAGGCGCAATTAGCACGCAGCATGAATTTCTCCAGCCACTGAATCCCTGCCAAATCTAAATGGTTGGTAGGTTCGTCCAAGAGAAAGATGTCAGGTTCTTTAATTGCTTCTGCGGCGATGGCTAAGCGTTTTTGCCAGCCGCCGGAAAGTTGCCCGACGATCAGGTCGCGGGCGGATATTTCTACGAGCCCCAATACTTTGGCCATGCGTTCTTGCCATTCATGTTTATCAAAGCTTAGTTTGGCTAGCGCCTGGCTTAACACTTGTTCAATTGTCATTTCGGGCGCAAAAGTATGCTGCTGGGCTAAATAGGCAATGCGCAGATCGCGGCGAATAGTTATCTCTCCGCTATCCGGATGTTCCTCTCCGACAATCAATTTGAGTAGGGTGGATTTTCCGGCGCCGTTTGGTCCGAGTATGCCCAGGCGATCGCCGGCGGCTAAAGTAAATGAAAGATCAGAAAACAGATTCGCACGCCCGTAAGACTTGGTGATGGCTTGGCAGCTTAAGAAGTGAGACATTTATTTGCTAGGCCAAGTTTTCGATTGCTTTTGAGCAGCCAATAATAATCAGCACCATTCCTTCTTTAAAAATCATGTTGGGAGCGAGTGCTACATCGAGGCGGTTGTCGTAGCGAATACCGATGAGGTTAACATTGTAGCGTGCGCGTAACTGTATCTCAAAAAGAGTTTTGTCAATGAACGATTCGGGAACTTTAATTTCCGCTATACTGTTTTCAGCGTCGAGGTCTAACCAATCAACGATTGATGGTTTGGCCAAAACACGGGCTAACTCAATACCCATTTCGCGTTCGGGAAAAACAACTTGATCGGCGCCGACCTTGCTTAAAAGGCGCACATGCATTTCGGAAGAAGCTTTGGCAATGACGTTGTTTACGCCGGCATCTTTTAGCGCGAGTACGGCAATTACGCTTTGTTCCACAAAGTTTCCTAATGCGACAACAACGGTATTGAATTGCTCTAGTCCGGCTTCTTTTAGTGCCGCCGGCTCCGTAATATCCAGGACTATGGCGTGCGAAGCAATATGGTCTGCCAGAGCTTGATTTATGCGGCGCTCATCTTCGTCAATGGCGAGCACTTCGTGTCCGGCCTTATATAGTGCCTCGCAAACAGCTGAGCCGAAACGGCCGAGGCCAATCACGGCAAAATCCTTGGTCGCGCTTGGTGAGCGTTTTGTAAAATTGAAATTAAGAGGATTCATGTTTTTCTCCTTTGCTGTTTAACCTATTAATAGCTGACCTTCGGCGTAGCGCACGTGAGAAGGGTCAGGCTTGGGTA
Source organism: Deltaproteobacteria bacterium (assembly GCA_020852715.1). Classification (GTDB taxonomy): domain Bacteria; phylum Bdellovibrionota_C; class UBA2361; order SZUA-149; family JADZAE01; genus JADZAE01. The sequence goes on from JADZAE010000001.1 coordinate 3,877, forward strand.
TAAATGCTGACATTAAGAGTAATATATTTACGCGTCCGATATACATGGTGGCAATTAAGGCTAACTTTGACGTATCGGATAAAATCGGAGTTACTCCTGTGGAAAGCCCGACTGTGCCAAATGCCGAAACAACTTCGAATAATAAATTAATGAATGGCTGATTATGTTCTTTGATTACCAAAATCATCGTGCTTAGTAAGCAAACAAGCATCGAGGCAACGGTAATTCCAATAGCTTTAATCAATAGTCCGGAAGGAATGCGGCGCTCAAATGCAATCACGGTATCTTTGGCGGTTAAGGCAATTTTCGTCGCCGCGTATAGTAGCCAAGCAGTGGTGGTTTTGATACCACCTGCTGTTCCGCCGGGGGAGCCGCCGATAAACATAAGCGCAATTGTTGCCAGCAAGGAAGCAATAGATAGCTTGCCATTATCAACAGTATTGAATCCCGCAGTTCTGGCAGTAACGGCTTGAAACCAGGAGGCCATCCATTGTTCTCCCAGGGAAAGGTGGGCCATCGTGCCGGTATTTTTTCGCTCGAGGATCCAAATAACAAGTGTGCCAAAAAAGAGGAGAAACAACGTGGTTCTGGTCACGATATTAAAGTTAAGTGTGAAGCAAGGGCGGTAGACAATTAATTCTAGTTTGCTTTTAATATACAGGTAAATTTCGATAATTACTTGATAGCCGATGCCGCCAAAAATGATTAGCATTGTTACAGTGAAATTAACTAAGGGGGAGCTTACGTAACTCATTAAGTTATCAGAGAAGATAGAAAAACCGGCGTTGTTGAAAGCCGAAACACTATGGAACGTTGCTGCCCAGAGAGCCTTTCCCCAGGACATTCGTTGGATAAAAGCAAAGAATAATAAAATAACCCCAATAACTTCAAATAATGCTGTGACCACAAGAATGGAAACAATAAAATTATTGATGCCGCTGTAGCCGGGGGTATCGAGCGTTTCTTTTAAGGCTAAGCGTTCTTTAAGACTAAATTTGTGAAAGAGCATGACGATCAAAAAGGAGGTAAGAGTCATGTAGCCTAGACCACCAATTTGAATTAAGAGCATGATGATAAACTGGCCGAAATAAGTATAGTATGTTCCGGTATCTACGGCGGTTAGTCCGGTGACGCAGACGGCTGAGGTGGAGGTGAAAAGAGCAGTGAGGAAATCACCCCAGGCTCCATTTGTATGTGCCGATGGCAGCATAAGAAGTATTGCACCAAGGAGAATAATTGTTGCGAAACTTGTGCAGATAGTACGGGAGACGGTAAAAAAACTAGCATGACGAACATGCGAGCCAAAAAAACGAGAAGCAAACTTTTGTAACTGTGTAGCCATTTGAAAGTAGATGATATTGTTAGCAGAGTTCTTGTAAGTGGTGTCTAGCCAAGCTGTAAAGAGCTTTCTTAAATACCGGGAGTTTAAGAGCAGAAAAGTGAGTAAATAAATTGTTTATCTGTTAGCTTTTACATTCCTATTGGTTAGATTACGATAATTATGTTCAGTTAGATTTTATCGTTGTTCAGAGTCTTTCGCCGTTTTATTTATACCGTACGCAAAAAATAAGTTGAGCGGTATATTACTAAGTAATTAAGTTTTGTGTACGGTATGAAGAAAAGCAAGGATGCTTTTCGCGGAAGCGAAACCCCGATTCGCTTCCGTAAATGCCCATAAATAAGCTATGGATGGCTTATTTATGGGCAAAATAAAACTTATACCATTTGCTTAGGACAAGGATAGAAAGCCGAAGGCTTTTCAGTTCAAAAGTTAAATTTCTTTTTGCTAATGGTATCCCTACTGAAGCATAGCGAATTAACGCTCGGAAGCGATTGGTGTAAACAAAGGCTTGAGTGGATGCACTTTTTTCAGTATTGGACTGTTGTGTCTCGATGATGGTGGTAGTGGTTCTCAGTAGAAATAAACGGAAGCATGTATAAATATATTGTAGGTCTAATTGCATTAGCGCTGGTTGGATACATCGGCTATTATTATTATACGGATGATAGCATTGATTCAAAGACTTCTATCGAAAGAAATGTTCAGCAGATAAAGCGGCAAAAATCGATAACTCCTGATGAAGAGCTGTTATTAAGATTGCAGCTTGCAGTTATCAGTTTTATTTCCGAACACCATAATCCGCCGAATTCATTAAATGAGCTTGTGCCGGCTTACATTGAGGTGGTTCCTAAGGATCCCAGCACAAATGCCCTTTATGCTTATCGCCGCGAAGGGAGCTCGTATGTTATTGGCACACAGCAGACAAAGGTTCGGGAAGGTCAGGCAAATACTGCCACGGCCGCTGCGGATTCATCAGCTGGCGCTGTTGCTATCGCTTCTAGTGACTTCGTAAATCCCAACAGTCTGGTGGAGGAGGATTATTTCTATGATCCCTCAGTAAAGCGAGATCCATTTTTACCGTTTGACTTTTCGCAAAAAGCGATGGCTGCCGGCGATATTCCACCGCTTGAGCGCTACAAGTTGGGACAGCTTCGCCTAACCGCTGTGATTAGTGATGCCCAGGGGCAGCTTAAGGGTAATGTCGAAGATACTCAGGGCAAGGGTTACTTCGTTGAAGTGGGAACGAAAATTGGTGATGCGGCCGGGGCTGTTATTGCGGTGGAGAAGGATAAGATTATTATTCTCGAAACCCAGCGTGACATCGTGGGTAATGAGAGTATGAAAAAAATCGAAATGCCCATTCAGAAGAAGTCTAAATAGGCTGCTACTAAATTTCTGATTTTATTGAATATTAATAGTGGGGGGTGTTTTTTTATTAATAGTGGGGGGTGTTTTTTTGTATCCGTTCCCGACTTTTACTGAGTTTCTATATAAAAGCCCCTAGAGGGGGCAAGTTTTGCGAAGCAAAACTGTGGGGGGACAAGAGACTAAGCCTTCACAAGATTAGTCGTTTCCAATGAGGAAACGTCAATAAATTTAAAAATATTCATGTTTCTAATACCCCTGAAA
>JADZAE010000002.1 GCA_020852715.1 Deltaproteobacteria bacterium
AGGGTGAAAATTTTAATTAAATGAGGCTCCTAGGAATATATCGTTTGACTATGATTGGCTGTTAAACCAATCTTTAATGTAATTATCCACTCCTAGCTCTCAGAGAACATGCTTAATGAATAAGTATCGGGGTTTACGGATATTCTAAAGGCGGATCGTACCGCGTTCCCAGTAGCCGCAACGGTATTTTATGCTTTTAGGTGCGAGCGCCATCGGCGTTAGGAAATGCCACATGCGCTATGGAACGTGCGGCATGATCTGGAGGCTGCAGGCCGGAAGATCTGACGCGCCGAGGCTGAAAATGACAACTGCGGTATGCGGCTAAGTCGCCAAATGCCGTGTAACCATTGGGCGCAGGCGAACCACTTTGTCCGCTTCGCTTCCAAAGATGGATCGCGTTCCACAAGCGTTTGCAAAATTATCTACCTCCATGGCGGCACTGCCGAGAGTGTTGCTGAAATGTATCACCAAGCCACCCTTTTACGACTTGTGTATAAGGCTCGGCCTGTGCGTAAATCCGGCCACCGGAGTGAGAATGGTGCAGCAAAAAAAAGTTTTCAAGATTTCTGCTTATTGCTCGTAGTCGCGAACGAAGAGTTCTTGGCGTAAATACACAAAACGTGGAGTTATTGGGGGCAATTTGGCGGCATCGTTAAACATCGTGTCATAGTGCCAATCTCTTATCGGAGCATTGTAGTGTGGCTCACCATATAACCAACGACCGTTCGCGTGCTGTGGACGCCCTAAACTTACAAAAGAGCCATAGTAAGTCAGCGTCTTTGCGCTCCAATTTTCGTGCAGTCGAGGATAGTTCTCTAACCCGCCATTATAAGCCCCCCCTTGCCCAGAAGATCCCTCTTTGTCTCCCGTTGTATCGGTTCCGGAGAGCAGTGCAGCATTTATGGTAGTGTTTACAGGCAGCGGTCTCTGTGACATCAGCTTATCGCTTTTGCTATCGTCAAAACTTGAGGACAATATATTAAAGGAATCGGAAAGAATGGCCGCAGGAATTTTATTGTCTTTATTATAATGCCCAAAAGTAAGAACAGACTGGTCAGAAATAATTGTTAGTCCAAGGGGTTTCGGTGCTAAAGCGATAGTCGAACTAATGGGATTAGCATTACGAATACGCACTCCATAGCCACTGGAACTTTCAGCAGAATGTGGCCCCCAAACTGATAAATAAAAAACCAAACCACCTTCGCTACTTTCTCCGACATCTTTGCTGGGCCCTAATATTTGTTGAATCTGAATGCAATTCAAAATAGCGCGTAAATCAATTTCAAGCATTTTAAGAAACTTTTTCTCACGTTGACTGTAAAAGGTGCTCGAAGCATTTGCTGCTAGGCCGCCGACTGTTCCTGCGCAAAGATGAAGCTTAGTCGTTAAGTCGTTATTGATGGTAGTATCCTGATTGTGCACGCTTACTCCGGTAGTGCTTGCACCCGCAATCGCCGGTGCGTTTGTGCCGGTCAGATTTAACACTAATCGCAAATCTGCTTTGTCCCAGTATGTCGCGCCCGGCTGCGGAATAAACTCCTCTGGAGCCGGGACTGTCACGGGGTCCACCTCGAGCTGTATCATCCCATTCCATGTGCTAACATCGCTTTTGTTTACCTTCCGCCGACTCGGACAACTGGGAAAGAGCGCTGTGAAGACACCATTTTTAGGAATTTTCACCTGGGTGCTGTTGCAGTCATTTGAATTTTTTCTCCCTCGATACAAAGCTTTTGCCGTGGTTACTTGTCCGTTGATGCTTAAGCTCGCCTCGGTATTAAGATACAAGTCCCCATTAGTATGCACAGGGCCTTCTAAGGTCATCGTGGCACCGGGTAGTATCTCTAAATCTTTATCGTAAAAAACAGCGAACTGAAATAGAGGCACCAATCGGCTTTTAAAACGCAGCTCTAGCACCGCCTCTACGTCATTCTTTATGTTTTTTGCTACTGATTTAGCTGCATAACGATATTCTTGAGCCGATAAATTCTGATATCTCTCCCCAGGAGGAATTGAAAACATTCTGGGGTTACCGGGTGTTTCTGTGACAAAAGTGACCGCCTTATGCTTGCCAATAGTGTAATCTTTACAGCGAAAATCACCGCTGCCGATATTTGTGCCCTCGCACGCCGGAAGCTCCGTGCTAGGGCTATTACCATTAGGTCGATTATAGCCCAAAAAAGTTTCTCTTACTTCTTCAGCGCGCAGATTTAATCCCGCCTCGCCGGCATAAAAACCGTTGATACTATTTATACTAGCCTTACTTGCTGCCAGCTCTACGCGTGTCATAGTAAAATACGTGCCCACTAATGCTAACATTACTGCAAGCATCATCAATGTTGTAACCAGCACAAAACCTTTATTATCTACGGCCATACTCTCCTAATGTGATAGAATATTACGCGGAAAAAAGCGTGCCGAATAAGTTGAGGCAATCTCGGTATGCTGAGCATCGGACACGATTTCTCTTCCGCTAATTGTGACTTCTATTGACGCAATATCAACCCATTGATCAGTTCTGGAAAACTCTTCAACAACAGTTCCATCGGTTTTGAAAATTCTTACTTGAAAACTCGTTAGGCCATGTGTTACATTTTTTGGATTTGCAACATCATCGTTTTCAATGATCTGAAACACCGGATCTCCCTCCCAGTCATCCCCTACACGAAAATGCCATTCTTCCATTAGAAAAAGCGCGCTTTGTCCAACAGAATAGCTATTAACAAAGGCGCCCCCGTTTCTGATTAGGGCCAGGGAAGATATTTGTTGATCTTCTCCTGTTATTTTAAAAAACTCTCCCAGCTGTGAATATGGATCATAAATATATACACTGACCGTTCCTCCTTGCTCGATACGATAGTCGCGCCAGGCTGAATAGTTTTGTAAATTTGTGTCGAATGTACAGCCTGCTTCCTCTCCGATATGGGCAAAATATACCCTCGATACTCCACTGCCCGCAGCGATGGGCTGACAAAGCTTTAAAACTTCATCAATCATACTGCGGCGCACAATAAGTTCATCACTCGCTCCGTTGATGCCATTTATTAATTCAACCGCAGGAACGGACAGCGGCAAATTTTCGCCAGCTTCTCTGATATTTACTCCAAGGTATTCCATACTGCTTCTAAGATTCTGAGTTAATCGGGTTCTGGCCAAATCATGCTGATATAGTTTCCTGTTGGCCAATATGCCGCCGACCGCCATAGCGCACATCACTGACCCAATAGTCATAGCTACTAACAGCTCAACAAGAGAAAATCCCTTACTTGAGTCTGGTGAAAACAGTTTCCAGCTGGGCAACTTCCTCTCCTTCGTTAAATATTCTTAATTTTATATGACGGTTACTCTCACTTTTACAAAAATTTACGTTCTCACAAAAAGTCGGTTCAACTACATAATTATGATCATTGATAATCGTTACTTGATCTGCACCAACACCACTAGCAGGTAGCGTAATCGGATCAGCTGCGCGAAAACCATCCATAATTTGCTGGCCTGCGGCCATTGCTTCCGCCTTGATCTCCATGCGCTGATTAATGCGCGCGTGGGTTAAAAAAACGGCGGGAAGCGATGCCATAACAATACCGAAAATAACCATTGAGACTAGAACCTCAACGACAGTAAAGCCTAATTCTCTTTTAAATCTGCACTTAGTCATCTACTTTACCATTTTCGAAATTTCATTGATCCGGCAGCACCAACTTCTATTGATTGAGAATGAGAAAAATCTTTATAAGACAAAAATAACCAGCTTGGCGAACGCAAAAGCCCTCGCGAGCTGATACAAAGATTTACAAATGGATTTAAACGAACTCGTTTATGAATATCTAAGCTAAGCTTAGTATCAATCTGAAAGTCAGAGGGGTCATCGTCACAGCTGGCCGAGGACTTAGCAATTAAGTGGTTATCGTCCTCTCTCTCGACAATATATGCTTGAGTTGTCGATATGGCCTTAGCTCTTACTTGGCGCACAAAGCCTGCAGCTTGCGAGGCGGCGGTATCTAAATCCCCCCTTTGGGCAGTTAATTTGGCTGTAGCAAAGCTAGATAAGAGCGAAATCAAACCAAGAACTACTATCATTTCGAGCAGCGAATACCCATTCGAATTAGGTAAACGAAGAGAATACGCTATGCATTTATTTTCATACTTAGCTTTCATCTATCTACCCTTTGGCTGGGCTTAATTAATAATACGCAAATTATCTAGAAGATAACCTACTAATTATTATAAATATTCAGCGACCAAAAAACTCTCCATTTAAAACAGATGCAAACCATTATCTTTATGCGCTAAGGCATCTTTACTTAGAAGCAATTTATGGGCCAAGTTTTGCTTGCCAACTAGTCATTCATTTTCTTCAAAATGAATGGCATCGGGGTCACTATATTATTTGTTATTGGCCAACGGTCAATGTATAAACCTAAAAAAATCAGTCGAGGAGATAGAAAGCCTCAAAAAAAATCGCATTCACTTACCATAGAATTTGAAAATCACCATCGGGAGGCGCGATTTTTTATTTTTTGGAGTTATCCAAAGAGAGACTGAGTTTTTTAGGTTTAATAAAACGGCTACTGTTGCTTTTAGTATAAAGAGACCACTTAATGGGCGGGTAAAATCGCAAGGAGAAAATTATGAACTTGGTACACTGGTTAAAAAAGTTAGGAATTTTAAGCTGCGGATCAACCTCAGCAACTTATAAAAATGCCATTGAGCGACCAATAGAATTACAGTCTGAAGACGACTTTTCCGAAAGTAAAAAACCGGAAGATAAAAAAGAAAGCAAATCTTGCTGCTGCAAAAAGTAAACACTTTTTCAGTTTAAAAAACGAAGTTTTAACGACAGCAGTTAATCCACCTTGAGATTGCGCTCACGCTAGTCGGCTTACACTTGTGATATTAGCTATCCCCAAAGGCCGGCGCCGAGGAAATGCTGCGAAATATTTGTAAGGCGGTGAGGGCCTGAACGATGGTGCAGGGCACCTGTTCTCATTGCCGCGGCTGGTTTTCTCTGTCTTTAATCCCTAGTATTTTCCATGCGGAACCACTTTGAGGTGTTGCTTTAACTCCTTGAAAAGGCCTTTAATTATTAATCTCCGCGCCTTAGTTTTGAGTTAATGAGGATAGCTTCTCTTTCGACTCCTTCCTTGTCAATAAATTTGCTATAAAAGCCCGCGGCATCCTCAGATAGATTTTTTGTTTCTTTTTCATTATAGAAATCAACCAAGCATCCCTGAAGCTCTATTTCTAACCAATTAAACAAGTATGTAGCCATGTAGTTCAGGCCGCTTGAGTGATCTTTGTAATATTGGCAATAGAACAGTGTATCAGGAGAAAAGATCCGCGATTGAATTCGTTGAGGAGTAGTATTTTGCAGAAGTCTCTGTTTGTCGTGAATCCAATCGACTGGAACACTTTTTCGCTTAGTTTATCATGTCTTGCTCCGACGACGCTTAACTCTAAAACAGCTATAATACAATTAAACTCCCCCAAAAAGGCCCCACAAAAGCTCTCAGAGGACATGTTTAATTAGTAATCTCCGTATATTAGCATGGTGCGGGGTGATATTTATATTAGCATGGTGCGGGGTGATATTTTCGCCGCCCTTGGGCTTCGCTTGATAAGTAAAGCTCGCTTTTTTAAGCAGTGAAATCTGCATGGGGTGGTAAGCTTTTTTGCCGCCCCATGCTTGCACACTGGGAGGTTTAAATACTAGGTATCACCGCGCTAGTTTATGATCAGCTAAAGAATATAACGACCATTTTTTACCATGGAAGGGGGTTACTCTGCTTCCCAATACCGAGTAAATTAGCTGCGGCTGCGAAACTCCTCTGAGGAGGTGCGGTGGAGTAGAAGCGAAAACCCGATTCGCTTCTGTAAATGCTCATAAATAAGCCATGGATGGCTTATTTATGAGCAAAATAAAGATATACCATTTGCTTAGGACAAGGATAGAAAGCCGAGGGCTTTTCAGTTCAAAAGTTAACTTACTTTTTGCAAATGGTATATTCGCCGTTTGTAATTGGCAGCAAAGAGCTGAGGGAATGGGGGGATATTTGTCTTTGTAAATTTTCCCTATTTTGGTTAGGTTGTCGCCTCGTGTTTTTGGGGTAAGGATTATTTAAGTTCACTCCAAATTTAATTGGGCGGGTTATCGTCGATAACCTGTCTGACTGCGCCAATTATCGGCGCGTTTTGTATTAACCTACTAATATTAAAGAGAGGATAACAATGGCATCGTCAAAAAGATGGGTTTATCTTTTCACGGATGTGGAAGATGCAGTCAAGGATTGCGGTAATGAATGGGAAAAAGTTCGCGGTTTGTTAGGCGGTAAGGGTGCGAACCTTGCAGAAATGACACGCCTTCAGCTCCCAGTGCCTCCCGGTTTTACGATTACGACCGAGGCCTGTAACGCATACTATGATCAAGGCAAGAAATTTCCTGAAGGCTGCTGGGACCAGTGCCTCAAAGCACTAGAAGTTCTAAAAGAGCAGACAGGCGGAAAGACTTTAGGTAACCCTGATAATCCCTTGTTGGTATCTTGCCGTTCCGGCGCTAGAGACTCAATGCCGGGCATGATGGATACAGTGCTAAACATCGGTCTTAACGATGTTACAGCCGAGGGAATGGTTAAGCTAACGGGTAATGCCCGTTTCGTGTACGATTCATACCGTCGCTTAGTCGAGATGTTCGGCTCAGTGGTTTACAACATCGACGACGATGAATTCCACCACTACTTAAAGAAATATAAAGAGGAAAAGGGCTATAAGTCCGATCCTGAAATGACAGCTGGAGATTGGAAAGACGTTTTGGCTTTCTACAAGAGCGTGATCAAAAAGCACCTCGGCAAAGAGTTTCCTCAAGATCCTCTCGTTCAGGTGCAGGAAGTTTCCGAAGCGGTGTTCCGCAGCTGGAATGGTAAGCGCGCTATCGACTATCGTCGTGCGACAGGCATTTCAGATAGCTTGGGCACAGCGGTAAACATCGTGGCCATGGTATTTGGTAATATGGGTGAGGACTCCGGCACAGGTGTTGCATTCACACGTAACCCGGCTGATGGCGAGCGCAAATTCTACGGTGATTACTTATTAAATGCCCAAGGCGAAGACGTAGTTGCCGGTATCCGTAATACTTCCAAAGTGGAAGAGATGGCTCAGTCTTTACCAGAGGCTTATAAGCAATTGCTTGATATTGCTGCTAAGTTAGAGACGCACTTCAAAGACATGCAAGACATTGAGTTCACCATTGAACGCAAGCGCCTTTACATGCTCCAGACCCGTAATGGTAAGCGCACGGCACGTGCCGCCGTTCGTGTTGCCGTGGAGATGGTCAACGAAGGCTTGATCACCAAAGAAGTAGCCGTTAAGCGCATTGCCCCGAAGGACGTAGACACGCTCCTGCACCCGCAATTCGATGCTGAAGTGCAGAAGAAGGCCCGTGCTGAGGGCAAGGTTTACGGTAAAGGCGTAAACGCTTCTCCGGGCGCTGCTGTTGGTCAGGTTTATTTCGACGCTGACACCACAGAGAAGATGAAAAAAGAGCAGGGCAAAAAGTGTATCATGGTTCGTCCATTCACTAAGCCTGATGACGTTCACGGCATGTTAGCCGCTGAAGGTATCTTAACTTCAGAAGGAGGTGCTACTTCGCACGCGGCCGTAGTTGCTCGCCAGTTCGGCGTTTGCTGCGTAGTTGGTGCTGCTGAGGTCAAGATCGACGTGGAAAAGCACGAGATGGTCTGCAAAGGCGTAACTGTTAAAGAAGGCGATTGGATTTCTGTCGATGGTAACACCGGCGAAGTTTTCCTTGGCCAGATTCCGACAATTACTCCGGACTTCGAGAAACAGGCAGAGCTAATGACGCTGCTTAAATGGGCTGATGAAATTTCGGCTTCTGAGACACGCAAAGGGGAGAACAATTCGCCAAAGCGCGGTCTCATGGTTTGGGCAAACGCCGACTATCCGCAAGATGCTCGTCGTGCTCGCTCCTACGGCGCTCAAGGCATTGGTCTTTGCCGCACAGAGCACATGTTCTTCGAGCAAGTTCGTTTACCAATCGTGCAGCGCATGATTTTGGCAAAATCCTCCGAAGAGCGCACCAAGGCGCTTGACGAGTTACTGCCTTATCAGCGCAGCGACTTTGCCGGACTCTTTGAAGCAATGGACGGTCAGCCGGTTATCATCCGCTTGATTGATCCACCGCTTCATGAATTCTTGCCTAGCTTGGAAACCCTCATTGAAGAAGTTGCGACAATGAAGGCGCTGAAGCAGACAAACGGCTTAGCGGAGAAAGAAGAGATGCTCAAAAATGTTAGAGCGCTTCACGAGCAAAACCCAATGATGGGTCTTCGCGGCGTGCGCCTCTCTATCATGATGCCCGAGATAGTTAAGATGCAAGTTCGCGCCATCATGGAAGCCGCTGCTGACAATGCTAAGAAAGGCATTACAGTGAAGCCGGAAGTCATGATTCCGCTAACCGGGCATGTAAATGAGCTAAAGGAAATTCAGCCTGAGCTTAACCGCATCGCTGAAGAAGTGATGAAGGCTAAGGGCGTGAAGTTCGCTTATAAGTTTGGTAGCATGATCGAAATTCCTCGTGCTGCGCTAACGGCTAGCGAAATCGCTTCTCTAGCTGAGTTCTTCTCATTTGGAACAAACGATCTAACTCAGATGACTTTCGGCTATAGCCGCGACGATGCTGAAGCTAGCTTCTTGCTCCAATACGTAGAGAAAGGCATTTTACCGAAGAACCCATTCCAAACCTTAGATAAGGATGGCGTTGGGCGCTTAGTAAAAATGGCCGCTGCTGAAGGCCGTCAAACAAGGCCAGACCTTGAAGTCGGAATCTGCGGCGAACATGGCGGAGATCCAGAGTCAATCAAGATTTGCTATGACGCTGGACTAAACTATGTATCTTGCTCACCGTTTCGTGTGCCAGTTGCCAGATTGGCCGCTGCTCACGCTGCGCTAGGCAAATAAGCGTTTCTGATTTTGGGCGGGAATGTCGTTTTAGTTCCCGCCTCAAAAACGCAAAAATAAAAAAGGGAGGTGCAAACACCTCCCTTTTTTTATGTACGCGAAGATTTTTTGGGCACGCGCTAGCGCCTCCGACGCACAAAATGTCACTGTGGCTACTGGGAGCGCAGGATGCTTCCACGAAGTGGGCAGCCTGCTGGGCGCGGTAGCGCCAAATATAAGGAAATGCTACATATTTTTAGCAAGCCAGCGTTGCGCTTCGCTTCACTGCTGTCATGCGCACCCAGTGGCCGTCGCGTAATTGTTATCCTCCGTGGGCGCTAGCGCACATTCCACAACCACAGGAAAAGCATATTTACGGGGAATGTAAATACTTTCTGGAAAGACAATGAGCTTTTAATCGTTCTGGTTTTCACGCCTATTCTTATTCCCATCAAAATCTGCGGAAACAAAAACGTTCAAACCTACGATACTAATAAAGACTTAGGCAGCAAAGAATAGGGCGCTTTGGGGCTAGCTCTAGTTTTTTTGGGGAAATTAACAACTTGAAGATAAGGCGCGATTTTGGGATAAAACAATGAAGACTAACCAGCCAAAATTAAGACATAGAAAAATGAAATTAACTGATAATGAAATAAGGGATATCACCAAATATTTGGAAGAAGGTAAGCCTTTACCGGAGTTTTATCGGTTTTTACTGTTTGAAGATAAGCGTGAGGTTGAGCTTGTTTGGAATGGCAAAACCAATGAAGTTTGTAATGTGGTCCTTCCTTTTCAGGTGATTGAGCATGTCGATGAACCTAGACTTGAACAAGGCGAAAAGAAACAGCAAGACCAAATCGCCTTTTCCTTCTTTGAAACAGATACTAGAGGCCGGCAGCTTAAGGGTTGGACTAATAAGCTTATTTGGGGTGACAATAAACTAGTTCTAAGCAGTCTTAAAAATGGCCCCCTGCGCGAAGAAATTGAGAAGCAAGGTGGCATAAAGCTTATCTATATTGATCCTCCGTTTGATGTGGGTGCGGATTTTTCAGTTAATATTGAGATTGGAGACGAGGAGTTTACTAAGGCTCCGAGCGTGCTTGAAGAGCTTGCTTATAGAGATACGTGGGGGAAAGGGCAGGATAGCTTTATTTCAATGGTGTACGAAAGAATAAGCTTAATGCGAGATTTGCTTACAAGCGACGGTAGCATTTACGTTCATTGTGATTATCGAGTCAATCCTTATATTAGATTAATACTAGATGAGCTGTTTGGAAATGATAATTTTAAGAATGAAGTCATTTGGTATTATAGGAGATGGACGGCAGGAAGTAATTCGTTTCAAAAGATGCACGATAATATCCTGTTTTATTCTAAGTCAGAGAACTCAAAATTAAATCCAATTTTTATAGAACCTACGGAGGGGCAAAAAGAAAAGCATGAAAAGGGCTGGGACAGAAATTCCGTTTTCATTGAGGGAAGAAGACAACCGCAATTACTGGTTTACGATAAAGCAAAAGTGGATGCTGCGATAAAGGCCGGAAAGATAAGACTTGATGATTACGCACGAGTTGTTGAAGTGGATACGGGAAAGACAATGGCGCCAGATGTTTGGGAAATTAATTTTATTAACTCTCAAGCAAAAGAGCGGTTGGACTACCCAACTCAAAAACCAGAATCTTTAATTGAAAGGGTGTTGCAAGCGTCATCTAATGAGGGAGATATTGTTTGTGACTTCTTCTGCGGTTCGGGCACAACGCTTGCGGTAGCAGAAAAGCTAGGTCGCAAGTGGATTGGTTCTGACCTCGGTAAATTCGCAATCCATACAACCCGTAAGCGTATGATCGGTGCGCAGCGAGAATTAAAAAATACCGGTAAGGATTACCGAGCTTTTGAAATCTTAAATCTTGGGAAATATGAGCGTCAGCATTTTATTGGTGTTAATCAATCTTTAAGAGAGGAAGAAAAGCAAAAGCAGCTTGAGCAAAAAGAAAAGGATTTTATTGCTCTGATTATTAAAGCGTATAGCGCAAGTCCGGTGGATAGCTTCAAGACTTTTCATGCCAAGAAAGCAAATCGATTGGTTGCTGTTGGCCCCGTAAATCTTCCGGTTACTAGGCTATATGTAGAGGAGATTTTAGCTGAGTGCCTCGAAAAGAAAATTACTAAAGTTGATGTTCTTGCTTTTGAGTTTGAGATGGGACTTTTCCCGAATATCCAAGAAGAAGCGAAGTCGCGCGGTGTGGACTTGGCCCTTAAATACATTCCACCAGATGTTTTCGATAAGCGGGCAGTGGAGAAGAACCAAGTGGTTTTCCATGATGTCGCGTATATCGAAGTGAAGCCTCATATTAAGAAAAACACCATCGCTATTGAGCTTACAGACTTTTCGGTTTTTTATAATCAAGACTCGGTTAAGAAAGCAGAAGAAGCGCTAGGAAATGGCAAGAGCAAGGTAGTGGTGGATAATGGCCAAATCATTAAAATTTACAAAGATAAAAAAGGAATAGTAAAAAAAGAAGTCCTTACGCAAAAGTGGACAGATTGGGTTGATTACTGGGCAGTTGACTTTGATTTTGAGAGTAAAAAAGAAATCATCTCCATAAAAAAAGAAAATGGAGAAATCGAAGAGCTTTGGACAGGGGATTATGTGTTTGAAAACGAATGGCAGTCTTTTAGAACCAAAAAAGACAGAAAGCTTGAACTAACCAGTGCTTCCTACGAAGCTTCAAAAGGAAGAAGGAAAGTAGCGGTTAAGGTTGTTGATATTTTTGGCAATGATACGATGAAGATTATTGAGGTTACAATTTAGAAGCATGCTTTTGGGCAATCTCATAAGAACGGAAGATTACTGTGCTCCTCATTTACCTTAAGTAAACTCCGGTGCTCGCAATTTCCGTTCTAATGACCTTGCCTCAAAATCAAGCTTCTAAAAAACATAGGATGGATTTTCAGTCCGTGACATTTTGTCACGGGTTGAAATTTTGCGAACTAATGAGGTAGTAAATATGACAGAAGAATTAAGTAAAATAGCTCTTTTTAAGGGTAAGAAAATAAGGCGCATAATTCACGAAGGCGAATGGTAGTTTTCTGTTGTTGATGTGGTCGGAGCCTTAACAGATAGCGCAAATCCACGAGTTTATTGGGGGGTGATAAAAACTCGCCTTGAACAAGAAGAGAATTTTCAGTTGTTTACAATTTGTAAACAACTGAAATTAGAGTCTGAAGATGGCAAAAAATACGCGACTGACTGCGCCAGCACCGAGGGCCTTTTCCTCGTATTAAATAACTTATTTTTTCCGAGTGGTATATTTAGAAGATAAACAGTCAACCAAAAAACTAAAAGAGAAATAATGGCACTACATCCTAACTTTCCCAAATCGCCCTATGAGATTTTGAGCCCAGAGTTGCGCTGGTTTCCAGCTGACGAAGATTTAAGGGGGAAAGGGTATGAGAAGCTGCTGCCTCCTTTGGTTGTCGAGCTTAGAAAACGTGTCAAAGAGTTTCGTGATGCGGAATATGATGGTGCTAGTGAAACGAGTAAGGCGCTTTTGCACTGGTGGTTTCAAGTGGAGCACCTGCTGCCCAATGCTAGTGGGATCAATGTTCCTTTTGAATATTACTTTGCCCAGCGCGAGGTCATTGAAACGCTCATTTATCTTTATGAAGTGGTCAATGTTAAAGATAAATATGATTTATTACGTTTTGATGCTTCGGGCACAGTGTCTGCGGGAATGTTTGCGGAAACTTGGAAACGGTTTGTTTTTAAGATGGCCACCGGAAGCGGTAAAACCAAAGTGATGAGCTTGGTTCTTGCGTGGAGTTATTTTCATAAGTTGTATGAAGAGGATTCAAAGCTTTCCAGAAATTTTTTAGTGATTGCCCCAAATATTATTGTGCTTGATCGATTAAGAGCTGATTTTGATGGGTTACGAATTTTTTACCAAGATCCGATTCTGCCGGAAAATGGCTATGAGGGTAGAAGTTGGAAAGACGATTTTCAGCTGACGCTTCATATTCAAGATGAATTGGGGCTGGTAAGAAAGACGGGCAATATCTTTCTAACAAACATTCATCGCGTGTATGAAGGAAGTGATAGCATCCCCACCTTTGAGGACGAAGATACAACCGATTATTTTCTTGGTAAGCGGCCTACTGGTAAAACAACAGATTCTAAAGTCGATTTAGATGTTATTGTTCGAGATATTGATGAATTGGTAGTCATTAACGATGAGGCGCATCACATTCATGATGAAAAGCTAGCATGGTTTAAATGTATTGAGGATATTAACAATCGCTTAAAAATGAAGGGAAGCGAGCTTGCCTTGCAAGTGGATGTAACTGCAACGCCCAAGCATAATAACGGCGGAATATTTGTGCAGACCGTTTGCGACTACCCTTTAGTTGAGGCTATTGCCCAGAATGTTGTTAAGCGCCCTGTGCTTCCTGATGCCGCTAGTCGAGCAAAGCTTACAGAACGGCAAAGCTCAAAGTTTACCGAGAAGTACCAAGATTATTTGCATCTTGGCTACTTGGAGTGGAAGAAGGCTTTTGCTGATCACAAAAAGCTAGGAAAAAAAGCAGTGCTTTTTGTGATGACTGATGACACCAAGAATTGTGATGAAGTGGCAGATTACTTAAAAGCTACTTATGCTGAGTTTAAAGATGCGGTTTTAGTTATTCATACCAAGATTAATGGTGAGATTTCCGAAGCGAGCTCCGGTAAAAATGAGGCTGAGCTAGAGGAACTACGCAAGGCGGCGAATTCAATTGATGATGACTCTAGCCCATATAAGGCTATCGTTTCGGTCTTAATGCTTAAAGAAGGTTGGGATGTAAAAAACGTGACTACGATTGTCGGTCTTCGAGCTTATTCCTCAAAGGCAAATATATTACCTGAGCAGACTCTTGGCCGGGGACTAAGGAGAATGTATCGCGGGTCGGATGATGTTACTGAGTATGTAAGTATTGTCGGAACAGATGCTTTTATAGATTTTGTAGACTCTATTAAAAATGAAGGTGTGGAGCTTGAACATGCGGCGATGGGAGAGGGGGCTAAAGCGAAGGCCCCTTTAATCGTTGAGGTCGATAATGAAAATACCAAAAAGGATATTGAGAAGTTAGATATTCGGATACCACTGCTGACGCCGAGAATTTACCGCGAATATAAGAATCTTTCTGAGCTAACCCCCAGCAATTTCCCTAATCAGCGGGTAAAATTGATCGCCTATAGTAAGGACCAGCAAGAGAAAGACATTATTTTTAAGGATATCGCCACTGATGAAATAAGTCATATTACAAAATTTGATTCTACGCTTACCCCCAACTTTAGAAGTGTTGTGGGATTTTTTGCGCAGTCAATTATGCGGGATCTTAGGTTGGTTAGCGGTTATGATGTTTTATATGGCAAGGTAAAGGAATTTATCCAAAATGATCTTTTTGAGACAGATGTGGAGTTAGAAGATTTAAATGTGCTTAGAAACTTGTCGGAGCTAGAGCCGAGAAAAACAGTTATGGAAACTTTTAAGAAAGAAATTAATGCGCTAACGGTTAGAGATAAAGGGGAAGCTGAAATTCGCGACTACATTAAGATTAGTAAGTGTCGCCCGTTTATTGTTAAAGACCAAGGATATTTAGTTCCTAAGAAAAGTGCTTTTAATAAGATAATCGGCGACAGTCATTTTGAGCTGGAATTTGCCGCTTTCTTGGAAGATTGCCCTGACATTATATCGTATGTAAAAAACTATTTTGCCGTTAATTTTAAAATCGACTACCAAGATGCGTCGGGGTTTATCTCTAATTATTATCCTGATTTCATTGTTAAGGTTTCTGATAAAGAGACAGTGATTGTTGAAACAAAAGGGCGCGAGGACCTTGATGATCCCAAGAAATTTGAACGCCTAAAACAATGGTGTGACGATATCAATAAGCTGCAAAAAGAAACTCACTACTCGGCTCTTTTTGTGCGCCAAGAGGCCTATGAGAAATATAAAGCGCGATCGTTCTCAGAGCTGATGAAGGTCGCAGCGTAGTCTGTGTAATTGTAGTTAATAAGCGTATTATTTATAACAAATAGCGTAGTTACCCTCGGAATTTAAGCCGCTAGGCAAAGCGCGCCCGGGAGTAGGTTTGGTATCGCACATTGCCGTATCTAAGCATGGAGATCATCTGCCACTTAATCGCCAAGAGCAAATGTTTGAACGCATCGGTATAGAAATTCCGCAGCAGAGAATGTGGGGTTGGCTTAAAATGGCAGCACAGTTATTAGAGCCACTATATGAGAGCTTACGCCAAGCCATAGCAAAGCCAATAAGCTGCTAACGCTAATCAGTGAGCTTTATAAAATTGAGAAAACAATTAAAAACGTATCGTCAGACGAAAAGCTGCAAGTTAGGCAAAGCAAATCGAGGAAACCATTAGAGCAGCTTTTTGATAAAGTAGAAGATGCGCAGCTAGGATTACTGCCGAAGCATCCACTTTGGGATGCCATTAGTTACATGCTTAAGCAAAAAGAAGAAATCATTCGCTATACCAACGATGCACGCTTTCACCTTGATAATAACTTCGTTGAAAGAGCAATGCGACCGGTTGCTGTCGGAAGGAAAAATTACCTGTTTGCCGGTAGCCATAAAGGCGCGCGAGTGGCGGCACTGTTTTACAGTCTAACTTAAGGGGGTAAAAATTCCCGACTATAATGATTTACAAATTCAACAAATAAACATTTACCAAGGCAATTCGACTAAGCCTAGAACTGCTGGTGTTAGGTTATGCTTCTTTAAATCATCAGCGATTA
>JADZAE010000003.1 GCA_020852715.1 Deltaproteobacteria bacterium
CGTCAGATAAAGTAGTAGGAACTGCGAGCTGGCGAGCAGTTCTGCTTATAAATGCGGTGCGACGAAAGGAGCACGTATAGCACGTCAGATAAAGTAGTAGGAACTGCGAGCTGGCGAGCAGTTCTGCGAAGTAGGGTTCAAGTTCAGAGGAATTTGATGCTATATGCCAGCATACATATCGGGGGTGGTAGTTCAGTTTGGTTAGAACGCTTGCCTGTCACGTAAGAGGTCGCGGGTTCAAGTCCCGTCCACCCCGCCATTTTTAGAAACACACCAAGCTCCAAACAAGTAAGTCACGTAAGAGGACGTGTGGTGCGACGCGAGGAGCACGTATAGCACGTCAGATAAAGTAGTAGGAACTGTGAGCTGGCGAGCGGTTCTGCCAAACTGAGGTTTAAGTCCCGTCCACCCCGCCATTTTCTATAAAGCCCTATCTATTACACCGCTACCAATCACATAATCGTTATTATAGAAAACTACCGTTTGTCCCGGTGTAATCGCAGACTGCGGATCGTCAAAGGTCATAGTTAAACTATTACCATCAAACTGATTTACTATAGCGCCACATGGTGTGTGTTTCTGGCGAATTTTTGCCTGTAAGCGGGAGCCGGCGAGAATTCCTTCAGGCAGCAAGATATTTAAGGCACTCGCGGTTAGCCCGGATTTAAATGTCTCTTCTTTTTTGCCGACAATAACCCGATTATTTTTTGCATCAAGCTCAAGCACGTACAAAGGATAAGCCGAGGATATACCGAGGTTTCTGCGCTGACCAACTGTATAATAGACTAGCCCTTTATGCTTCCCAAGGACGATACCATTACTATCTACAGTATCTCCGACGGGTATCGATTGCTCTTTAAACAGCTCGGAATAGTCTGCGCCACCGATAAAATCTTGACTTTCCGGTTCCTCAGCAACAGGAAGGTTTGCATTAATAGCAATGCTTCTTACTTCTTTTTTCGTGAGGCCTCCAAGGGGAAACATCGAAAACGCTAATTGATCGCGAGTGAGCCCGCTGAGAAAATAGGATTGATCCTTACTGTTATCTTTCGCTTTTTTTAAAAAAAACGAATTCTGGCTGTGCTCGATTTGTGCGTAATGTCCAGTAGCAAAAAATCTGAAATTAAAATCAGATTGTTTTACTTTATCTACTAAGAGACCGAATTTTATTTTGGTGTTACAGCGAATGCAGGGATTAGGTGTGCGCCCACTTAAATACTCCTGACGAAAATAGTTTAATACTTGTTTTTTATAATCATCAACAAGAGACACAATTTTGTGTTCGATATTTAATGACAGGCAAACTTTTCTAGCTTTATCGACATCCTCATATTCCTCGGGACCAAAACATCCGTGCTTGTTACCTGTTGTCAGTTGGTATTTATCATCCCATATGACCATCGTGACACCAACCAAGTCGTATCCCTGTTCTTTTAGTAAGTAGGCAGCAACGGCTGAATCTACTCCACCACTTAAGCCTACCGCCACCTTTCCATTGTTCATAACGCGCTTCCTGTTAAATCGTTCATTGACTTATATCTTCGCTATCCTGATTTGTTGTCGACTTGCTTAATTTGCTTTCAAGCTCAATTTGTTTAATTTTATTACTGAGCAGTTTAGACTGAGGGTTTTTAGACAATCCTTTTTTTGCTAGTTCTGCGGCCTCTGAATATCGTTGCTGCTTTAGACGAATAGAGATTAGAATTCCAACTGCCTGTTCGTCGTTATACTCGGAATTATCGACAAAATATTTAGCAATTGTTTCAGCTCTTGATAGGCGTTTAGGTTCAATTAAGAGATCAGCACCAGTCAGTAATTCTTCGGCTAATATCATACCCGCATCGTGGTCATTTGGATCAATATGATTAATTTTTGTTAAATGGGCAAGAATGTCTCTTTTATATCCATTTTGCTTATCGGGATCACTGGTTTTCTCAAGTAATAACCGTGTGTTTTCGATATAAAGTCGGTGAGCGGAAATAAAGAGAGGATTAGAATTAAGAGCAGTATTTAGAGTTTTAAATGCTGCTTCATTTTGCTCCAATATAAACAGACATTGAGCAATTTTATATAAAATTTCCTCGGTGTTTATTGTTTCTCTCCATGTAAGTTCTTTAAGCTCAGTAATAGCTTCCGGGCAGCGATTAGAGTCGGCTAAAATCGCAGCATGGCGAAACTGTGCAATCGGGTTATTGATTTTTTGGGCCAAAGATTTCTCATACATTTCTATGGCAGCTTGCTTATTGTCACATGATTCATATGAGAACCCAATTAGAAAATATGCCTCATAAATATAAGCACGATTAATTGACGCTATGACGTTCTGCAATTCCTCAATAATCGGTTTAATAACCTCACATTTTTGACTTACTGATGCGCTTTTTGTGGCTTTAATGTTTGATATCGCTTTATTTATACGTGGGATAAACGGTTGCAGCACCGGTGTATAGTCTACTCTATTAGGAACATAATCAATAAAAGAATAGCTGTGCTTACTACTTGCAGATGGGTTAACCCCCTTAGCTTTAACTGCCTTGCTTTCTAATCTTGATGTATTTGTTTTTCTCGTAGTGCCCGCATTTAGTTTATTAGTGGCCTTATTGGAAGAAGGATTCTGAGCTTCAGTTAAAAACGCAAGCGCAAAGATGGAATATAATAATATTAATAAGTACAGAGATTTTTGCATTAATGAAGATTGCATAAATTCAATCATATTTCCCAGTGTTGTAAATAATTAAACTACGCTATAGCATTTGGCTTAACTGTTGTCAGTAACTGCCGAAATAGGCATTAGTATTATGGCTTAATTGATGCACATTTTTGCACAACTCTGCCCATAAATGTGCATCTAATGGTTAGCTGCGCAATTTAGAATGGATTTAGTTAATCAATGTTTACCGAGATAAATAAAAATAAGATTCTTATTGTTGATGACGAACCGAATGTGCGTGAATCTCTAAGGATGATTTTAAGCAATTATTATGATGTGCAAACCGCTGAAGATGGTGAGCTAGCAGTGAAAATAATGAGGGAATCTGATTCTCTTCCCGTCTTAGTATTACTAGATTTAATGATGCCCGGACGTGACGGATTGGAAATTCTGGCGGACATTAAGCAGCTTTATCCGCAAATGGCAGTAATAATACTAACAGCATCCACTGGAGTTAAATCTGCTGTCGCGGCTATGAAGATTGGTGCTGTCGATTATCTAAATAAGCCATACGATGTCGATGAGTTACTGTCATTAATCGAAGAAACATTGAGGAAGGGTGCCAGCGGAAGAACAGCTCCAAGTAAAACAGCTATTCATCAAGTTCATGTTGAAAATGAACTTGATTTTATTGAGGGAGATTTCGGACGACTAGTGGGAAAGCATCCACTTATGAAAGAGTTATACGAGAAGATTACTGCCATAGCTGCTAGAGAAACTACTATTCTTATTACCGGAGAATCGGGAACCGGTAAGGAAGTTGTTGCTAATGAAATTCATAAACGGAGTCACCGTTCTAATGGGCCATATGTGGCTATTAATTGCGCTGCTATTCCAGAAACATTGATTGAAAGTGAGCTTTTTGGACACGAAAAGGGCGCTTTTACCCACGCTATCGATAGGCGAGTAGGGCATTTTGAGAATGCCAATGGTGGCACACTCCTTCTTGATGAAATTGGCGAACTTAATCTTTCTGTTCAGGTTAAAATGCTTCGCTTTTTGCAGGAAAAAGAGTTTTATCGAGTTGGGTATTCCAAACCTACTCACGTTGATGTGCGGGTATTAGCTGCCACAAATAAAAGTCTTGAAGCTGCTGTAAGGAATGGGACTTTTAGAGAGGATTTATTTTATCGGGTCAATGTTGTCGTAATTAACGTTCCAGCTTTACGCGAAAGACGTGAGGATATTCCTGATTTATTGGATTATTTCGTAAGAAAGCTTGCCCCGTTTTATGGAACCCGTAAGATAACCTTTACAGTTGAGGCGCTTGAATGTTTATGTCGATACGGTTGGCCCGGTAACGTAAGGGAGCTTGAAAATATCACAGAAAGTTTGCTGGCACTATGTAACAAAGAAACAATCGATATCAGTGATCTACCACAAAGAATTCGATATAAAGATTCTGGCCTAGCGGAAGGACAAAGTAGTCTTTCTTTTGAAGATGCCGAAAAGGCTTTTGAGACAGATCTCATATTGAAGGCCTTACAATCATCTAATTTCGTTCAAACAAAGGCTGCGGAGTTGCTAGGGATTAGTCGGCGTATACTAAAATATAAAATGGATAAGCTCGGCATTGCGTTACCTAAAGGTAGTATTGAGTAGTAATTGAATCTAAAGCAGAGCTGGCAAGTAGTTTCTAATCATCGTTAATTAATCTGGAACTAAGTGAAGGTATCATCAGTTTGTTTGATTTATATAAGGTCGCATGACTATTCATATTTATCTTAACCTAAGCGGTTTTATGTAACAATGTTAGTTTGATGGCCTAATGCTTGTCATTGTAGGTGGATATTGGTATAGCCTTCGGCGTTGTTGGTTTAACCTCTTGGTCCTGATCTTCTTAGGGCAATTCATGCTCTAATATGTTTTTAATGCCAGCTCTGTGGTTTTTGGTTGGCGGCTTTCTGTAGCCGATTGCCAGATTACTATTGTGGCATCAGTACCAGATCATGTGACCGAAGTCGTTATGTCTTTTTACCATCGGTAAGGGTAACAAAACGTGAGCTATTTAAATTCTGATGATGAATTGTGGCGGTGCATAGCCTCTATTAGCGAATCGCGATCATTAGCGATTTACGACATAGAGAGGCCACATGGTGAAAAACTTATTATTTCCATCTGTAAAGCAAATAGTAAGATCGTTGGTAATTCAACAGAATTATTTGGCGAAAATATTCAAGCCGGAGTTAGCGTTGAAGATTGCTCGCAAATGGTTCGAGAGTTGATGGTATATTTCCAAGTAGAGGGGGAAGCTTTTAAGCTTGGAAAGGAGCCGGAGATAGAAGTTTGTTCTCCAGGGGTAAATAGAACATTAAGAAATAAATGGCACTTTTTAAATGCGATAAACGAGCGGGTGCGTATAGTTTTTAAAGATTCGATTAATTTCGAAAGTAAACCAATTAATACGGTTATTGGAGTTCTTAGTGCTTGTGATGAAGATGCCGTTACAGTTGCTAATGAAGAGAATTCTGGGCAACTAATTGAAGTGAAACTCGATAATATCAAACGCGCCCACGTCGACTTTGATTTTGACAGGAAACCCTCAAATAACACGAAGAAAGCTAAGTTAAAAATAAAATAAACTGTTTAAGGAAAATCGTTACAATAGGAAAAATCATGGGAATACGTTTTGATTTAGATCAGATCATAAGCCAAGTTGGTCGTGACAAAGGTATAAAAAAGGAAGTTTTAGTTCAGGCCTTAGAGTCTGCCGTTCTAAGTGCAGCCAAAAAGCATTTTGGGCATAATCGTAATTTAGAGGCAACGTATAACACTGACCTTGGGGAAATAGAGGTAATTGAATTTAGAACGGTGGTCGATGATGTAAAAGATTCAGCCACTCAAATGACACTTGCTGAAGCTAGAAAAGAATATGATTCCGAGTGTGAAGTAGGCGATGAACTGGGGCGTAAACTTGATGCTTCTGTGCTTGGACGTATTGCGGCTCAGACAGCTAAACAAGTTATTACTCAGAAGCTAAGAGACGCTGAACGGGATAATATCTTTACCGAGTATCATGATCGCAAAGGAGAGCTTGTTAACGGAATAGTTCAGCGGTTTGACCGTGGTAACATTATTGTAAATCTTGGGCGGACAGACGCAGTATTACCTGAGCGCGAACAGATCAAAAAAGAGAGATACCGGCAAGGGGATCGTATTCGTAGTATGATATTAGACATTGATCCTAACTCCCGCGGATCTCAAATTGTTCTAACCCGTAGTCACCCGGAGTTTATGCGAAAACTGTTTTCCGTCGAGGTGCCAGAGATTGCTGAAAATATCGTCGAAATTAAGAGTGTGGGTCGTGAACCAGGAGAGAGAGCAAAAATTGCCGTATACTCTAATGATCCATCCGTAGATGCTACAGGAGCCTGTATTGGCATTAAGGGTTGTCGAGTGCAGGCGGTATCTACTGAATTACGTGGTGAAAAAATAGATATCGTTGCTTGGTATGCCGATGCTCCAAGTTTCGTTGCTAAAGCGCTCTTTCAGGATGGCTCTAAAGACGTTGAAAGAATCTTTGTTGATGAGGAAGAACATTCGATGGAGGTGGTTGTTGCTGATGCAAAACTAGCTCAAGCTATTGGCAGAAAAGGCTTGAATGTCAAGTTAGCATCAAAGCTTACCGGTTGGCGAATTGATGTTCGTAGCCAAACCGCAGTAGAGGAAGAACAGCGTCGCGCTAGAACTGCGCTTGAGTCTATTCCCGGTATCGGATTCACTGAAGCCGAGTTCCTTTTTCAATATGGTTATCAGAGCGTCAATGATGTGGCAAATGCTTCCCCTGAAGATTTATCTTCTGTCGAGGGAATTGATGCTGCCCGTGCTAATGAATTGATTGGTTTTGCTCAGAAATATTTAGATGAGCATCGGGATGCTTATGCCGAAGAAGATGCACATCGCATTACAGATATTGATCAACTTATTCTTCCTCAGGATTTAAAAGACATACTTAGCGTTTGTGGTTATGACAGAATTCAATCTTTAGCCGCATTGAGCGCCAAAGAACTTTGTGAGCAGACCGGAATGCAAGTCAGGGATTCTGAGAAGGTTGTTGATGCCGTGGAGAAATTTTTACGTGCTCAGCAGGAATAATTAGGTAATTTTGTGACGTCACGAACATGTTGCGGTTGTGGCTTAGTAGACGATAGACGTAACCTTTTAAGATTTGTTTATTGCAACGGGGGCCCGAAAGTTGACTTTAACTGGCGGTCAGTAGGGCGAGGAGCATATTTGCATTGCAATCTAGTATGTTGGCGAGCAAGCGGAGCTCAGGGTAGATTTTGCAGAAGTTGGCGAATTAAACTTCCGGTCATGAAAGGCTCCAAACCGTGGGCGGAGATAATTGGTGATTGTTGCTTGCGTGAGCTTGACATTGAACTGCCATTTGAAAAAAATGCCAGTTTATTAAAACGGCAATTAGAGCAGCTGTTTTTGCAAATTTGATTTAAAGTTATAACGGAACGTTGGATACTTGAGGACGATTAGTTTATGGCAAAACTTCGAATATATGAATTGGCCAAAGAATTAGGCATGGAAAATAAGGCGCTGCTTGATTTGTGCGTGGAGCTCGGTATTGATGGAAAGAGCTCACACTCAAATACGTTATCTGATGACGAGGGAGAAAAGCTGCGCCGTGCCGTTATCCGCAGGGCCGTTGATGGCAAATCGGCTGCTAGTCGAGAAGTCGAAAGATCGGACGGTATGTTTACGGAAAAAAGGATTGGCGGGAATGTAATTCGGCGACGAAAAAAAGCGGAAGAAGAAACATCTGCCCACCAGGAATCGGATCAGGTTATCGACATAAGCGATGCGCCGGCGGCAAGTATAAACTTTGATAAGCAGACGCCTGATTTGCAGGGTGAGAAAGAAAAACGAGATGAGGCGTTGCGGCGTGCAAATGCTTTGTTTAAGGATAGTAAAAGCGAAGAGAATAGTCCTTTCAAGGAATCTTCTGCCGAATCAGATTTAGTGGAGAATGAGGAGCTTGCTGAATCAGAGTCCCTGGAAATTGATCTACCAGCTGATAGGGATGACGTTGAGCTTGTCGATGATCATGCTCCACGTTTGGCGCAAGTGAGACAACGCCATGATATTCGAGCACCAAAGGTCTTGGGAAAAATTAATCTACCCGTCTCTAGTCTAGAGAAGGATAAGAGCGGAAAGAAGCCCGATGAAAAAGAAACCGGCTTGAAGCGCGTAAAAAAGAAAGATCTACGGCTTAAGGATAAAAAGGGGAAAACCTCGGATATTGATGACGACCAGGGTCCTCAAAAGCGTAAACGTAGAGTTATTCTTGAAAAAGATGAGCTTTTAAATTTCGAGGAAGAGCACGATAGCTGGCGTGGGCATAAGTCAAAAAAGAAGAAGAAAGACAAAGAAGCTGGTGGCAGTGATGCAAAAGGTTCCGAGGTCGGAGAGACGAAGGCATCTAAAAAGGTCGTGAAGATGCAGGAGGAGATAACAGTAGGGGAGCTTGCGCATCAACTATCAACTAAAGGTGGTGAAGTTATCAAGAAATTAATGACGCTCGGAACGATGGCGTCCATTAATCAAATGATTGATTTTGACACTGCAAGTCTAATTGCTGGTGAATTCGGTTTTACGACACAGCGTGTTGGTTACGACGAGGATGAGGTTGTTGCTAATATTAAAACTATTGATGATCCTTCTAAGCTCACACTTAGACCGCCAGTAGTTACTGTTATGGGGCACGTTGATCATGGAAAAACATCGTTACTTGATGCGATTCGTAATACAGCCGTTACCGAAAAAGAGGTTGGTGGTATTACTCAACATATAGGTGCCTATACGGTTAATACTGCTTCCGGTGGACAGGTTACTTTTATTGATACCCCTGGCCACGCTGCATTTACAGAAATGCGCGGGCGAGGTGCTAGGGTCACCGACATTGTTGTGTTGGTCGTTGCTGCTGATGATGGCATCATGCCTCAGACAATTGAAGCCATTAACCACGCTAAAGCTGCAAATGTTCCTATTATTGTTGCCATTAACAAGATGGACAAGACTGATGCTAACCCTGATCAGGTAAAGCAACAGCTCACTGAGTATGAGCTTGTACCGGAGGAGTGGGGTGGTACTACCATATGTTGTCCTGTTTCGGCTAAGACAAGAGATGGTTTGCCTTCGTTACTTGAAAACCTAGCTCTCCAAGCCGAGGTTTTAGAATTAAAGGCTAATCCGGAACGGCGGGCCATTGGTGCTGTTATAGAATCCCGTGTTGAAAAAGGCCGAGGACCTATCATGACTGTACTCGTTCAAAATGGGACTCTGAATAAGGGAGATATTTTTGTAGCCGGTGCCACATGGGGTAAGGTTAGGGCTATGGTGTCTTTCGATGGTAAGCAGATAACTAGCGCGGGACCAAGTATCCCGGTCGAGGTTTTAGGGGTTGATACTGCGCCTTTGGCCGGAGAGGAAGTGTTAGTGGTCGAATCTGAGTCTGAAGCAAGAAATATTGCCGATATGCGGGCTCAACGATTGCGGACACGAGAGTTAGCACAAAAAGGGGGGCTGCGCACAGCAGGACCATTGACTCTTGATAGTTTCTCTCAATACACAACCAATGCCGATAAGAAAGAAATATGTCTAATCGTTAAAGCTGATGTACAGGGTTCTGTGGAGGTGGTATCCTCAGCACTTGAGAATCTATCTAACGATGAAGTGAATGTTAGAGTAATTCATAAAGCCGTTGGTGCAGTAAACGAGAACGATGTGCAGTTAGCACTTGCCTCTAGGGCAACTATTATTGCCTTTAATATTCGAGCTGACTCACATGCCTCAGCAATGATTGAAAAAGACAGCATTGAGATACGCTATTCTCGTATTATTTATGAGTTAGTCGAAAATATTCAAAACGCAATCAAGGGGTTAAAAGAGCCCGTTTTAAAAGAAAAGATTTTGGGTCGTGTTGAGGTGCGTGATACATTTAAGCTGCCAAAAATTGGACTAATTGCCGGATCTTATGTTCTCGATGGAGTTGTTCAGCGCGGTTCGAGCGTTCGTTTACTGAGAGATAATAAAATTGTTTTTGAAGGCAAGATGGCTAGCCTTAGACGATTCAAAGATGACGTTAAAGAAGTTGCGTCGGGATACGAGTGTGGTATCGGTCTTGATGGGTATTCTGATATTAAACCTGGGGATGTTATCGAGGTTTATATCATTGAGCAAATTTTAGCGGTTTAGGGAATAAGGCTCTAGAGTATGGCAGTTTATCGGAAAGAGAGAGTTGGGGAATTAATTCTATCTTGTCTAGCTAATGAGATTCGCTTAATCGAAGATGAAAGATTAGTCCTAATGACCTTGACGGCGATAGAAATGTCTAAAGATTTAAAGCACGCCACTCTTTATTGGATCAAGCCCGTTCGTGGTCATTTTGACAACGGTGATTCCAATCGAGGTAAATGTGAATGCAGCATTGAATCGATTGATCTCCCCCATAAAGAAGACGTTCGGTTAATAGAAGATGCACTTTTGGAATATAAAAAACATCTAAAGCGTTCATTAAGCGAGCAGCTAAATTTGCGATATACTCCCGAATTACACTTTAAGTATGATTATTCAGTTGAGCAGGGTGCTCGCATCGACAACATTTTACAAAAGTTACCATGATACATGCCCCGTTACTTAGTATTTCCGAGCTGATCAAGAGGAAAACAAAAATTCTTATTGTTACGCATATTCATCCCGATGCTGACGCTATTGGCTCGTCATCAGCATTATGGTTAGCCATAAAACAGTTAGGAAAAGAGGCACTGTTTTATCTCCCCGGAGAAATTCCTTACAAGATGGAGGAACTCAGCAGGGACATCTCTATTTGTTACGACGTTCCTTGTGACCGGTTTGATCTCGTGATTTTTGTCGATTGCGCAAACGTAACTAGAATTGGGCCCAACGGTAATGAAATTGCAAAAATGGGAGACAAGGTTATTTGCTTGGATCACCATATCTCCCACGAAACATTTGCTGATTTATCTTATATTGAACCTGAGGCTCCTGCTTCTGCTGTGATTATGCTGGACTTACTGGAGAGCATGACTGTTAAGATAACGTCATTAATGGCTGAGCTTCTTTATGCCGGTTTATGTGACGATACCGGCTGTTTTCGTTGGTCCAGCAATAATGCTAACACATTTAGGAATGCTGCTAAGCTCGTTGAGTATGGAGCTCGTCCTGACTATGTAGCTCAACAACTATATTTTACAGTTCCTGAAAGAGTTTTTAAATTAAGGGGGCTGGTACTTGAGAGAATGCAAACACACCTCAATGGTAAGATTGCACTTGTGAGCATTGATAAGGCTATGTTGGAGTATGTTCAGGCCGATGATGGCGATACTGATGGATTAATAGATGAACTTAAGATGCTTGCTTCCGCGGTTGTGGCAGTGATGATTAGAGAAACAGATCGTGGTTGGAAATTTAGTCTGCGCTCAAAAAACTCAACTCTTGATGTTAATTTAGTAGCAGCTAATTACGGTGGCGGGGGCCATAAAATGGCTGCGGGTTATACTGTAAAAGGTGATATTAATGAGCTAATCAGTAATCTTGTTGCTGACTTAAAGACCTGCATAATTGCTCTTGAACTATAGTTAAAATGTGTTCTGGCTTCTTAATTATCGATAAACCAAAAGACTGGACGTCTTTCGATGTCGTTCGATACGTCCGAAGAAATTTGAAAATTAGAACCATCGGGCATGCTGGCACCTTGGATCCAATGGCTACGGGTGTTTTAGTCTTGCTTTTAGGAAAAGCAACTAGACTAATGGATTCTTTGTTGACTAAGCCCAAGGTTTACTCCGGTCATTTAAGGTTGGGATTGGCTACGACGACCGATGACATCACTGGAGATATAGTAAAACACTGCAGCGTCCCTGTATTTGATCAAGCAGAGCGTTACGCGATACTTGATCATATTGCTGGGAAGTTCATTGGTCGATTGACTCAGGTCCCACCAATTTATTCCGCTCTAAAAATAAAAGGACAGCGCGCATACGATATTGCTCGAAACCAGGGTAGCGTTGAGTTAACTTCTCGCGAAGTAGATGTATATAAATCAAAATATTTCTTTTTATCTGATGCCGAGATTGGATTTGAAATTTCATGTTCTAGCGGTACTTATATTCGGTCAATTGCTAGAGATATCGGTGTTGAGTTAAAATTATGTGCAACTTTAGCTGCCTTAAGAAGAATTTCCTGCAGCGGTTTTGATATTACGCAGGCGAAGAGGATCGAGGAATTACATGCAGATACAGAGCTCAATGATAATTATTTAAAACTAGATCATTCTAAAGCGTTATTTAATTACAGCGAAATAACCGAAACCGATCTCGATGACTTGTATAATGGTAAACAAGAGAGGCTAAAGAGTTTAGTTCGACATGCTGCGGAAAACATCGAATTTCCCCACATTTTAACGAGCAAAGCTAGCAAACGATTTGCTCTGCTGCAGATGGAACAAGACGGGTCTATTAAAATGAAATGTCTATAATGCCACAATAAATATTAATGATCTAAGAGTTTAACAAAAGAATTAATAGATCATTATTTTCGTTCAAGGCTTTTTCCTAATTCAATACGAAGTTTATTAAAATCCCTTGTGTTTTCTAATCCTAGGGAGTCCGGTGCGATACGAGAAACCAGCTGTTTTAAGTTAGCAGCACGAGCATCGAGCCATTTTGTTACAACTTCAGGATCTTCTTTGGCTGAATTAAAACTATCTGCGCTATATGCCATAGAAAATGCAGCTAAAGCGTGACGCGGATCGTATTTAGCTTGGCGCATAATCTCTAGGCCAAGCTCATCAGCATCCAGTTCCTTATCTAACGAAAAATGAAACGATGGTGAAACGTTTTCTTCATTTGATTCGTATAAGGCTTCGCTTGTATGGCCGAGAATCTGATGAGCCATTTCGTGGCTAATGACATAAGCAAGCTGAGCCTCCGACTCTAAATGAACTACTAATCCACGTGTGGTAACAATTACGCCATGACCTAGCGAGAAAGCGTTAGGTTGATCAATATTTAGCAAGTATAGTTCCCAGCTATAGGTATTAGCTCTATCGCGTTGGCTGGACCAAAGGCGCGCACCTCTTAGAGATGCCTCCATACGATCCATAATCCTGGCCTCGTATTTGTTAAATTCAGCATTATTAATGAAGCCGAATTTAGAGTCGAGCCAAGATATTGTTTTAATTGATGCTTCTTCCTCCTCAACGGGAGAAAGAGTAGTCGAACATGAAACAAAACCTAAAAAAATTACGATAAGTGATTGGTAGAATCTAATATTAGTCATGTTTTTTAAAAAAGAGTTAAAGCTTAATGCGTGCTCAAATTAACGAATTTACTGAATTACAGCAATCAAATACTAGTTGTAATAGAATCGCTCGCCCATTAACAGCGATTCTATTAGTGCAGCAAATTTGTCAGTTTGGTGTGTATTATAGTTCAAGCCCGCGTTTATATGTAATCTTAATATTGATTATCGGCATGGTAGCCTATGTCGCGTATTGTCACAAGAAGCAGGTCTTTAAAAAAATATTTGTAGTTCCATTTATAGTTTGTTGGTGCTTACTGAACTGTTATCTCGTTAAAACGCTGCAACATTTTGATCTTGGCTGCGATAATGCGCAGAGATGTGAAAAGAGTATTAGTGGTGAAGTCGTTTCAATAAATCATTCGCGTAATGGCGTCTCAAGCATTGACCTTAAAACGCCATATAGCAAAAAACTAATTCGCCTGAGTTATTATGAAATTCCATGGAGCTTAGAACCTTGTATTGAGAGAGGAGCAAATTTGAGAATTAGTGCAGATATTACCTATATTCAAAATAATATTCCCTTACAATCGATTATCGGTTACGACGCCTATTTGCTAAGACAAGGTATCATCGCCTCTGGGAAAGTCCTTAATGTAGTAGGATGTAATCCTCCAGTAGTAAAAAGCTGGAGATCAAATTTTATAATCACTGCGATTGCTGATTTTGGCAAAACTGAGCAACTAGCGGTGATGTTGGCTACGGTATTAGGAATTGAAGATTTGCTTGGATCCGAAGTTCAAGGTTTGTTTACAGGGACAGGAACAAGCCATTTGGTGGTTATCTCAGGGTTTCATATAACTCTGGTGTTCGCAGCGTTTTATTTTATCTTTTTAAACATTATTAAGAAGAGTATAAAACTCACCAATAGATTGCCAGCTGACATACCGGCCACCGTTATTAGTCTTTTGGTTTGCTTGGCCTATACCTACATTTCAGGATTTGAGGTTTCCAGTACCCGTGCTCTTATCAGCATGACTTTATATAGCTGCTTACGTCTACTATTTCGTAACATAGCAGGGTCAGTAAGTATTATATTTAGCGCGATTCTTATTTGCTTAATATGGCCCCTAGCGGTTTTAGATTTAAGTTTCCAATATAGTTTTATGGCGGTAATTGGTTTATATGTTGCTAGTTGCTTCCAAGTTGGTGGTCTCAAGCTGGAACTATTGAAACGTTTTTCTCCAAAGTCATTTCCAACGCTCCGATTGGTGTTTATAAATAGCTTTGTTTATTGTTTTTTTGCCTGGCTTTTCACTTTACCAATAAGCGTCTACTGGTTTAACTCGTTTACGCTTTATGGTGCGATCATTAATTTATTTTTGATTCCGGCCTATTCTATTCTGGTATTATATCCCGGCATCGTCTCTATATTGTGTTATTTTTGCCATACTGCCTTTTGCAAAGAGTTAGTTAAAGCTGCGCTTGTTGTAACACACTTATTTCTTGATTTGCTTGAAAATGTTTTCATTTTGAATAATAATCTACAAGTCTACTCGGGCGAAATGGTCATCGAACTTAGAAATAGCATTATTGCTTTAAGTAGTCTCATCGTTTTGACTGTCACCTTAGTAGCGCAACGCAAGGTTCACATAGAATCAATTAGGAAATAAATTGAGGCTTATAATACCCATTTATGTCGGTTAAAAACGCCATAATGTAGATTATAGTAAATAAGCCTTTATATAATATAAAAAAATTCGCAGTATGTAAGCAGGCTGATTGTCACATTATTTTATATGGATTAGCTTCCTGGCAAAAAAATAAATTTCAAAATTATTATTTATTAAGAAAAAACCTACTAGCTTATACTAGATTCGTCATATATAAAGTTCGTCAACTTTACTGCACCTTTTAATCTGGTCCAGCGAGACCAAAAAGGGGAAATGGTTCAAATAAATTTATTTCAATTCTATATTGCCGATAATAATCAATCGGACATTACATGCGATGCCATCATTTTTCTAAACGTATATAAAGACAATTTAATTAAAAATAAATGCATTACATTTTTTATTAATAACAATTAATATGGATTAGTTATGGAAACAAAACTTTTACTGAAAGCAGAAGATGGCTGGAAAAAGATATTTGAGCCAGATCAGATAGTGCGCTCAATTACCCGCATTGCTCATGAAATACTTGAAAATAATAAAGGCGGAGTCGATTTAGCTATTGTCGGCGTACGAACGCGTGGGGAGTTTTTAGCTGAGAGGCTCGTTGGGAAAATTAAGGAAATAGAAAATATTGATATTCCTCTTGGCATAGTTGATATTACGCTCTACCGCGATGATCTAGCCCATACTCCTGAGCAACCAATTGTTCGTGGCACAGTGCTTCCCTTTAATGTTGATCACATGGTTATTGTTCTTGTCGATGATGTTTTATTTACCGGGCGCACTGTGCGTGCGGCTATTGATGCGATTATAGATTTTGGTAGGCCACGTAAGGTTCAGCTGGCCGTGTTGTGCGATAGGGGACACAGGGAGCTGCCGATTAGAGCGGATTATGTAGGTAAAAATATATCTACAATGCGCGCCGATAAGATTCAGGTCTTACTTTCAGAGAGAGATGGCGAAGACGCTATCTATAAAAAGGAGGCAAAAACTAACAATAATTAGGAGGTCAGATGAAGCATTGTGGTGAAAAGCTAGGGCAGCATTTATTGGGAATAGCTGGCCTAAGTAAGGAGCAGATTGCTTATTATCTTGATACAGCAGAAACTTTTTTGGAGGTGGGCACACGGTCCGTAAAAAAAGTTCCTACTTTGCGCGGGAAGACCATAGTCAATATGTTTCTTGAAGATTCGACCAGGACACGAACTAGTTTCGAGATTGCCGGAAAACGACTTAGCGCAGATACAGTGAATATTTCATCTAAAGGATCAAGTATGAATAAGGGTGAGACACTTATTGATACAGCTGTTACATTACAATGCATGCAGCCAGACGCAGTTGTCATGCGCCATGCAAGTAGCGGGTCGCCACACTTGCTTGCGAGTTACCTCACAGATACTGCAATTATCAATGCTGGAGATGGGTTACATGAACACCCAACACAGGCCCTACTTGACGCGTTGACAGTGCGTAAGGCGTTAGGAAGGTTAAATGATTTAGTTGTTACCTTTGTCGGCGATGCTTATCGTAGCCGCGTTTTTCGATCGGATAAGATATTACTTGAAACATTGGGTTCGAAGGTGAGATTAATTGCACCACCAACGATTGCCAAAAATGAATTTAAAGATCTAGGAGTGGAAGTATTTTTCGATATGGAGTCCGGATTGAAGGGCTCCGATGTCGTTGTATCGCTTCGAATGAAACATGAGTATCTAAATGATTGCTTTGTTCCAAGTTTAAGCGAGTATTCCCGTCGTTTTTGCATAACTGAGAATCTATTAGCGAAGTATTGTCCGGATTGTATTGTTCTTGCGCCTGGACCTTTTGTGCGGGGCACTGAAATATCCAGTGAAGTAATCGATGGAAATCGTTCATTTTATACCGACCAAGTGGCTCACGGCGTCGCGGTGCGTATGGCCGTTTTATATTTGCATACTATCGGAAAGGAGGTTTCTTATGAGGTGTAAAAAATTATTTATTCAAGGAGCGCGCGTTGTTGATCCTTCGGCTAATATTGATGGAGAATTCGATGTTTTGATTGAGGATGGTTTTATCAAGGCCGTGGGCCAGCAGTGTGTCTTTGATAAAAGAACTGATATTAATACAATCAATGCTTCAGGGAAAATTCTCGTGCCCGGTTTATGTGACATACATACACATTTAAGAGAGCCTGGGTTTGAATGGAAGGAAACAATTCAATCCGGGTGTGAGACTGCGATTAGTGGCGGCTTTACAAGCCTAGTTTGTATGCCTAATACTAATCCTATCATAGACAATGCCCAGGTTGTGAAATTTATTTTAGATAAGGGTTACGAGCAGAATCTCTGTGAGATTTTCCCCCTAGGATCGATAAGCTTAGGAGAGCTAGGTGAGCAGATGTCGCCAATGTTGGAGCTAAAGGAGGCGGGCTGTGTTGGATTTTCGGATGATGGAAAGCCTGTCATGAGCGCATTGTTGCTTCGAAAAGCAATGGAGTATAGCTTAATGTTAGAAACCACCTTAGCTCTACATGAAGAAGATAAAGAGCTAAGTAATTGTGGTAGTATGCATGAAGGATTACATAGTCTAAAGCTAGGTCTTAAGGGAATTCCGGGGGCTGCCGAGGACGCCATAATTGCGCGAGATATTGAGATTGCTCGCCTTACCGGCGCACGCGTACATATTTGTCATCTGAGTTCTAAGCGTTCCGTGCAATTAGTTAAGAGAGCTAAAGAGGACGGTATAAAAGTTACAGCTGAGGTTACTCCTCATAATTTATCGTTTATTGATTCTGATATCGGTTGGTTTAATACCGCATTCAAGATGAATCCGCCTCTTAGAAGTATAGAAGATCGGGAAGCGTTATTAGAAGGTTTAGTAAGTGGGATCATTGATTGCGTTGCTTCAGATCACGCTCCGCATGACAGCGACAGTAAGAATAAAGAATTTGACCAAGCGTCTTTTGGTGTAATCGGTTTACAAACTACGCTTCCAGTGATGATGGAGTTGGTGCGACAAAAGCATATCACTTTAAAAAGGGCAATTGCCGCCCTTACCTGCGATGCACGAAAGGTGTTTAATTTACCGAGCGTAAAAATTGTAGCAGGCGCAAAAGCGAATTTAACTCTAATAGACCCACATTTAAATTTCACGTTAAATGATTATAGCAACCGATCTAAAAGCTGTAACTCTCCCTTTTGGGAAAGGTCGTTTCAGGGTTCTGCTTGCCTAACCATTGTTAACGGTCAAATAGCATTTGAAGCTGCTGGCGAAGTTGAACCGCAAGTCGCGAATTATAGATAATGAGCATGAGGCATCATAAGGAGGCAATAATTGCTTTAGCTGACGGCAAATACTGGCGCGGTAGGCTAGTCGGATTTGAGGGAAAAGCGTGCGGAGAAGTGGTCTTTAATACGGCCATGAGCGGATATCAAGAGATCTTAACTGATCCCTCTTACACTTACCAAATATTGACCTTCACGACTCCTCATATCGGTAATATCGGTGTGAACACCGACGATATCGAATCATCTAAGGTCCATATTGCCGGCTTAGTTTGTCGAGAGTTCTGTTATCATCCTTCTAATTTTAGAGCTACATCAACTCTTCATGACTATCTTGTAACAAATCAGGTTACGGGTATTGAACATATTGATACACGGGAGCTCGTTTTGCACATAAGAGACCATGGTGCGCAAATGGCAGTAATTGCTTCAGGTGGTTTTGAGCCCGATGATCTTATTGACGAAGCAAAAAGCCTTAAATCGATGGACGGTTTGGACCTAGCCAAGCAGGTTTGTTGTAATCAAAGTTATGTTTGGAGTCAGGATCAATGGCGAATAAATCAGGGATATATTGAAATATCAGATGCCTCTAGCCATCCCCATGTGGTGGTACTGGATTTTGGAATCAAATACAATATACTTCGTTTGCTTGTTTCAGTCGGTTTTCGGGTTACCGTTTTACCCGGTACAAGCTCTGCTAGGGACATACTTAGTCATAGCCCTGATTGCCTGTTTTTATCTAATGGTCCCGGAGATCCAGCCGCTGTCTCCTATGCAATAGAGGCTACTAAAACATTACTTGGTAAACTTCCCATTTTTGGTATTTGTTTAGGGCATCAGATTCTTGGATTAGCCATAGGTTTAGAAACTTATAAGCTTAAATTTGGTCACCGAGGAGGCAATCATCCTGTTCGTAATTTACTTAACGGGAAAACTGAAATAACAGTGCAAAACCACGGTTTTGCGGTGCGCAATGATAATAATGTAAAAGGAGTTGCGATATCGCATGTAAATCTTAATGATAATACAGTGGAAGGTCTTCTGTTACCCGAATCAAAGGCGTTTTCCGTGCAGTATCACCCTGAATCTTCACCTGGACCTAGAGATGCGTCGAACTTGTTTAGCGAATTTTACCGAATGACAGTTAAAAAATAATTAGTATGGGTAAACGAACAGACATTAATAGTATTTTAGTTATTGGTTCCGGTCCAATTATTATTGGGCAAGCATGTGAGTTTGATTATTCCGGTACACAGGCTATTAAAGCGTTAAAAGAAGAGGGATATAGAGTCATACTGGTAAATTCTAATCCAGCTACAATAATGACCGACCCTAATCTAGCGGACGCTACATATATTGAACCCATAACCTGTGATTTTGTTGGTAAGATTATTCATAAGGAACGACCTGATGCATTATTACCAACGATTGGTGGCCAGACAGGATTAAATATTGCCTTACAACTTGCTGAAGCTGGAATCTTAGAAAAATATAATGTGCAGCTAATAGGTGCCAGCATTGAGGCGATTCAGAAGGCTGAGGACAGGGAGCATTTTAAGCAATGTGTCAGTGCGTGCGGTCTTCACAGTGCGCGTAGCATGATTGCTCGAACAGTTAGCGAAGCAAAAGCAGCTAAAGATCTCGTAGGTTTCCCACTTATAATTAGACCTTCGCGCACATTAGGAGGAAGCGGAGGAGCAATCGTAAATGATCCCGAAAACTTCGAGGAGCATTTAAGCTGGGGATTTTCCGAGAGTCCTATTAATGAAGTACTAATCGAAGAGTCGCTGATCGGTTGGAAGGAAATAGAGCTTGAAGTAATGCGAGACTGCGCCGGAAACGGTGTTATTATATGCGGGATTGAAAATGTAGATCCGATGGGTGTTCACACCGGAGATTCAGTGACCGTTGCTCCTATTCAAACATTGACCGATAAAGAGTATCAGTTTTTACGTGATAGTGCATTGAAGCTTATGAACGAGATTGGCGTTAACACCGGTGGGTGTAACGTGCAATTTGCTATTTGTCCCGAAGATGGACGACAGATAGTTATCGAAGTAAACCCCCGCGTTTCCAGAAGTTCGGCTTTGGCTTCAAAAGCAACCGGCTTCCCCATTGCTAAGATCGCAGCTAAACTTGCAATCGGTTACACACTTGCCGAGTTACCTAATGATATTACAAAGAAAACGCCAGCCTGTTTTGAGCCTAGCATCGACTATGTCGTTGTAAAAATTCCTCGTTTTACCTTTGAAAAGTTCAGTGGTGCCGACACTACTCTGGGCACGCAAATGAAATCGATTGGCGAAACGATGGCTATTGGCAGCACATTTTGCGAAGCATTACAGAAGGCTTGTCGTTCTTTAGAGACGGATCGTGATGGATTACTTGGCTCAACTGAAGAGAAGATCTTGGATCTTGAAGAGATTAATAATAATATTTCGACCCGCACTCCGAACCGACTATTTTTGATAACAAGGGCCTTATCCTTGGGAGCTAGCGTCGAGCAGTGCGCCCTCGCCACTGGCTACGATAGATGGTTCTGTAGTCAGATGATGCTAATAGTTAGCATGGAAAAAGTATTAGCTCGTCTTAAGTTGTCTGAGCTTAGCTCAAGCATACTTTTTGAAGCAAAAAAACTTGGGTTTAGTGATAGTAGAATAGCCAAAATATTGAATACTACAGCTAACGAAATTCGCGAATTACGTAGGTGCTATTCTCTTATTCCTCAATACAAAAAGGTCGACACCTGTGCTGCTGAATTTATCTCGGAAACGCCATATCTATATTCTACTTATCAAAATTCTTCCGATGATATTCCTAGTGATAAAAAGAAAATAGTGATTATTGGTGGCGGACCGAATAGAATCGGACAAGGTTTAGAGTTTGATTATTGCTGCGTACATGCTGCTTTCGCACTAAAGGAGGCAGGCTATGAAACCATCATTATAAACTGCAATCCGGAGACAGTATCGACCGATTATGATACGTCGGATAAGTTATATTTTGAACCCTTAACACTTGAAGATGTTCTGGCTATTGTAGAACGTGAAAGTCCGTATGGAGTGATTGTTCAATATGGCGGACAAACTCCGCTAAAGCTATCACAAGCATTAAAGGCATCTGGGGTACCGATTATTGGAACATCCCCGGAAGCGATAGAAAAGGCAGAGGATCGCGAGCTATTCAAGAAATTATTGGATTATCTTGAGCTAAAGCAACCAAAAAGCGGTTTGGCACGCAGTGAGGTTGAAGCTCTCGCAGTTACTAGGCAGCTTGGATATCCTGTCATGGTCAGGCCATCATTTGTTTTAGGCGGTCGGGCCATGGCAATTATTAGCAACGACAGCGAATTGCGCAGCTACATTAACGAAAGTGTTTCAGTTTCTTTTAAACGCCCCGTTCTAATTGACAGATTTTTGGATCATGCAATTGAAATTGATGTGGATGCTTTATGCGATGGACGCGATGTGCTGGTGGCTGGAGTAATTGAACACGTAGAGCACGCCGGCATTCATTCCGGGGATAGTACATTCATGTTCCCTGCACAGACATTAAGCGATGATGTAATAGACGAGATTGAGCTGGCCACCCGTAGTCTCGCAAGGACAATAGGTGTTATCGGGCTTATGAACATTCAGTTCGCCGTTGCTCAAGGTAGTGTATTTGTTCTTGAGGTTAATCCGCGTGCTAGCCGGAGCGTCCCCTTTGTTTCTAAAGTTACCGGAATCCCCTGGGCCAAGGTCGCGGCGCGTGTCATGGCAGGAGAATCATTGATTGAGCTTGATCGACTAGGATGCTATGGTAATATTTTAAAGTTTCGTGATTATCGCAAGTCTATTTCTTCGATACCATTTGTGGCAGTCAAGGAAGTCGTTTTTCCATTTAAAAAGTTTCGTGGATTCGATGCTGTCCTCGGGCCTGAAATGCGTTCAACGGGGGAGGTGATGGGATTAGATAGTAAAGTTAGTTTAAGCTTTTATCGAGCTCAAGTTGCTGCGGGATGTGAACTAACGAGCGCAGGTGCTTGCTTTGTTAGCCTTAAGGATGGAGATAAAGACGACTCTTTAGATCTCGCTTATAAATTAATTCGGATGGGCTATGAAATTTGGTCGACTGAGGGAACGGCAAACTTTTTCAATGCTCATGGTATTTCCGCGAGGCGAATCAATAAAGTAAACGAGGGCTCTCCGCACGTAGTGGATAAACTAAAAGACCATACGATTAAATTTGTTATTAATACGCCTAAAGGATCCGGGTCGCATCGAGATTCTCGATTAATTCGAACAACGGCAGTAGAAATGGATATTCCGTTGTATACTACAGTTGCCGCAGCTAGTGCGCTAGTAGATGCGCTTGCCCAAATCCGTTCATTGGCGACTATTGAGGTGAAAAGTATTCAAGAGTATCTTAGGATGATTGAATAAATTCTTCGCTAATAAATACGGGTTTTTATCATATGGTTAGCATGAACCTGAATTGACCGAGTAATCAGGTTTGCATATACTAGAAACTAATTTCTTACTAATTGAAGGTGTTATTTTATGGATCGTTCCCCAATGACCGAACAGAGTCACAAGCTGCTTCAGACCGAGTTACAGAAGCTTAAAGCTGAAGATCGTCCACGTATTGTTAAAGCAATTGAAGAGGCGAGGGCGCACGGTGATTTGTCTGAAAATGCTGAGTATCATGCTGCAAAGGAAGCCCAGGGATTGCTGGAGGCTAAGATTCGTTTGCTCGAAGAACGTTTGTCTACTGCTCAAGTTATCGATGTCAGCAAGCTAAGCGGGAATAAAGTAGTTTTTGGCGCAACTGTCGTCATATCGGACGGTGATACAGATGAGGAGAAAACGGTCACTATAGTCGGAGAAGATGAGGCCAATGCTGATTTAGGTTATATATCCTACAAATCTCCTTTGGCGAGAGCGCTAATAGGTAAAAGCAGCGATGATTTTATTCAAGTAAGACTTCCGGCAGGGGAACGAACCTACGAAATCAAAGAAGTTCGCTTTGATTACGGATCGTAATTATTTATCTTTGCTTCTAAAACGTTGTGTCACTATTGATAATAGTTTGTCGGCGTTATTATCTTCCGGATGATCGATAACATGTTCGCGCAGTGACTTTAAAATCTTGCCAAATTTGGGACCCGGAGAATGTCCGAGCTTAATTAAATCATACCCACTAATATTTAGTTTGGTTGAATTTGCGATTAGAGGGTCGTTACGTATTTCGTTTATGCGATCGTCGAATTCTTTTAGTTTGTTTTTTACTTGGCATGCTCCGACCTTACAAGAAAGAGCGTCGGCCTCTTTAAGGGCGCGCCAACGTAAGTATTGCTCTCCCGAGTCACGTAATAAACGCCTCAATCCACCTGCTCCCGCCTCAAGTGGCCTCATATGCAATTTTACTAAGCTCGCTACCGTACTTGTTTGCTCTTTCGAAAACTTCAATCTCTCTAGGAATTGTTTACTCAGCTTAGCTCCGATACTCTCGTGGCGATAGAAATGTCGAGACCCATCAACTCCAATAGTAAGACTTGCGGGTTTTCCGACATCGTGCAAAAGAGCAGCTAAGCGCAATATTAGATCCGGCGAAGTTTTCTCAATCACATCCAGAGTGTGATTAAATAGATCTGATTTATGAAATTGGTTTTGTTCGTAATCTACGAATTCTGCAATTTCGGGAAACAATAAATCAAGAATTTTTAAATTCTGTAAATCGCGAAGACCTTGCGAAGGATATGGAGACAGGAGTATGCGAGAAAATTCATCGCGCACACGTTCTGCGCTTACTTGACTTAGCTTTGGAACATAATTCTGAGCCGCTTCGTATGTAATGGGATCATATAAAAATCGGTGAGTTGCACAGAGGCGAACCATTCGTAAAATTCTTAGGGGATCTTCATTGAATCGCGAGGCTGGGTCTATTGGGGCACGGAGTATATTGTTGACGAGGTCTTTGTATCCGTTGAGAGGATCTATTATAGAATTATTTTCTATGGAGAATGCAATTGCATTAACGGTAAAATCGCGCAGAGTTAAATCCGTCATTAGGCAGGCGGGAGAATTATCATCTTTAGGTTTGCGGAATGATGTTATTTCGATTGACGGCAGATCGCTGACGGGCAGCAATGTAATGGTATTGTGCTTAATACCCGTCTCGGTAACTCTGATTGATGCGCTATTTGCCTTTTTAATAATTAGGTTAATTTCGGCGTTGGTAGTTAAATCGATATCTTTTGCAGGGATTTCAAAGGCGGAGTCTCTAATTAGGCCACCAACTAGATAGATTTGAGTATCGATGTCACATAGGACGTTTTTAAGGCGAACTATTCGACTATCTTCAGATAATTGTATCAGCTTTTTCGTTAGATCAGATTGCGACAACATAAAGTACTAGTATTTTACTCTGAAGTATTACTTAACCACGGGTTGATAAATTGGAATCTCACTTTTTAAGTATAAGGTAACATTTTCTACTAAGTTAATTGACATAGCGCAAATTCCCATTTACAAGGGTGTCCGATTTTGCTGGGCCTGTAGCTCAGGTGGTTAGAGCGTACGCCTGATAAGCGTAAGGTCGGAAGTTCAAGTCTTCCCAGGCCCACCATTTTCGGATATTGCAAGTCTTAAATGTGGGGCTGTAGCTCAGCTGGGAGAGCACCGCCCTTGCAAGGCGGGGGTCGTCGGTTCGATCCCGTCCAGCTCCACCATTTCTAATTTTGGTTGTCTTTATTTGTTTGTTGAGTCAACTAATCTAATCCTGTGTTATTAATGCTACATTCATTAATTATTTCTAGTTAAGGTAGTCTAAACCCTAATCAAAATAGTTGACATCTTGACACAAGCGCTGTTTGCTTCTACTTTATACCAAATAAAAGAAGAGCTTATGTGATATTGTATAAATACAGAAGGTGGCAAATGCAAGAGCTAAATACACAAAATACACTTAGAGAAAAAATAGCTACGTTTTTGCGAGAAGCTATCGTAAAGGGCGAATTGAGACCCTGTCAGCGTATTCAGGAGATAGAGATAGCTGAGCGCTACCAAACTAGTCGAACGCCAGTAAGAGAGGCGTTACGGCAGCTAGAAGCGGAAGGTTTTTTAATGATAAGGGCAAGAAGAGGTGCAATCGTTTCCCCTATTACAGAGAAAGATATTACGGAGTTTTATGAAATTAGGGGGCTCCTGGAGTCGTTCGCTGCCGAAAAAGCCATGTCTTTAATTACTCCTGAAGAAATAGAATATATGAGGCAACTTAATGGAAAAATTAAGGAGTCCTTTAGTAAAGCTGATGTCCAGGGGATTCTTAGGACTCATAATGAGTTTCACGAGGTTATTGTTCATGCCTGCGGCAATGAAAGACTCATTAACCTAATCAAGAATTTAGCTACTCAGCATCAACGATTTCGAATTGTACTTAGTCATACACACTCTGTGTTGGACTCGATAAAGGAACATGATGAGATTATAGCTGCGCTACGTGCCAAAGATTCGCGACGATTAATAGAAGCGGTTCGCACTAATTCAGAGAATGGCTGTCGTGCATTGATCGAAAAGATTCGAGCAATAAATGGCCAAAAGGCAATTTCCATCAATTAAAACCGGAATTATACTTCCCATCCTCTATTAATACTGTTAGGAATGTGCCTTGGTTTAGGTCGCTTGAACCTACTCTTTTTGTTCGCGTGTAATAACTAATACTTGGTTTCTTGTATTTGGTTAAAGCAATCCAATACGGGGGAGCCGCTATTGCACCAATAATTGCATAAATAGCCTTGTTTGTTCGTTTTTGAAGTTAGAAATTTATTAATATGAATTTTGTGTATGCGCATTGTTAGACTAGAGATTTTTGGATTTAAATCATTTGTTGAACGTTTCATTTTGAATCTGGATACTAATGTCGTTGGAATAGTTGGACCGAACGGTTGCGGAAAGTCTAATATTGTAGATGCTCTTCGTTGGGTACTTGGCGAAACAAATGCTCGCCAGCTACGTGGTGGAGTATTAGAGGATTTAATATTTAATGGATCCGATGCACGCCGTCCTTTAGGTATGTGCGAAGTATCGATAACCCTTAGGAATACGAGTTCAAGCCCAGTTAATTATGCGCTACGTCTAAAAGAGCTAGAAGAAGCAGAAATTGACGATCTTGTGGTTCCGAATCTCGATTTAGAGCTAGGTGACACTGTTGAAA
Organism: Deltaproteobacteria bacterium; assembly: GCA_020852715.1. Lineage (GTDB taxonomy): Bacteria > Bdellovibrionota_C > UBA2361 > SZUA-149 > JADZAE01 > JADZAE01. The sequence goes on from JADZAE010000003.1 coordinate 26,118, forward strand.
ATGAGTCTCTTGAACCATCTGCATCAGTTAAAAGAAAGTATGTAGCGAAGTCTTCGTCGCTAACTGATATTCCTGGGTTATTTGATGCTACCGAGGTGCAGTTAACTCGCCGTCTCTATAGATCAGAGGAAAGCGAATACTTCATTAATAAGGTTTCTTGCCGCCTTAGCGACATGGTTGAGTTTTATCGTTTAATTGGATTGGGAGCTAGAGGATTAAGTATCGTTCAACAAGGGCAGATCAGTCAAATCATTACGCGCAAGCCGGTTGAGCGTCGCGAGTTATTGGAGGAAGCTGCCGGGATATCAGGCTTTCGTGCAAGAATCGAGGTAGCTGAAAGAAAACTTGATAAAACATCGCAAAATCTCTTGCGTTTGTCTGATATTATTACTGAAGTAGAGAAGCAAGTTAAGACTTTGAAACGTCAGGCAACCCGTGCCGAACAGAGAGGTGAATTAAAAGCAAAATTAAAAGATTGCGAATTAACATTGTTTCAAACTAGGTCAGCATTGATTCGGCAACGTCTGTCCTCACAAGAGAGCTCTATTGATGCCTATTCTTCGGAACGCGAGGAAAACGAACGCCTGATTCTAGCTATTGATGCAGAATGCGAAAAGGTTCGCAGTGAGTTAACTCAGCTAGATATCACTCTAGTTGATATACGTTCTGAGCGCGATCGAGTGAGTGATTTACTAAATAAAGAAAAAGCGAAAGAAAATGCACTGCGTATTGATTTTACGCGATTAGAAGAGAAATTGAAATCTATTAAAAGGCAACAACAGGAGATCGCTGAACGAAAAAGTAAATTAATTGGGGAATATCGGCTTAAGAGTGATGGCCTCGTTGGCTTAGAAATGCAAAAAAGCAAAAAGACGGAGGAGCTGCAATGCAAGGAAGAGGAGTTAGTAAAATATCAAACCGAATCAACTAGTCACAAATCAAGTGAAGGGGATAAAAAAACTAAAGCCATAATTGGTCAAATTTGTGACATAGAAAAACTCTTAGAGACAATGCCGAACACCCAGACATTGATAAGGAATCTCGAGACTAGGCAAAAAGAATCCGATAACGCCTTAGTGAATTTGTCGAATGTTATTCATAAAATGGAATTGTACCGAGCAGCAATCACTAGCGAGCTAAGTGCCTTAGAAAAACACGTAAATGACTTAACTAAAGTTGCGCTGAACGAAAGTGCCGGCGATAAGGAGTTTTCTGGCAGCGACGTCCTATTGGGATCTTGTTTTATCGTACCCAATCACTTACAGTTGGCAGTTCAAGCAGTTATAGGCGAGTATGCGAATTTCATAGTTACTCATGATTGCCAGGATTACGCTTATAGGTATTGCGATAGGAGCAAAAATAATGAACAAAAACTGACACGCATTGGATTTGTGCAGCATAGAAAAGAATATACCTGCAATAATATCCCGTCTAGGGTTTTAGCATCATACAATGCAACCTATTTAGTGAAAGAGATACAAGTTAAGGAAGGGTTTGAGGCCGTTGCTGATATTGTATTGGAAAACGTCATCTTGTTTACTGACCTTCATAAAGCTCTTGCTTTTCAACATGACCATTTAAGCGAGAGTAGTGGTAATATAATTGCAGTAACATTAAAAGGAGAGGTTGTTACGGCGTGGGGGTGGTATTTAACAACGGGTCAAGGTGTCTCTCTATCCTTTGGTCAACGTATTGAAGAGCTAAACCAAGAATTATTAAAACTGGAAGGGGATATCTCTAATAATACAGAATCTCTAAGTAGCCATAGAAAACATAATACTGATATTCTTAGCAACTTATTTGAGGCGAGGGAAAGTGCCCGTAATTTATATAATGAGCAAAAAAAGCTCAGCGAGCTTAAGGAAGAGCTTAGAAAATATGAGCGCGAAATAAATCTTCAACGAATCAACAAAGAACGTGATTTACAAAACGTGGTTCGCGTAAACAGCAATGAACTACAGTCTATTATAAACAAAATCGACAATGATCAAAGACGCGTTAGCGAATTAAATGATGAATTGAAAAACATTGATATTAGTATTAATGAACAAGAAAATAATCTTAATTCCGTTCAAGAGGAGTTCTTACTCGTTGAAGAAAATATTTTGAAATTCTCTCAGGCTGCTCAGTCCGGTGATAGCTTGTTAGCCAAATTATACGGTCAGTATGGCCAGATCCAAGGAAGACTAAAGGAAATAGAAAGTAAGCGTGATTGGCTAGTAGGAGAGTTGGCTCACACCAGTCAGAGGGTCGAGGAGGTTCGTCGAAAAAGTGATGCTGCCGGAAAGAGCGAAACTTCCCTAAAGATAGAGATAGAACGCGGTAAGTTAGAAATCTCGATGCTCTTTGAGGATATTGAGCGTTTTTACCCCGGACAAGCGGTAATACCTCCTGAAGGTGAGTGCAGTAATATCTTGATGTCCGTCGATGGTGAGGTTGCGGATTATATTGAGAAGTTATCCTCTGAGGCTAAAGGATTACGAGCTCGAATTGAGAGGGAGGGTGATGTAGATCCTGCTTCTATTGAGTTGTTCCAGCAGGAGAAAACGCGCCTTGACGTTTTAACAAAGCAGTACAACGATTTAAACTCGGCAAAGAAGATGCTCGAGGATACGATTAGAGAATTAAAGACTGTTTCCAAAGAGCGTTTTGTCGAGACTTTTGATTTCGTTAGTAAAAAATTTGAAGATCTTGTTCCGTTGCTTTTTGGGGGCGGCAGTGGACGCCTTGATTTAATTAATCCCCAAGATCCCCTCACGAGCGGGGTCGAAATCAGCGTTCGGCCTCCGGGCAAAAAACTAAAAACATTGGAACTTATGTCTGGTGGCGAAAAAGCTCTGGCTGCTACAGCACTTCTTTTTTCTGTGTTTTTATTCAAACCGAGCCCAATATGTGTCTTAGATGAGGTTGATGCGCCATTGGACGATGCTAATTTAGCCCGTTTTCTTGATTTGGTGCGCGAGATAGCTAATGACACTCAGTTCTTAGTTATTACGCATAACAAGCAGACTATGGCCGCTGTTGATAAATTAGTTGGAATAACAATGCAGGAGAAAGGTGTAACTACGGCACTGGCTGTAAAATTTGAGCAATATGAAAAAGAAGAGCTGACTGCGCAGGCATAAATTATTTGAAGGCAGGAGAATGTTATGAAGCAACAGGCGAATTTTTGGTTAACGTCGTTGTTTAGTAATCCCGGGGCGGATGGTCTACTTATTATTTTATTAATAATTGCCTTTTTATTAGTTGTTGTTTTGGGGGTAGTGGCATTGCGTATGCGTAAACGCTTTTTCTCAACAGCGTCGACGATTACTCTTACTAAAGCTGTGTCCGATTTAAATTTTCGGCTCAGCGAGTTTATGAACAGGGCAAACAATGCCGATTTTAAACTATCCCAAGAGCTGAAAGCCGTAGCTAATCAAGTTGCTCATATCGAAGACTATCTACTCGATCAACAGGTTGACGATAGAAACATGGCGACGAGGAAGATTAACATAAGCCATTTAAGAAATTTGTTAGATTTGGATAATATTGGCGTTAAAAAAGAGGAGGAGATCAAAGTAGTCGAGGAAGCGACTGTTAGTGGGGGGCTAAGGACGACACGCTCTCGCATAGTAGTTGGTATTCGCAATATTTTAGGTTTAACAAAGGGGCTTAATTTTGAATTTTACGATAAGTTAGAAGAGTTGATGTTAGCTGCTGATTTCGGTACTGCTACTACTAGTTGGCTTATTGATAAGGTCAAAGAGGACGCGCTGCATTTAGATGTCGTGGATGAGAATGCAGTACTAGACATTTTAAAGCATTCAGTCCGTGATATATTGATAAGTTCTAATAAAGCGGAGATTCATCTTGATGTAAACGCTAAGGCGCCTACAATTTTACTTATGGTGGGCATCAATGGGGCGGGAAAAACTACCACAATTGGTAAGATTGCTTCGCACTATGCCATGAACGGGATCAAAATAATGTTAGCTGCAGCGGACACTTTTCGCGCAGCTGCCGTAGAACAGCTTGAGGTATGGGGTAAAAAGGGTGGCGTTGAGGTTGTAACTGGCCCTCAGGGATCAAAACCTTCGACTGTGGTTTATGATGCTATAGTTAAGCTGAAAAAGGAAAACTTCCAGTTGCTCATTGTTGACACTGCCGGGCGGCTCCATACGCGCACAAATCTCATGAATGAGCTCGAGGCTTTGGTGAATATGGTGAGAAAAGAAATGCCGGGAGCCATCTTGGAGACCATTTTAGTCGTCGATGGCGCTAATGGACAAAATGCAATTCAGCAAGCTAGAGATTTTCACAAGGCCGTCAGGCTGTCAGGAATTATTATAACTAAGCTAGATGGTACCCCAAAAGGGGGAGTAGTTGTTGCTATCAAGAAGGAGCTCGCTATACCAATTCGCTATATCGGAGTCGGAGAAGGAATTAGAGATCTTAAGGTTTTTGACGCTGACGAGTTTACGGAAAGCTTATTTATAGAAAGGGATCCTGTTTTTTTGTATAAAGAGGAAGCTATATAAAATATTAATGTCTGCTAACGGAATTTTCACTTCCTTCCAAATTCATTATCGATGGGTTAGGGCTCGTTCGGAATCTTATTTTATTCCATCACCAAATACTAAATTAACTTTTGAGTGGAGAAGCATTAATACTTTCTATCATTGTCCTAAGGTAATGATACATAATGTTTGGCTCATAATTCAGCCTGTCTTTGATTCAATGACTTCATTAAGAGCATTGTCGGAAGCAAATCGGGGTATCGTCCCAAAGAAAATCTTCCTAGGTTTTCTTTACATCGAACACAAAAAGATAGCCTAGAAAAACACCGTTCAAGGTTCAGTTTTAACTTACTTTTCCTTTTAAGTGTTGTATTATGGCTTTAGCCGCCTCTCTTCCTTCGGTAATTGCCCAGACTATTACCGATTGACCTCTATGCATATCCCCGCACGCAAAAAACTTATCATTACTAGTCCTATAATTGCAGTCGGTTTTTACGTTTCCTCTTTCATCGAGAGTTAAGGAAAGATCAGTAACTAATCCTTCGTGCTCAGGATGAACGAAACCCATAGCTAACAAACACAGATCGCAAGGAATAGAGAAACCACTACCACTAATTTCCTTAAATTCCATGCAACCGCTGGTTGACTTAATCCATTCAATTCGAACAACATTAATCCGATTCAGTATGCCATTATTGCCTGAAAAAGAAACTGTGTTAATGCACCAATCCCTATAACCACCTTCCTCGTGAGATGTACTTGATCTCAATATCATAGGCCAAGAGGGCCACGGCATATTGGACGTTCTTTCCGTGGGAGGTTGGGGAAGTATTTCGAATTGAGTGACATTACGAGCACCTTGCCGAAGTGCTGTGCCTAAACAATCAGCCCCGGTATCGCCACCGCCCAAGATAACAATAGATTTATCTTTGGCCGATAAAAACTCGTTTGTTGAATCTCCAAGGCATACTTTATTTTGCAACGTAAGATAATCCATTGCAAAATGAATTCCTAACAGATCTCGACCAGGAACGAGAATATCTCTCCCCTTTGTTGATCCGCATGCTAGACAGATTACATCATATTCATTTAGCAAAGTTTCGGTCGCTATATTACGACCAATATAGCTGTTAGTTTGGAACTGAATTCCCTCGGCCTCAAGAAGAGCAATACGGCGTTTTACGATAGTCTTTTCTAGCTTAAACTCCGGAATTCCGAGGGTTAAAATTCCACCAATTTGATCGCTGCGCTCAAATACAGTCACATTATGACCGTAGCGATTCAAATAATAAGCCGCACTTAACCCTGAGGGACCGGAACCAATCACAGCAATATGCTTTCCGGTTCTCTGCTTTGGAGGCATCGCACTTACCCAGCCTTGCTCAAAGGCCTCCTCAATAATATGAAGTTCAATTTGTTTAATAGTTGTCGGTTCTTTCTCTATATTCAAGACACATGCTTCCTCGCACGGAGCGGGACAAACTCTTCCGGTAAACTCGGGAAATGGATTTGTTTTACTTAGTGTTAGAAAAGCCTCGTAGTATCGTTTTTTATAAACGAGGTCATTAAACTCTGGAATATAATTACCTAAAGGGCAGGCCGAGTGACAAAATGGAATGCCGCAATTCATACAACGGGACGCTTGCTCATTGAATAGCTGCTGCGATTTTGTTGAGAGATCTTCAATTTCATTCCAGTCAGTTAGACGTTCTTCGACTTTCCTTTTGCGTGGCAATTGCCTTTTAAGATTAATAAAACCCGACGGATTTCCCATACTAATTTACTCCAGTCTTTTCCTCTAGTGCTTTTTTATAATCATTGGGAAACACCTTAACGAAAAGGCTTTTATAGGATGGATTATTTAAGATACTATGAGCTATCGAACTTTTTGTCTTCTCCCAATGTTTGATAAGAATGCCCTCAAGAAATGTCCAATCTTCATTATTTAAATCTTCCATGGTGACCATATCAAGATTACAATTATTGCCAAATTTGCCATTTTGATTAAAAACATAGGCTAACCCTCCACTCATTCCGGCGGCAAAATTTCTACCTGTTCGACCTAATATGATTGCATAACCACCTGTCATATATTCGCATCCATGATCACCGATTCCCTCAACAACCACAGTAGCTCCGCTATTTCTTACGCAAAAGCGTTCACCTACCTGACCTCTTATGTAAATTTCCCCGCCCGTCGCACCATATGCAATAACGTTACCAGCAATTATATTATCTTCGGCCTTATAGTTCTCTATCTGAGATGGGTAAAGAACTATCTCTCCGCCGGATAAACCTTTTCCTAAATAATCGTTAGCGTCACCTTCAAGAACTAGAGATACCCCGTCAATCAAGAATGCCCCAAAACTTTGCCCAGCGTGCCCCTTAAATGAAAAGGTAAAGTTTAATTCTTTCTGAGGATGAGACACCCGTGACTTTAAAAGGTATCCGGAAAGCATAGCTCCAACCGAACGATCAGTGTTTTTTATTATAATGGCTGGGTTCGCGGCGATCTCTGCGATATTTTTAAGCTCAATCTGGTTTATTAGCTGACAATCCAAAGATTTATCCAATCCATGATCCTGCCTTTCGTGGCAGTAAAGCATTGTATCTCGACTGACATGTGGACGAAACAAAATTGGAGATAAATCTAAATGTTCATATTTCTCATGCTTTGAAAACTCTTTAATCGATAGGTTCTCAACTTGTCCAACGGCTTGCGCATAAGTTGAATATCCAAGTTTAGCCAAATATTCTCTTACCTCCCGGGCTAAAAAAAGCATAAAATTAACGACATGTTCAGGTTTGCCCTTAAAACGCTTGTGAAGCTCTCCGTTTTGCGTAGCAATACCAACAGGGCAGGTGTTGAGATGACAAACGCGCATCATGACGCAACCCAGAGAAACCAATGCCGAAGTTGCAAAACCAATCTCTTCGGCTCCTAATAAGGCTGCTATGATAATATCTTGGCCCGTTTTTATTTGCCCATCTGTCTGTAACGTTACTCTTCCTCTTAATCCGTGGAACAATAATGCTTGTTGCGTTTCTGCGAGACCAAGCTCCCACGGTAAGCCAGTATGTTTGATGCTTGTCAGTGGAGCAGCTCCAGTACCGCCACTATCGCCGCTAATTAGGATGTGATCCGCCTTGCATTTTGCTACACCTGCGGCAATTGTTCCGACTCCAACTTCACTAACAAGCTTAACAGAAATACGAGCATTGGGATTAACGCTCTTTAAATCATGGATAAGCTGAGATAAATCTTCAATTGAATAAATGTCATGGTGTGGGGGGGGGGAAATTAGCTGAACCCCCGGTGTCGAGTGTCTAATTTTGCCAACATACGCATCTATCTTATAACCTGGTAACTGACCCCCCTCACCAGGCTTAGCCCCTTGAGCCATTTTTATTTGAATTTCATCGGCATTAATTAAATACTGAGCGGTAACTCCAAAACGTCCCGATGCAACTTGTTTAATAGCGCTGCGACGATTTAAGCCATCGAGGCCAATAACATAACGGTCTGGATCCTCACCTCCCTCTCCACTATTACTTTTTCCTCCTAGGGTATTCATTGCAATTGCTAATGTTTCGTGAGCAATTCGACTAATTGAACCAAAGGACATAGCTCCGGTCACGAAACGTTTTGCTATGCTTTCTGCAGATTCTACATCGTTTAACGAAATAGCCGGACCTACTGGTTTGATCTGCAATAATCCGCGAATAGTGCAAGGTCGATTGGAGTATTCATTGGCAAAACTTGAGTACTGTTTAAAAAGATCATAATCATTTGTTCGCACTGCATGCTGAAGCTTAGCAATCGTGTCAGGATTCCACATGTGATGTTCTCCGTCACGACGCCATTGATATCTACCATGATTAGTTGATATAAAATTAGTAGATTGCTGATTATTGAATGCTTCATCGTGAAAAGAGATTGCTTCCGAGCCTAAAAAATCAAGAGTAACACCACCCAGCCTAGAAGGCGTATTGGGGAAATACTTATTAATTACTTCGGAGTGAACACCTAATGCTTCAAAAATTTGCGCCCCCCGATAGCTTTGAATAGTGGAAATACCCATCTTTGAGGCAACTTTAAGTAAAGCCTTATTACAAGCTTTGATATAGTTGCCGATTGCTTTATCCGGGGTTAAATCAGGCGGAAACAACTGATCCTTCACCATTAATTCTAATGAATGAATGGCTAAATATGGATTTACAGCACTGGCGCCATAACCAATTAAAAGGCTAAAATGATGAGTCTCTCGAGCTTCTCCGGATTCAAGAATAATCGAACAACGAGCTCTAATACCATCGTTAATCAACGCATTATTGACGGCAGCTAATGCTAATAGGCTTGGAATTGGAATGTTTTGGCGATCTACTCCTCTATCACTTAATATAAGAATAGAGGCACCGTCTTGTACGGCCTTAATGGAATTATGGCCCAAATTATCAAGGGCACCTTCGAGGCTATGGGATTTTCTAAAAAGTATCGGTAAGGTGATGTGCTTAAATTTAGAATCGCTTACTGCCCTTATCTGCGCCAGCTCCGTATTAGTAATAATAGGCTGGCGTATGCGAAGCATATCGCAGAATTCCCTTTTTTCATCTAATAGATTACCTTGTCGGCCCAAGTATGTGTATAGAGACGTAACTAATTCCTCGCGTATAGCATCTAGCGGTGGATTAGTGACTTGAGCAAAAAGCTGCTTAAAATAATTATAAATAAGCTGTGGCTTATCAGATAAACAGGCAAGCGGTGTATCGTTTCCCATTGAACCGACCGACTCTTCCGCATTTGATGCCATCGGACCTAGTATTAATGATAAATCCTCTTTAGAATAACCAAAGGCAATCTGTGTTTCTATGAGATTATCTACCTTTGGCACATCGGAATATGAAGCAGGGGGAAGATCTTCAAGCTTTACAAGGTGGGAATCAATCCAACGTTTCCAAGGTCTTTTGTCGATTAGTTCATTTTTTATTTCATCGTCATGTATTATCCGACCTTGTTTCATATCGACTAAAAATATCCTTCCTGGTTCCAGTCTCCATTTCTTCTTAATTCTCTCTTCTGGAATGGGAAGTACGCCAACTTCGGATGCCATTATAACTAGATCGTCATTGGTTACGCAGTATCGTGACGGGCGTAACCCATTTCTATCAAGAACTGCGCCAACCAGGTAACCATTAGTAAACGCAATAGAGGCCGGACCATCCCACGGCTCCATCAGACAAGCATGATATTCGTAAAAAGCACGCAATTCCGGATCCATTAATAAATTATTTTGCCAGGCCTCAGGAATAAGCATCATTATAGAATGCGCGACAGATCGTCCATTTACGGCCAAGAACTGAAAGGCGTTGTCGAGAGTCGCCGAGTCGCTGCCCGATTCGGTAAGAATTGGAAACATGCTACTAAGCTCAGCTCCGAAAACTTCTGAATGCAAGTTGGCATACCTTGATCGCATCCAATTTCTATTGCCACGCAGCGTATTAATTTCACCATTATGAGCTAAGTAGCGAAAGGGATGCGCAAGGCGCCAAGAAGGGTTAGTATTTGTCGAAAAACGCGAATGAACCAACGCTAAGGCACTTTCCATTTCAGGATCCTGAAGATCGACATAATACTCACGAAGCTGTAGTGCCGTAAGCATTCCTTTATAAACAAGTCGATTAGCTGATAATATGCAAATATAAAATTCCTCACGAGCATCTGGTGGAAAATCTCCGAATTCGATAAAATTTTCTGTCTGTTGTCTAACTAGATAGAGACGACGATCGAAATCATATCGGTTAAAAAAGGTATGACCGGGAGCTATAAATAATTGTTTGATTAAGGGCTCAACTTCTCTCGGTGCTGCCCCTACAACACTTGAGTTCACAGGGACATCGCGCCATCCTAAAACTTCCATATCATAATTAGTCAAGACGCGCTCAAAGGCGTCCATGCATATTCTACAGGATTTCTTATTTTTCGGTAAAAAAACCTGAGCAACAGCATATTGTCCCTGAGGCGGAAGATTAACACCTAAAGAACGGGTAACTTTTCTTAAGAACCTATCCGGAGTATGGATCATTATTCCCGCGCCGTCACCGCTATGCTCATCTGATCCACTTGCCCCTCTATGATTCATATTTTCAAGCATTTGAAGACCAGATTTAATAATTTCGTGGGATGCTTGACCTTTCAGATGACAAATAAATCCTACCCCGCAGGAGTCAAATTCTGTTGATTGATTATATAAGCCTTGTTTTGCCTTCATATATTACTTAGTAGTCGGTTTTATGTTTTAAAGAAAGTATAAGTTTTGCTAATTATTGGAAAGTTTTTTATTGAGTATAGCAAATCTACCTAATCAAAGTTTAATTTATAACACACATAACCATGTCCGGATTCTTAAGTTCTGATAATATCGATACAAACCGCATTGAATTAGAGCGGCAAGCAATGCTAAGGGCCGGCATGCAATTAGCCGATGCGACCTGCAGTAACCCCACATTAACCGGATATTTGTTTCCGCAATCTATTTTAAAAGAAGGCTTCAATCATTTTCTTAGACAGCGAAAATATAGTCCTGATGGAAGAGGTCTCCATTCGGCGCGTCTATCAATTGTTGAATATTACAAAAAACGCGGATTAATTCTTTCTCCGGAGTCAGTATTTCTCACCGCTAGCACATCCGAAAGCTATAGCCTCTTGTTTTCTTTACTCGCTGATGCTGGCGATAATTTTCTTGTACCAAGTATTAGCTATCCTTTATTTGATTATTTTTCGGCACATGCCAAGGTGGAAATGGTTCCCTACTAAATAACAAAAAACGCCGGTGGGTGGAACACGAATTCCTCTAGTATCAAATATTCTCAAAATAACAGAACTAGAGGAATTCTTACCATTTCCCCACATAATCCCACTGGAATGATTATTAATAAAAATAATTTTCCAGCTTTTTCACAAGGCCTTCCAATAATTTGCGATGAAGTATTTAGTGAGTTCTGCTGGAATCAATCATATTGCCCGGCATTAGGTTCCTTTATCTCGGATATACCGATATTTCATTTAAACGGTATATCTAAGATGTTTGCGCTACCAGATCTTAAACTTGGCTGGATAGCCTTGAATGATGTTGCGGCTATGCAATATGGCGACCGCCTAGAAATACTTAACGATACTTTTTTAGGTGCAAATTCCTTTTCTCAATACATTTTGGAATTGTTATTCTTGAAGGGGCAAGATTTTATAGCTGAAATGCGTGCGAGAATATTTTCAAATTTAATGTATGCTTCTAATTTAATTGATAGTATTCACGGCTTTCACGCTATAAGACCTGAGGGCGGGTATTACTTGGTCGTTCAATACGATTTGCCGATAGACGAGGAGGAGATGGTTGTAGGATTAATACACGAGGGGGTAGTTACATATCCCGGTTATTTTTTTGGAGATTTTAAATTTAATAGTTTCGTTATCTCCTGCCTATCGGATCAAGAAACTATTACTAAGTTGGGCCAAGCCCTAATATCTGTCAGTTCATAGACTTAATTAATAAATGTCAGTTTAATTAAATTTGACTAGCTAGGATTGATTTATAATTAAATACTTAGTGAAAATGCAGCTCACAGCGGAGAATCAATGGGCAAATGAGAATATCCTCGTTTTTGTTAAGCAAAAGTGACAATTGACGATTATTAGACTATAATGTTACAGGTGGATTTTGGTTGTCGGCTGTAAACAGTTGGTAGCTATTATCTTTCATTCGAGCATCTATTAATATTTGGCAGATAATATTAATTCGATTTTTTACCAACTCCAAAAAATATTTTTGAACCGCATATGTCTGGGCCGATACCACGAATAAGAGAAAACAATTCATTAACATTTCTATTATCAACGGTTTCAGCATTACTAATTGCCGATAGAGATGTTGATATTTTAAATTTTTTAGAATTTTGAGAATAGGATAGCTCGAATACACCCCCACCGGAAAGTGAAAATAGAGAACCGGCTTTATCTGTCTTTTTCGGATTTTTCGCAGGATATGATTGTAAGGGAACTAGCGCAGCGCTAATTCTCCCAAGCAGATCGTTCGAAAGTGTCTCAAAACTTGCATCTTTCGGCACAATAGTAGGATGCATCAAAAACACATCTGGAAATGCCGATGGTTTAGTCTCTGTTTGCTCATCATCTAGGCTGCCACATTCACGCCATAGTTTGTTATTTTCAAGGTAATAACGCTCATAACTGCTTCCTCCCAAAAATCCATGAGCAGCAAAAATATCAACACTGATTGCTCCCGCGCTGACGGTATTTACAATCGGCTGCTGTATGTCATCTCCATTTAATGAACATGAAAACAAAATAAGAATAACAAAAGCGAATAAAATATTAGTTATTTTTGTATAAATATTACGCATAATATTACTCCTTTAATATATCCGTAGTAGTCCGCTTTTAACTGATAGGATAGATATTGTCATCACAGTAAATTTATATTGATAACTAATCGTAATTAAAGTATCCCTCTGATTATAAGTCCGGCATTGTGGACAGTGGGAAATTTAACATCTCTAGCCATAGAGATCTTGTGGTAGATTTTGTCTTTACCATAATAGGTTGTGGCAAACTATGTATCTCTTGTCATTTGATGGCATATGATTAAACGGTTAATATTAACTATTCTTGTCACGTTTGTCGTGATTAACTGCTCATTGCCTTACTCAAGAGTTAATGCTGATAATTTATATGAGATTGATAAGGGTGACGGCGTAATAACATTTACGACGAGAAAGCCGAGCAGTAAACAAGCTTCATACAGGACAATAAGCTTTAAAACTCCCCGTTATTCGAAGATATATGTCGCGCCCGGTGGCGGGTATAGTTGGCATCCAAAGCCTCAAGATTCGAGCTTTGATCCAATCATTCACGAAGTCTCTAAGCAGTATGACCTCGATCCAATGCTTATAAAGGCGGTAATTGAGGTTGAATCGGCTTATAATCCGTATGCAGTTTCCCCCAAGGGCGCCACAGGTTTAATGCAGTTAATGCCATATACGGCGAGGCGTTTTGGTGTGAGAAACGCATTCGACGTCGAGGAGAACCTTCAAGGTGGGGTTCGCTATTTGCGCTGGCTCTTAGATCGATACAATGGTAACCAGCGATTAGCGTTGGCCGCTTATAATGCTGGAGAAGGAGCAGTTGACCCAATTCTTGATGTGCCGCCATATTCCGAGACTATTAATTATGTAAAGAGGGTGACCTTAGCGCATGCGGCATATCGGTGTCGTTTAGATGGTCAAACAAAGTGCGATATTAGCGTTCGCTAATAAGCATACAATGCTGTAATAGGCGACCTTATCATAGCATTAAACCATGATCAAAGGTGCTAGCGGGGTTTTTATAAATGAGCGAAAAATTAATTAAAATGATGGGGCGTTATCATTGGGTTGGCAAACGTGCCCCCAATCTTATTACTTTTGGTAGGCTAGCTTTAGTTCCGGTATTTGTAATTCTTTTAATGGAGCCATCTCCCGTTAAAAACATGTATGCCACAGTTATTTTTATTATCGCCTCTCTAAGTGATTGGCTTGATGGTTACTTAGCAAGAGTATTTAAGGCTGAAAGTATTCTTGGGAAAATGCTAGACCCTCTTGCTGATAAAGTATTAGTGATGTCGGCGTTAGTCATGCTCTGCTGTATTCCTTCAGAGCCGCGTGTCTCTGGGTGGATGGTTGTGGTATTGTTGGCTAGGGATATGATTATTACAGGTTTGCGGTCGCTCGCTGCCTTAAAGGGCGTCGTCGTCCCTGCAAGCCGCTTAGCTAAGCACAAAACAGCATGGACCATGCTCGCCATAATTGGCCTTTTAATTGCTCAAAAGATAAGCGTAATGGGCATAATTATTGACTTCCTTGTTATCGGCAATATTCTCTTATGGTTAGCATTATTATTATCAGTCATCAGCGGGATTCTATATTTCATTGAGCTAAGGAATTTATTTAACGACTAGGTTGACTATTATATTTTTTAACTTATATTCTCCCCAGGTTATGTAGAATGAAATTTTCATGCCGATTTTGTGGTCGTGCTAACGAAAAAGAAACTTTTATCATTGTTTAGTCACTTTAATAAAGGAAAGTGTATGAGTCAGAACAGTTACCTTTTTACTTCAGAGTCGGTATCCGAGGGACATCCTGATAAAGTATGTGATCAGATCGCTGACAGCATTTTGGATGCCCATATTAGCCAGGATTCAACAGCGCGGGTTGCTTGTGAGTGTTTAGCTAAAACGGGGATGATTGTGCTTGCCGGTGAAATTACGAGCCGCGGTTCAGTAAATTATGATCAAGTCGTTAGAAAAGTAGTTCGTGAAATTGGTTATACGTCGGTCGAGTGTGGCTGCGACGCCAATACTGTTGCAGTGTTAACTAATATTAGTCAGCAATCTCCGGATATCGCCCAGGGTGTCAACGAAAATGAAGGTGCCTTTAGTGAGCAAGGCGCGGGAGATCAGGGCCTCATGTTCGGTTACGCCTGCGATGACACGCCTGAATTAATGCCTTTGCCAATCGCATTGGCTCACCGATTGATGAAAAAAATGGCGGATATTCGGCACGCCGGAAAGGCTGAGTTTTTGAGACCAGATTCAAAGTCTCAGGTTACAGTTAAGTATGAAAATGGCAAACCTATTGCGGTTGATACTGTTGTTATTTCAACGCAGCATGATGCCAAGGTTGATATGAATGAGCTTAAGGATTGGACGATAAAAAACGTTATTAATGAAATTATTCCTACCAATTTTTTAAGCAGTGCCACTCGCATATTTGTTAATCCTACTGGCCGTTTTGTTTACGGTGGACCGCAAGCCGATGCTGGAGTAACTGGAAGAAAAATTATCGTTGATAGCTACGGTGGTACAGGACGACATGGCGGCGGAGCTTTCTCTGGAAAAGATCCAAGTAAGGTTGACCGTTCAGCCGCTTATGCTGCTAGATATGTAGCTAAGAATATTGTTGCGGCGGGGCTCGCTTCTCGATGCGAAATTCAAGTTGCTTACGCCATTGGTGTTGCTCGTCCGGTATCAGTATATGTCGATACATTTGGGACTTCCAAAGTAGACGAGGGGAAAATAGCCGCCGTAGCCAATGAGGTATTTAGTTTCGCGCCAAAGGATATTATTAAGAGTTTGTCTTTGTTAAATCCCATTTATCAGGCCACTGCTTCATATGGCCACTTTGGGAGGACACCTGGTAACGATGGAAGCTTTTCGTGGGAGAGAACTGATCTTGCTGATACATTAAAAAAACATTGTTCATAGTAAGGTCTGAGAAAAAAGCCGCTGCTCACAGGCAGCGGCTTAATTTTTTATTTGCTAACTTTTTAGATTAGCAACCTGCGTCTTTCAGGACTGTGTCTGTCAGGCTGTTGTAGCAATATTTGTTGCCTTCTGTTCCTTTCGGATGTGTGCTATCTCCGCTCCAAGCTTGAGCAGCTTCCCCGTTTACGGCAGCCACTGCCAGATTAAGCGTAACGCCTTCACTTATCCCTTCAAAACCTGGAAGTTGTGCGGCGTCTGCGGTATAGGCATCAGTATCAATATACTGAGCCTCTTGAGCTGTCATTACGTTGCGTAAGTCGGCTCTAGCTGCGGATGCAAATGCGCGTTGACGATATAGAGCGAACTGGGGAATAGCTATAGAAGCCAATATACCAATAATGGCAATTACAACTAGAAGTTCTATTAATGTAAAACCTTTATTTTTCATGATCATTACTCCTTCATATACAGGTTAAAACTTAGCCTCACCGTATTTATTCGTGTGTTTAGGCCAAAACCTTGAATAAAATCTGACAACGCTGCCAGACTTCAATACAGCATAGGACTACACACCCCTATTCCAAGCAATAGGTATGCCAGTATCTAAAACCAGCCCACTCAATGGGATCCCCATTATTAATTGTTATAAAATTAGGCAGATAGACTAATTGATGACTGGCGGCTTGTTGTAGAAGAACAAGTAAATATTGGAAAATAATTGTCACTCTTTGCATAGGAACACAGAAAGTGGCAAAAATAGACAGTTCGCAAGATGACAAGAAAGGAGATAATCCCTTGATATTATTGTTTATACATTATTTTAATTCATGAGATATTAAATTTCTTCTATATAACCCAGCTGATAGAAAAATAGACCAAAGTATTCAACGGCTATAACTATTCTAATATGCCAGAAGCCAGTTAGCTACTGGCCAAAAAACAGGGAAGTAATTAGTATGATGGCCTTGAAAGTCGGAATGTATCGATTGCTTCAATTATGCCTGGTGAGTTTTTTATTTATAGATCTAGATTAAATACAATTATTTTGTGCTTAGTTTAAAGTTATTTCAAATTTGAGGGGAATATGGCGGACTTAAACGCATGGGAGAAATTTTGTGAATATTCATACTATTATCGTTCTGTAGGCTTGCGCTTAGACATCAGCTCTGTCGACGTTACTGCCGAGGAATTGCGAACAGTTCAGGATCTGGGAGATAAAGCTCTCGATGAAATGACTAGGCTTGAAGCTGGTGAGATATGCAATAGCGATGAAAATCGCATGGTTGGGCACTTCTGGCTTCGAAATAGTCTTCTTGCTCCTAACGATTTCGTAGGAAGCGAGATTAACCAGACATTGCAGGCTATTAAAACCTATACTTGCGATTTTAGAGCAGGAAAAATGAAGGGTTGCGCAGGTCGACCATTCACAAATATTCTCCTTGTTGGCATTGGGGGATCAGCTCTAGGTCCTCAGCTTCTTGCTGATGCATTAGGAAGTTCTGGCAATTCCGTATCAATAGCGTTTCTTGACAATACGGATCCTGACGGATTTTGGAGAACATTGAGTAATATTAAAGATAACATAGATCAAACATTAGTCATTATTACTTCCAAATCAGGCGGCACAATTGAAACAAGAAACGGAATGGTTGAGGTTCAAGCGATTTTTAAAGAAAAAGGATTAGACTATGCAAAAAACTTTGTTGCGATAACATGCCAAGGAAGCAAACTGGACGATATTGCCAAAAGTGAAAAATGGAGCGCTCGATTTCCGTTGTGGGATTTCATTGGGGGTCGCTTTTCTGTTTGTTCCGTTGTTGGACTTTTACCAGCTGGTTTGCTGGGCATTGAAATCGAGGATTTTCTCACAGGCGCTAAAGAAATGGATCAAATTACGAGGTCGGTAAAGGGTCTAGATAATCCGGCCCTAGCTATGGCTTTGATATGGTATTTAGTGGGAAGGGGAAGGGGGCAAAAAGACCTTGTGGTGCTCCCATATAAAGATCGGTTGGTCCTTTTTAGTAAGTATCTTCAGCAAATGGTTATGGAGTCGCTCGGTAAGAGACTCGACCGAAACGGGCAGGTGGTTAATCAAGGCCTAAGCGTATTCGGTAATAAGGGCTCAACTGATCAACATGCATATATTCAACAGCTAAGGGATGGGCTCGATAATTATTTCGTAACCTTCATCGAAGTATTAGCTGATTATACTAATAATGTTCAAAATATAACTCCCGTTTTTGTTGAGCCGGGTATAACTAGCGGTGATTACTTAAATGGGTTTTATCAAGGTACGCGTAGGGCCCTTCAAGAAAGCGGGAGGCAATCCATTACGATAACCATAGATAAGTTATCAGCGTTTTCTCTTGGTTCTTTAATAGCTTTGTTTGAACGTACTATTAGTTTTTATGCATCAATGATCAACATTAATGCTTACCATCAACCGGGAGTCGAGGTCGGTAAAATTGCGGCAACTACCGTGATTTCGATTGAACGAAATATTCAGGAATTTTTAGCCCAAGCTGGCGACAAATACTACACGGCAATGGAAATAGCTAATGGTATTGGTAATCAAAGTGAGGTTGTGTGTGTGTTCAAAATCCTAGAAAGATTATCGCAAAATAAGTTTTCTAAGATTATTAACAATGGTGAGAGACAGCCGGAATTGGCAGCCTATAAGCACATATAAATTCATTTAATCAAGCAGAGTGGCATTATCATCATCATCGCTAGTTTGTAGATCGTATTTTTTTAAGCGATAGCGAAATGATCTAAAGTTTAGCCCTAAAAGTGATGCTGCTTGTTTTTTTGCGCCGTTTGTATGCTCAAGTGCTTTGCACAAATAATCTTTTTCTAACTCCGATAAGATATCATCTAAATTTACTGGTAATACAACAATACTTGTTTTGTCTTGCTCATGTATCTCTTTAGCGGCGGTATTCACTGCACTAGTTATCATAATGTCAGCTGGTAGGTGTTCAGGGAGTATCGCTCCTGCTCCGAGCACTAATGCACGTTCTATGACATTTTCTAGTTCACGAATATTCCCCGGAAAACGGTAATTCATTAGCGCTTGCAGAGCCTCTGGTGATACTTTAGGTAAGGCGGTATCAGGAGCAGTATGTTTTCCAATAAAATATCTAACAAGCAATGGAATATCTTCCCGTCTTTCGCGAAGCGGTGGGGTAATAATATTAATAACATTTAGACGATAAAATAGATCTTCACGAAAATTTCCATTTTTTATTTCCTTACGAAGATCTTTATTGGTGGCCGAAACAATACGAACATTTATTGGGTATTCATGAACGTCGCCAACGGACCGTACCTTGTGATCTTGTATCACACGTAGAAGTTTAGATTGTAGCGGTTGTGGCAATTCAGCAATTTCATCTAAAAACACTGTGCCGCCATTTGCTTGGCGAAAAAGTCCCGGATGATCGTTTATTGCTCCTGTAAAGGATCCTTTTTTGTGGCCAAATAATTCGCTTTCAATCAGGTTTTCTGGAATCGCGCCGCAGTTGATTGCTACAAATGGCTTATTCGAACGTGCACTTTTTTGATGAATACTTCTAGCTACAAGCTCCTTACCCGTACCGCTCTCTCCACTAATTAGGACAGATGTATCGGCAGTCGCAACTTTTCTGACAAGTGTAAATACCTGCTTAATGATTTGGCTTTCTCCAATGACATTAAGTGACCCGTCCTGGTCAGACGACATAGCCGGCAGGTCATGCGAATGCTGTGACATTAATTGAGTCATTCGTTCGTGAAAGGAAAGCCTCTCTTCGATTCCTTTAATATGGCTAATGTCATTAAATACAAACATTAGTGAGTTTATTTCGCCATTAGGATCGCTTAGCTGTTTAGCATAATAGGCAACATGATTAGTGGACTCAGCATCGTTAAAAGGAATTTTAAGTTCGTAGGTGTTCTGCGCGTCGATTTCCGAGGAAGACTGGGAAATATCAATACCCTTTTGCTTAAGAACGTTTAGCAAACTACGATTAACTAGATATTCCGGATCGCTTACGTTAAGTTTTAACATTTTACGAGCAGCCACGTTCGTAGATCTAATTACGAGATCAGGATCTGTAATGATTACGCCTTCCCCAAGATCATCGAATAGTTGCTCATGTTGGCTTTGTAAATTAAAGATTTTTAATTGTTGACTCTCTGAGAGATTCATCAACCTGGCAATATGGCCCTCAACTATAGAACTAATCAGCGCAAATATTATAAATGCTAAATATACACCAAGTATATCGGTGGGGCTCGTTGAGATCGGCTGATTTTCAGCCGAGAATAACATCGTAGAACCAACTATCGTGTAGGTTAGGGCTCCAAATGCCGCAAAAACAATAGCGCCTTTCACGCGGAAGATAAGACCAGCAGCCCCGATGCCAACCAAGTAGAGAATTAAGCAGCTATGTGATTGTGTTGCGACAATTATTATCGTTGCCAGAACTGAATCGAATATTAGCTGTGCAGCAGCAATAAGATGTAATGGTTTAAGTGAGCGCAGTGCTTTGATGTTGAGAAAGGTAAAGATGTAGCTAATTACTATTGTGCTAATAAATAGGCTACTACTATACTGGGCGGGTTGCTCAGTCGTGACATTGAACCAAAAACCCATACCTAAAAGCACAGTTACTATAAGTAACCGAAATGCGGCTAGATAATAAAGAATGGCTTTAACCTCGTTAGCGCTGAGCTTTGCGCTGGAATTTAAGTTAGCTAGCCCTAAGCAATAAAGGCTCCGCGCGATTGACTTCACGTGAGCTAGTAGAAAGCAAATTTTAACTACAAGTTGCATAACTTATATTACAGTACCTAGCTTAAATATTGGAAGGTACATCGCGATTACAAGGCCGCCTACAAGTGCGCCTAGCACAAATATCATAATTGGCTCAATCAGTTGCTTCATTCCTGTAACAGCATTATTTACCTCGTCATCGTAAAAATCGGCAACCTTTTGAAGCATCGCATCCAGCGCTCCAGTGCTTTCTCCCACTGCAATCATCGATACTACCATCGGTGGAAAAATATCGGAATTCTCAAGTGGTTGTGAAATTGATTTTCCTTCACTAATAGAAACTCGGGCATCAGCAATCTCTTGTTCCACTACTTTATTTCCAGCCGTGCGTCCGCATATAGATAACGCCTCGAGAATTGGCACTCCAGAACTAAGCATGGTACCTAATGTTCTTCCCAGCCGAGCCACCGCGACTTTACGCACTATATCCCCAAAAATAGGTAGTTTGAGGATAATCGGATGCATAATGGCCTTTCCTTGCTCAGTTCTAATAAACCGCCTAAAAAAGTAAAATAACAGTCCTAATGTAACAAAAATGATATGACCGTAAGCAACCATAAAATCTGAGATGGCAATAACTAGGCGCGTTGGCGCTGGCAATGCTGCACCAAAGTCTTTAAAAAGCTCGGCAAATGTGGGAATTACAAATATCAATAATATGGAGGTAACAATAGCCGCTGCGGCCACAACTACAGCTGGATAAATCATTGCTGTTTTTACCTGACGTTTTAGCTTATCCATCTTTTCTAAATAGTCAGCTAATCGCTCAAGGATAATATCTAAAATACCTCCTGTTTCGCCTGCGGCTACCATATTAACAAATAAATCGTCAAAATGCCTTGGATATTTGGCTAAGGCATCGGCAAATGTGCCACCGGTTGAAACATGTTCTTTAACTCCAACAAGCATAGATCTCATCGCAGGATTTGCATGTTGTTTAGCTAAAATTTCTAAACCCTGGACAATTGGAAGCCCGGCGTCGATCATCGTCGCAAATTGCCTAGTAAACACAACGATATCTTTGGTTTTAACTTTATGGCCGAGACCTGGTATTTTTATTTCTCTTTGAAAGCTACTGTCTTTTCTTTTTATCTTTTTTATATTTGGGGCGATGTGTCGCGCGCGTAGGGCATTGAATACGTACTGCTCGCTGATCGCATCCATCTGACCGCGGACTTTTTTACCGGACGATGACGTGCCTTCCCACAAATAAACTGCCATAGTTACCCTTATTAGTTGTCGCTAACAGTTACCCTAAGAACTTCCTCAATGCTTGTAATTCCTTCTTTTAGGTAATCTAGTCCACTTGACCTAAGTGTCTTCATTCCTTGTTGAATTGCAGCCTTTTTTATCTCGATTGCCGAAGCTCCGTTTAGAACATATTCCTTCAATTCTTCAGTCATTGGCATACATTCATATAATGCTATTCGTCCCCGGTAGCCTGTTCCGCTACACTTTTTACAACCGGTGCCATGGTAGACTTGTAGCGACTTTGCTTCGACCGATGACAACCCAATATCGACTAGAGATTCAGGCGTGACATGTAATAGCTCCTTACAACCGTCGCAGATTCTGCGAGCTAGACGTTGGGCGACAATAATATTAATTGAGGACGCTACTAGGAATGGCTCTACCCCCATATTAAGCAGCCGGTTTACTGTAGAAGGAGCATCATTGGTGTGAAGAGTAGATAAAACTAAGTGTCCTGTCAGTGACGCCTTTATGGCGATTTCTGCAGTTTCATAATCTCTGACCTCGCCAACCATTATAATATCAGGATCTTGACGAAGAAACGATCTTAGGGCTGCTGCAAAATTCAACCCAATATCATCATGAACTTGAACCTGATTAATGCCGGGAAGATTAAATTCGACCGGATCTTCCGCTGTCGAAATGTTTACTACTGTTTTATTTAACTCCGCTAATGCTGAGTATAAGCTAGTAGTTTTACCTGACCCCGTAGGGCCAGTCACTAGCACCATACCATATGGCTTGGTAATTGCTGCCTGAAAGAGATCAAGCTGCCGCTCATTGAAGCCAAGCTTGCGCATGTCAGTTTGCAGATTTGATTTGTCTAGTAATCTTAATACGACTTTCTCGCCGAACAGAGATGGTAGCACACTTACCCGAAAGTCCATTTCTTTTCTATTTTTCATTTTTAGTTTAATTCTCCCGTCCTGGGGGAGGCGACGCTCCGCAATGTCGAGTTCGGCCATTATCTTTATTCTGGAGGTAATGGCATTTTTGAGTTTTAGAGGGGGCTTCATTATTTCGTAAAGTACTCCGTCTATACGAAACCTAACGCGAAATGACTTCTCATATGGTTCAATATGGATATCCGAGGCTCCCTTTTTGATTCCATCTGTTAGAATTGCATTTACTAATTTAACAACAGGAGCATCTTCGGTAGCTTTTTCTAAAGCATTTACGTCAAGTTCGTCGTCGGTGCCCATTACCTCAACATCAGGTTCCTCGCTAAAGTCCTCCATGATCGTATCGTAGGACACATTTCCTTCGTAGAGCTTGTCGATGAAAGTTCTAAGTTGAGTTTCCGAGGTAAGCAGAACCTGAATGTCATAACCAGTGATGAATTTAATATCGTTTAAAGCTAGGATATTAGAAGGATCAACCATTGCTATACTCATGGTATTTTCAGCCAACTCAATCGGTGCTAACTGGTGCTTTACGGCTAGTTGTTGTGGTATTAAAGAAACTACTTCGTGGTCGACCTGATACTCCTCCAGATTAACAATCGTTAATCCATATTGTTGGCTGAAAATTTCTAATAGTTGCTGCTCTGAAAGTAATCCCATTTTAACAACAGCTGAAGATAGATGGCATCCCATTTGCTGTTGTGTCTGTTCGGCCTCTTGAAGTTGGTCGGTGGATAAATACCCAAGGCGAACAAGTAACTCTCCGATTCGGGATGACATTTTTTTAACCAATTAATCTTACAATTTATGCTTGTGACAAATAGCGTCACCGCTGATTTAGTTTTCGGCATTAATTGTAATTGCCTTTAGGCAATTACAAACGTTTATAAGATCCTGAAAATTTCTTATCGAATTTAAGCGCGGCTAAAACCTTCCCTATAACAAGGCAAAAATATAGTCTTAATATTCTGAATTATGCTTTGAAATAGTGCCTAGCGTGATAATGAAATATCAGGATTGGCTGCCCTAGCTATTTTTTAAGCATGCTTTGCATTAATGAACCTGAATTATTGGAAAAGTTGCTTGGAGTTAAATTACTTCCTCCACCAGCACCTAAGGAACTGCCATTACGCGATGAATAGACATTATTGATAGTTCCAACTTTGCTACCACCTTTGTGGTTTGGTTTTGTATTAATATTGTAGTTGTCATATTTGCCGAATTGTTTACTTAATTGCTGCGGGTTGCTCTTTAGCTTTTTTCGAAATAGGTTACCTTCATCCGCCTCTGAAAATCGACTTAAATTTCGTTCTTCGCGTTCAACTTGCTTATAGAACGCTTCTCGATCACGTTTTCTAGCTTCGGCGGCACGTCTTCGTGCTTGTTCCGATTTACGATTTTCGATTTCTAAACGCGAACTACTAAATATATCCATAACCGTCCTTAAAAATTTACTAAAGAGCTATCTGAGACCTTAATTAATCGGGATACTTCTAAACGTTGTTTATTCTCCAGGAAATTAAGCTTTGCCTGATACAATTCTATATTCTCTATCTCCTCAAGTTTAGCCAAGGATTGAATTAATAAATCTATACTTTCTATACTATGCCATTCGGATGCCTTACACGCAGCCTTTGATAACTCTGACGAAAATGAGAAAGATCCCTCTTTTAAGTAGCACCTAGCTAATCCTAATAATGGTCGGTAATCCTCGACGCATCTACGCATAGCTCTAGTGTATTGAAACCTTGCTTGCTCAACTCTTTCTTCAATTTCGTAAATGGAAGCCCGCAAAATGACTGCTTCGTATGGTGGCATTCCAGTCGCTAGAAGTTTACTTAATGACTCAATTGCTTCTTCCTTATTAAGGTTAAAGTAAGAATAATAACAACCTGCACAAATTATGTCTTTGTAGTATGGACTATCTTCTGTAATCTTCTGTGTAACTGTGGATATTAACTGATGAACTTCATTTTTTGCGAATGCGGTTAGAGGAAGACTAAGGGCTGAGTAGAGATACTGTGATATTACTGCGTGATCTGACGGAAATAATCGTAATGCGTTGCGAGCCACGCGAAAGGCGTATACGCGCTCCTCTCTAAAACGTAAACATTTTACCAAGAGAAGAAATGCATCTCGAAAATAGGGTTTTTGCTTAATTAATTTAAAAAGAATATCTATCGCTTCCCCTAAGGATCCGAGCTTGTAATAACAGTATGCCAGATCGAGCATCGCACATCGTGCTGCCGGATGTTTGGGGTGAGATAATAACCCAACCTTATAGAGATTAGCTGCTTGCCTAAAATCATTTTCGCGAAAACAGCTGGCTGCCTTGATCCAATATAGCTCTGGCCATGTCTTCCATACTTTAATCCATTGAAATATAAGAGATGGCGTGATTGTAAAATATCTTTTCAAAATATGCTCCGTATAATCCCAAACAATTGACCTAATGCTGTTCCGCTAAACCGTTATGAATTTATGTAAATAGATAGTTACATTTATTAAATTTAGACCCACGAACTAGTGCATATCGGCAAAATTGAGATATTGGCGCGAGCTCGTTTAATTAACATAAAAAGTGAGTAATCATCAGAGTGGATAGCTAATAGGTAATGCCCGAATGATGTACATAATTAACCATAAAACACTAGAGTGATTATTCTATAAAATTTAACAATCAGAATTTGTTAAGGCTATCAGCAGCTAGCAGACTATATAGAAATACCTTTAGTTTCTCGGCTGTAGTGCCGAAATAGTATGTGACCTTAATCAAGGAGGATTCCATATATGATATTGGATTCAATAGCCTCATCTGCAACAAATCAGAATATTAATGTAAGTCTTATTAAAAGTTCCCGTGAGCAGGAAAAGGCTGTGGTCGGCACCATCCTGGAGGGTATTGCACAAAACGGCGAGGCCGTCGCTCAAGCAGTAAAGCAAAATGTAAACCCTCATATTGGAAAAAATATCGATATTATCGCCTAAACGCTCAATTCATAACATATTATAATAACGGTTCTTTTTTATTTATAAGTCTGCCCACCGATCTTTTTTTCAACAAAATCTAAAAAGTCTCGAAAACTATAATGTAAGAATCTTGCAAGAACCATAATTTAACACTTAATGGGATATTCTATGAAAACAGCAACAGCCGAAATTCGGATGCAATTAGACCAATTGAACACCAATCCAATCGTAAGTGAATCAATTGTTAAAAAGAGTCCCTCAGTTAAGAATAACAATAGTGCCGCTGAGAACTTTTCCAGTATTTTAAGTGCTGAACTTCAGCAATGGAAGTCTGTCAATAATCGGCTGGGCTCTAGCCTTAAGTCGCTCAGTAACGAACAACGTGATTTGCTCGAATCTCAATTAATTATTCAGCAAATTAACCTGCGCACCCATCTAACAACACAAATTGCCGAGGCGGCAACGAGTTCATTGAAAAAACTTCAGCAGTTTGGGGCCTAATATCCATGAATAAAACGGTTATAACTAAAAAGCTTAATATATACGATACGCTTTTAAAGCTTAGTCGCAGCAGGGCAGTAAATATTACTTTCATTATTCGCCAAGTAGCAAAAGAGATAAAAGCGCTCAAGGCAGTCATAAAGCAACTTAGTGGACAGATATTAACTCTTAATGCGATCATAAATGGGGAAGATAAGGCGAATCTAATAACTCAGGATATAAAACTACAATATTCATTAGTGAATGTGCGCCGGCAAAAGCTTCTTGTTATGCATAAGGAAAAGTTAGATCTGCTAAAAAAGCACTATGACCAACAATTAATTGAATTAAAAAAAGAAAAAGTTATTCAGGCTTCAATCCTTAATAAAAAACGTAACATTAAAAAACTAATACTTCAGATGTATGAGAACATAGAGCTAAATGAGTTAGAGGATAGACATGCAAGCCTTCGATAAATTACCACTAGAACAACTGCCCCCACTTTTTCATACGGCCCCCCTCGTGCTATTGGCTTTAGTTCCCATTTTATTTATGACATTTACGTCTTTTGTAAAATTCAACATTATTTTTGCAATTCTTCGCAATGCGCTAGGAGGTAGCCAAATACCTTCACCGGCGCTTTGCGGCCTACTGGCTATTATTTTGAGCTTATATACATTCATGCCCGTGGGAATGGATATCGCTAACAATATTGGAGCTTTGAAGATCGATAACATAAATGATCAGCAAAGTTCTACAGATAACAACGACTCATTAAAGGTTTCTTCGAAACAATTATCTTCGCTTTGGTTGGCAATAAAATACCCGTTAGAGAATCACCTTGTAAAACATAGTGATTTAAGAGAAAGGGCTTTTTTTACAACTAGATTGTCCGAGACTGAGCCTAAATGCGATGATGTTTTAAATCTACCTCAGGAAAAAGGTTGTCGCTTCAATAATGAAAGCATAGTAACGCTGGCACCAGCTTTCTTGCTTAGTGAAATAAAAGACGCATTCACAATTGGGTTTAGTATTTTCATTCCGTTCTTAGTAATAGATCTCGTAGTAGCGAATATTCTAGTTGCTTTGGGCATGATGATGGTGAGCCCCGTGACAATTAGCTTCCCCCTTAAGTTATTGCTCTTTGTTTTATCTGATGGTTGGTATCTTTTGTGTAAAAACCTCATCATTAATTACTAGAATAGTTTATGGACCAGAATTTAATCGCACAGCAAGTCATCGAGGGGCTCGTTTTTGCAGGACTAATTTCAGTGATTCCGTTGAGCGTGGCGATGGTTGTTGGCATTCTTCTCGCGATATTACAATCAGCAACGCAAATTCAAGAACAAACATTAACTTTTTTGCCAAAGCTTATCGCTGTAGGGTTTATTCTCTTAATATTGATTCCGTATTTGGGGCAAGAATTAGTTGAATACACTGAGGGTATACTAAATCAGATTAGGTGATCGATTATGGGTTCTTACTATCTCCAGCTCTGCTCCCTGGTTTGCCTTTATTCGGTTCGAAATTATATTGTATTGAATTTTCTACCACAAATTAAAACTTATATTGGGCAGAGTATAACTATTTTGCTATCTTTGGTTATTTCATTTTTCTTAGTTTCAAAGCACTCGGCTAATATTGATCTAAACATACAATTACTTTCAGTCTTCGTATTATCAACGGCTTTGCAGATAATCCCGATCGCCATCATTCTATATACCTTCTCACATTGTGGGAGAATCTGCGACGTTTTAAGAGGAGCGCACCATGCTGAACTAAATTATCTCGGAGTTGAGGTAAGACAATCGCCATTAGAACATCTATTTCAAATGGTTGTTTTATGTTTAGCTCTACAAAGCGGGGCGTATTTTTGCATTGTTTCATTAACGCTTGAGCCTTATCAGCCAGATTTAATTAGGTCACTTAATGCTGGTTACATTGAGATTATTCTAAAACTTTGCAGTCATTCGCTGGTAAAGGGGGTTGGCTTTGCATTACCGATTTTTGCGTTTTGCGTAATATTTGAGATATCGGCTGCTTTGATAGAACGAATATTTAAAAGCAGCGGCATTGCAAATGAGCTAATAGCACTAAAAATGCTATTAGTGGTGATGCTTATCGCATTAGCTCTCTATAACGGAGACATTCTAAACGACTGCGGGAAATATCTCCATGGTATATTGCAAGCGGTCTAGATTTACTTAAAAAAGTAGTCATATGGGATCCCAAAAAAGATTTGAACCAACCCGAAAAAAGCGCCAAAAAGCCAGAGATGAGGGCGACGTAGCGAAGAGCAGCGATTTCAGTTCAATTGTCGGGCTCTCAGTCGGCCTCATTTATTTGGTATATTTTTCTAATATATTCCGCCTATTAACTGAGTTCTTTACTTTTTTCTTCGGTTTTGATAAAGCCTTTACTAGTAATTCGGTGTATATATATTCTAGTGGCGTATTTTCTTCACTGGCGCTGAAGTTATTGGTGCTGTTCTTTGTCGTTCTTGTCGGAGTAGTTCTTTGCGAAGTCATTCAAGTAGGCTTTCATTTTTCATTTAAAGCGTTAGCCTTTGATTTCTCTCGGCTAAATCCTTTTAAAAATTTAGCTCAAAGATTCGGATTATCCAGTAATGACGAAAATAGTGTTTTTCTTGGTAAGGTTATAATTGATGCGCTGAAGATCATATTGCTTCTTAGCGTAGTTGTTCTATCAGCAGCTATCGTGGCATATAGCAACCTTGATAGCATATTCAACTGCGACAGCATTAATTTTTATGATTTAGTTATCTATCTAATTGAGCATCAAGCTGTTCTTTCTTTAGTGGGAATGATCGTAATAGGTTTCCTTGATCTGCTGCTTCAAAAACATAAACACAGTAAAAAACTAATGATGGATTTGCAAGAACTGAAACAAGAAATTAAAGACTCAGAAGGTGACCCTGAAATTCTCGCCAGACGCAAAATGCTACATAGAGAAATCGCCTCTCACGAAATAATACAAGCCGTTAGGCAGGCAAAAGTTGTGATCGTAGATAAATAGTTCATTATAGCGCGTGTGAATGGCGTGATTTTGGGTGAAAAAAATAGTCGGCTAAGGGGCTTTGATCGGGGCCTAATATCTGCTCTTGAGTCATTGCTCGTACTTCGTGACGTCCGTTCAATTCTTGCTACATCTTGCGAGTTACTTGGTGTCATCTCAGCCTGCGATAAAGTCATCGCCATTTCAAGTAGGACTGCTCAGAATAAAACTAATTATGCTGTCGAATGGTCAAAAAACGATTCGATGAATCTTGACGATAATGTCTCCTTGCAAATAGCAAAAGAGCTTGGTCGCCAGATTAAATCATTCTCGCCTGTTCTAATTATCTCTGATGTTAAAACAGCTTCTGCTTGTCGAACTATCCTACCAGAGCTCGAACGATTAAATATCAAATCATTGATTTCCATTAATTGCCTGCATTTAAATAAAACATTCGCCACTATTGTATTGTTATTTAGCCAAAAACCAAAACTTTCAGAGACCTATCTTAGTAGTCGCTATTTACGAGTAGCTGGCTTTATTGGTTACATTCTCTCGCAAACTAGTACCCAACGATCGATGTTGAAAGCATTAGATCGCTACCAAACCTCGCTTGATTATTGTTTTGACGCTATTGTGCAATATGATCTTAACGGCGAAGTTATATTTACTAATAAAAGATTTGAGACAATTTCCGGCTGTCATATTAAAGAAATAAGAGGCAAACATTATACCCATGTTGTTAATATGATCGCTCATCCAGATGATCGCGATTTAGTTATTTCTAGCTATCAAAGGGTGCTCACAGAAAAACAACTTGTGCCTCCAATTACTTATCGACTCAATAATAAGAATGTTGAGAGATCATCTGTTCAGGATATAATAATGCCTGTGCATGATCGACAAAAAAGGCCTATAGGATATCAGAGTACGATTAGTGTTTATGCGGTTAAGGGGGAATCTATACCAATCTCGGACCTACGCACCCGTACGGATAGAATTTTGAACCAAGGCGGATTTATTATTTTAGAAACTGATGCTAATTTCAAAATCCAGTTTGCCAATGAAGCCGTTAGTCACATTCTTGATATCAATCCAGAAGAGTTAATTAGTAGCGGAAAGTTTTATCTTTGCGACTTAGCAATCAAAGAAGAGCGAGAGAAACTCGCGGAGCGCTGCCTGTGGGCGAATGAGCATGCAATACCCTTTGACGAAGAGTTTAAAGCTACGCACCGCAGTGATCGTCGTGCCGTGTGGTTACTTCTTCATGCACGACCAGTTGTTGATGAAAAGAATAACATTTTAGCTTGGGACGTTTATGCTTTTGATTTAAGTTCAAGGCGGGAAACTCAGTTTGCCCTAGAAACGCAGACTAAAAGGCTTACGGCATTATACACCGTTTCGTCTGCTATACGTGGTTATTTAGATCCTGCTAATATTGCAGCAAGGGGGTTAACCGGGTTAGTTGCCGCGACTACCGCCGACGCGGGAGTATGTTACTTATATTCTTCCAATCAGCCGAAAGAGAGAACCTTATCGCTCGTTGCGCATCATGGATTTAGTGGATTTATAAGCGATCTCGAGGCGAGCAAGAGTGTCTTTGGTAATCTCTCTAATTATGTGGCTCACTATGGAAAATCCATCGTCGTCCCAGATCTACGTCACGATCCAAGAGTTCGAGGTTTTCGTGGGGAGAGCGATGAATTACTGTCAGCGATACTGGTACCCATTACCGTGGACGATGAGATACTTGGAACATTAGGTTTGTTTAGCCGACGCACCAAGGCCTTTAACTCGTCTGACGTTTTATTAGTTGGCTCTGCGGCAAACCAAATCGGACTAGCGGCACGTCAGGCTAATTTATTCAATGCCTATAAAAGACAAACAAAAATGCTCGCTGCGTTATACCGAATTAGTCATGAACTTGTCGGCAACTTATCTTTAGACGAGATTCTACAAAGAGCCTTTGCTATCATATCAGACGAGCTGGGAATAAAGCGTATGTGGCTAGGTTTATTAAATGAGCTGGGCACTAAAATTATCGGTCAGACCGCCCACGGTACGGGTTGGAGAAGACAATTAGTCCATTTAAACGTTGATGTTAGTGGCAATGATCATCCTTTTGTAAAAGTGATTAAAAGTAAAGAGCCTTTTATCGTTGATAGTAATCCTGAAGTATTGGAGAAATATGGACTGAAAAAAATATTCTCAAAGCTTGCTATCAATAGTGTAGTTCTGGTCCCCTTAGTAGCACGGGGAAATGTGTTAGGTATTATTGCTGTGCAACCTCGTTACGATGGTGTGCAGTTAGCCGATGACGACATGAATCTTCTGGTCAATCTTGCTAACGAGATTGGTGGTTGTGTTTTAAATAAAAGACTTGAAACTCAGATTGCGGAAAGTGAAAAAATGAGGACAGCAGGTATCTTAGCTGCCGGTGTTGCTCATAATTTTAACAACCTTCTGCAAGCCGTGCTAGGTCAAGCATCCTTGCTAGAAATACAAGCAAAAAATGAACCAAAAGTAGAAAGGGCTGCAAAAATAATACATCAAGCAGCAGTTAAAGGCGCGGGGCTTGTGAAGCAGTTGCTCAGCTTTTCTCAGCTTGAGTCACCAAATCGCGAAATTTCTGATGTTAATTCTATTATCCACAGTGGACAGAAGACACTTTCTACTTTTTTAAAACACGATCAGCAAATTAAGATTAAGCTAGCTTCAAGCACACCAAGCGTATTCGTAGATCCGTCGCAAATTCTTCGTATTGTTCAAGTGCTTGTAGCCAATGCCGTGGATGCTAGCGAAAACAATGGAATCATCGAAGTCTTTTCAGATGTTATCAATATCTCAGAGGATAGTTCACAGCTTGAAGTTGCCTATGGGCGTTATGTGAGAATCGGGATAAAAGATAACGGAATTGGTATGGATGCCGAGACTAAGCGCCGATGCTTTGAGCCTTTTTTCAGTACAAAGGCGATTGATGCTAATACTGGAATTAGCTCTACCGGTGCCGGTATGGGACTTGCTGCCGCCAATGCATTAGCAAGACGAAATGGCGCACGTTTAGTTGCGGAGAGTAAACTTGGCTATGGTTCAGTTTTCATTTTATTTATTCCGGTACAAAAGACGTTAGAAAACTCTATCGAGACAGTTATTGATGATGAGCAAGTCGCTAATTTAAGTATTGATGTTTTTGACGATGAACATGAAGATGAGTGGTTTTTTAGTGATGATAGCCACGACGAAGATACTTCAACGAAACCAAAAAAATAGGAATATGACTAAGATGAGTTTATTTAAAAAGCAAGGTCAAGCTATTGCGCTTCGCTATATGCCCCAAAATGATGCGGCACCTATTGTTACAGTTTCTGAGTCTCAGGATAAAGCCCAAACCGTCAAACAGTTAGCCCGGCGCTATGGTGTGCCAATAATAAAAAATGAAAAACTTACCAATAAACTAAATTCTATAAAAGTCGACTCCAGTATCCCTGCCGATTTATACAAAGACGTTGCAATTATTTTTGCATCATTACAACGGCAAAAATAAAATCCTTCAAGCAGCGTTAATTAAGGCATCGATTAGCTTATCTATTCCTTCTCCAGTTAACGAAGAGAAAGCCAAGCAGCGGCAGCCGAGATCTTCTATTAGTGGTGATGCTAAATGAAAGCTCCTTTTATTTATTGCTTGATCGTATTTGGAAAAGGCAACGATGCAGGGCATATCATGCAAATCTAATGAAAATGAAGTTAGCTCATCAACGATACATTTATATTGTGCCATTGTAGCATTAATTACTTGTTGATCGCTCGGATCGATATCAGAAGGGCTATTTACAGTTTGTGACACATCCAATAAATGCAGTAAAAGCTTTGTACGTTCAATGTGTTTTAAGAATTTAATTCCTAGCCCTTTACCCAAATGTGCGCCCGGTATTAATCCAGGAATATCTGCAATAACTAACCGTTTTCCGCCTGGCGCAAGCAGCACTCCGAGGTTAGGAACGATTGTCGTAAAGGGATAATCAGCAATTTTGGGGTGCGACCTCGTAATTTTACTTATTAGGGTGGACTTACCAACATTTGGCAAACCAATAAGCCCAATATCAGCAACTGACTTTAGCACTAATCTAAAAACAAATGTTTCGCCGGTTGTGCCAGGCTGAGCAAACTCCGGAGCTTGGTTAGTAGCAGATTTAAAATGAGCATTTCCCTTACCACCGATACCACCACGAGCAGCAACCCAGCGTGCCCCGGTAACACTCAAGTCAGCAACGAGCTGCCCATTATAAAACACCTGTGTGCCGACCGGAACCGCGCACATTAAATCACTACCAGCTCTACCATCCATCTGATTACTTGATCCCCCTGAGCCATTTTCGGCTCTGAGTTCGGGATTGAAGGAAAAATCAATCAAGGTATTGAGTGCCTGATCAGCAAACAGAATAATTGCACCCCCATTACCCCCATTACCGCCGCATGGTCCGCCCTTAGGGCGAAACTTTTCTCTCGTCCAGGCAACAACGCCTCCGCCACCATCACCGGCACGTACTGAAACACTAACCTCATCAATAAATTTCATGGGGTAATCCTATAGAGCATAGCTTAAATAGCAGCGCAAGGAAGCAAGGATGTTGCCTCCATATACGGCATTAGGGAAGCTTATCCTTATCTGAAAATACCTTTTTGTTAGGCAGGCGCAATCACAGAAACAGTTCTTCTATCTTTCTTTCCAACAGTAAATGCTACAACACCATCAATCAAGGCAAACAAGGTGTCGTCCTTACCGATAGCAACATTTTTCCCCGGATGATAAACCGTTCCACACTGGCGTACTAAAATATTTCCAGCGCGAACCTTCTCTCCACCATACCTCTTTATTCCTCGCCTCTGCCCAGCTGAGTCCCGCCCGTTTCTAGATGATCCACCTGCTTTTTTATGCGCCATTTGTTAAATCTCCAATTATGTAATTACGCTGAGATAGTGTCGATCAGGAGTCTGGTTAAATTTTGCCGATGACCCTTTTTAAGATGATAACCATGGCGACGAATTTTTTTGAAAATTGTTACCTTGGCTGCTTTTTTCTGCGATAGAATCTTTGCTGTCACTCTTGCTCCAGTTACTAAAGGCTGCCCAACCTTAACATTATCGCCGTCAGAAAATAGTAAAACTTCCGACAATTGAATCTCTGATCCGATGGCGCCGTTAATTTTCTCTACATCAACTTCTAACCCTGGCGTAACTTTATATTGTTTTCCGCCCGTTTTAATAACCGCATACATGACGATAATTTCCTAGTTTTAAATAAATTTTAATAGCTTACATGATAAAATACTAAAAACGCTGTGGCTATTTGCCCTAATTTTAGATAAATTGCAACAGCTTAAATAAATAAACTTATAGTGGAGTAACTTTCGATTCGGCGGCATATGATATAATATTACTGCTATATTATAATAGATACTAAAGGCATCCGTTTAAGGAGGTTAGCTTTCGATATGCTAGGCACTTACGCACAATTAAGCGTTACAGAACACCATTTTTATAGCTCGATACTAATCTAAGACATTACTTTCCGCTGAAACTAAACACGGAGCCTCGTAAGACTTCAAGCTCATCTGCCGCCGCAGAAAATCCGGCATCTAACATCTGCTTAGTAGATCGGGAATGGCCACCTTTAGCCATAAACTGATCTATAGCTAAAATATTCTCAGAAAGAGATTTGTTTCTATCGCTATAAGAAAATTCCCACATCAATTCCGACCCATTAACATCAACTAACCAAAGATTAATAGCTACGGAACTCAAAAAAGCATTATCGTTAATATTTATATTAGGTGGAACTTTAACAGTTCCATAAATAACTCCTTGCGCAGATGCCTGCCTTGCGAGTCTCACTGCTCTCTCTTTTTGCGAAATAGCCTGCTTTCCGTTTATAAAATCGCCATTTATGTTCGCTATATTATTCTCGCTAATCGGGATTACATTTATTGATGTCCTGGTGGAGATGATATTGGCAAGCGATTTTGTAAATTCGATACTAACAGACGTCGGCGTCGTTTCGTCCGAAATATAATCAAGAGGAGCAACTATGACTTCATTGATGCGACGCGCCTCATAATTTTTATTTACTTCCGACTGGCCCAAAGGGTCATTAACCTTAATTGATTTCATTGGACTACCGCAGGCGCTCAGGCATATAATAAAAACCGCGGTTATTAGTGTCTGTAATTTAATCTGCATATCTTTATTTTTTTTAGGAATACCAAACTAACACTAAATCTATTAATAACTTCTCCCTCTGTATATGGGTATTCTTAGCTTATTACAATTAAAAAATGAAGTTTGAGCACCCGTTGTCATTCGCAAAGCTACTTAATTTCTCAGCTTGAATAAAGGAGGTAAGATATGCTTTATAGTCTAGGCTCATACATTAGCGGAATGTAAAACTTATAAATTATTCAAAGGAATTTATGGTAGCAATTAAGAAAAATAATGGCAAGTTGGACCAAGTATTTTCAGAGTTATTTCAGGTATTCACAGAGATAGAAGAGCAGCTTGATAAGAAGTTCGCCAACGACGAAGAAGGATTTTCGACAGCTATACTTGAGGCAATCGAAAGCGCTATTGATACCGCTATTGAAGAACATGATGCCAGCGCTTCTGCCGTTGCTCAAATGCTCGCAGCGTTCACAGAGGCTCTTGAAGAAATAGATCCCTCAGCTTTTGAGGAAATTGAGGAAGATGATGACTACGATTTTGACGATGGAGACGTTGATGATCTCGATGACTACGACGAGGATGATGAAGATGATGACGACGAGGACGAATAATAGAGGTATTTTGTTTTAATGGCGGGGTCTTATGTGTGTTAACTTTGATATAATAGTAAAATATATATTCAAATTAGGTATTGTCTGTCTAGTTGGAACCGTATTGTTTGCCTGTAGCGGTTCAAGTAATGATGAATACTACACGGGTAGAGTGAGGATAGCCCACATTAATCCGGAAATTGCCAATCTCGACATAATGCTTAATGATTCTGATGAACGCATTGAGTTAACATATGGTGAGGTAACAGATTATATGCGCTACGACGAGGGAAGCATTAATTTTCGTGTTACTCGTAAGGGGAGTCCTATCCCTCTAATATCAAGTACGATTAGGGTGGATGCCGATGAGTATTCGACGGTATTTATAACCGGAACAGTTAAGGAAGCTGATTTTGTTCAAGACGCTGATTCTCAAATCGAGTCTACGACGGGAATAGCCAAGATTCGTTTTGCGGCAATGTATGACGTAACTAATATTAACAAGGAAGACTACGATTTGTATTTGCTTAACCCAGGCAGCAATATAAATTTAATGAACCCCGCTGTTGAGAGAATTGATTTTCAGGATGTGACTTCCTATTATGAAGTTGACACAGGAGTAGTTCAAGTAGTTCTCACTAAAACAGAGACAAAAGAGATAGTCTATGATTCAGGCTTTGTAAATCTAGACGATCAGAAGGTATATACTTTTGTTTTGATGGAGCGAATTGGCGGAGGCCTACCTCTCGAGGGTATGCTCATAAACGACGCCGAGCTCTAATGGCGTAACGTGCAATTTGTTTAATAAAGAAAAACCTCTAGGCAAAAGGTGCGTATTTATCTAGTATAGCCCTGTTTAGATGCGCATCATGTCGAAGTATGGAGGTAGTGAATTGGCTTCTAACGCAAGAAAACGTGTTCCGGTTTTGCCGCGTCACAGTGATCGACCCAAAAAAAAGTCCCAGGAAGATGAGACTCCGCGCACTTTAGTGCGTGAAAGTATAGCTGTTTCTCTTTTTGCCGTTGCAGCGTTTATTCTCATCTCGCTTTATTCCAATTTATCCGGAGCAAGCTTTGCTTTCACGGAGGATGCTCAACAAATAATTCGCAACCCTAAGGCTTCAGAGAATACGGTTGGGTTAGTGGGTCAACTGCTTTCCGAATTTTTAATAGGTTGGTTAGGTTGGTGTTCCTTTGTAACAGCGATTTGGGCCTTGCTTCTTAGTAGGAACGTTTGGAAGTTTGGCTGGCCTTCCCGGATCAATGATACACTGTGGGGATTTTTCCTTTCATTTGTTGGCTCGCTATTTATGGTTGTATCTTGCGCAATTATGGCCTCTGTATTTTTTGGTTATAGCGGCGGTGGAAGGATAGGGGCGAAGCTCTCAATTCTGCTAATAAATTATGTCAACCAAGTTGGCGCACTGTTAATTGCCTTTGTTGTTTTTATTGTTTCCCTTGGTATAAGCACGGGCATAGGCACATCACGCATAATTACACTTTCTACCTCAATATTGAGCTATTTACAGACATTACTATTTGATGCTGCGTTTGCGCTGAAAGCCATTCTATACCGCGTCGCGAGTGGCAATGCCGGTTTTTTACGTTTTTTGGCAAAAGTAACTTTGTCTCTTGCCTCTATTATACAAAAGCTAATTATGGCTGTCGTTTTATTACCGCTTCGCCTATTTAATGCTATTACTTTTCCTATTCGTTGGTTTTTTAAAATCGGTTCTGTTAATAATACAGTGGAAAATGTGGCACCAAGCTCTGACAAATTTGTTTTAGGGAATGAACTTGATTCAAAAGTTAGGGTTTTGCGATCTAGCTCACGCCATGATGAGCAGAAAAATGAAAACTCAATATCTATTGAGCTACTGAAAACGAAAAAAACTCTTACTCAGCGGCTACATATTGCCAGAAAAAATAAAGATAAGAGGATAAAGAAACGTAGCTCTAGCGCAGGTGGACTAAAGAGAGTTGCAGTTAGCAAAT
The DNA here is from genome assembly GCA_020852715.1 of Deltaproteobacteria bacterium. Taxonomy (GTDB): domain Bacteria; phylum Bdellovibrionota_C; class UBA2361; order SZUA-149; family JADZAE01; genus JADZAE01. Next base: position 64,167 of record JADZAE010000003.1, read on the forward strand.
TTCATAAAAGTCCATTTTCTAACTACAAATTGCCACCATTAAGTTTATTAGAATATTCTAATTTTGACCTTTCATTAGCTCCGCACGACCAGGAGCTAATTGATAATAGTAAAAAGCTTGAGCAAACTCTTAGCGATTTTAGGATCGGAGGCAAAATTGTTGAGGTGCATCCGGGCCCAATAATCACACTCTATCAATTCCAACCGGCAGCTGGTGTTAAGGTGCAAAGAATTATATCGCTCGCCGATGATTTGGCGTTATCTCTGAAGGTTGCGGCTGTTCGTGTCTATGCACCGGTTCCGGGTAAAGGCACAGTTGGGATTGAAGTTCCCAATAGTCAAAGAGAAACGGTCATGCTTCGCGATATTTTAGATAGTGAGGAATATGAAAAATACGAGGGTGATCTTAAATTAGCTTTGGCTAAGACTACTTTTGGGGAGCCCTACGTAACTGATTTAGCCCGTATGCCTCATTTACTAATCGCCGGTGCTACGGGAACCGGTAAATCTGTGTGCATTAACTCCATATTGTTAAGTTTATTAACAGCCCATTCGCCCGAAGACTTACAACTTATCCTAATTGATCCCAAAATGTTAGAATTAAGTATGTATGAAAACATACCCCATCTAAAAGCGCCGGTGGTAACAAACGCAAAGCGTGCGCGTGGTGTTCTTTGGTGGGCGGTTGAAGAAATGGAAAGGCGTTATGTTCACATGAAGGATATGGGCGTTCGTAACCTTGCCTGTTATAACAAGGCATTAGAGGGGGAAGCTATTGATGAGGACAATGACGTAACGGTAGGCTTGGATTCCGATTCGGTTATTGAGCTTGGTGAAAAACAGATCGTTGCTGCTCCCGATGCTATTATAAATAATGTTCCAACTTTTCATCCCAAAGAAAAGCTGGAGCATAAACGCATGCCGGCTATTGTAATAGTGGTCGATGAATTAGCTGACTTAATGTTAACGGTTGGCCGAGAGATTGAGGAATTAATTACGAGATTGGCGCAAAAAGCAAGAGCAGCAGGAATTCACTTGATTTTAGCTACACAGAGGCCAAGCGTAAATGTTATTACAGGTTTAATCAAGGCAAATTTTTCTGCTCGTATTTCATTTCAGGTTGCAAGCCGTATTGATGCTCGCACTGTTATGGATACATCCGGGGCGGAGAAACTTTTAGGAAAGGGGGATATGTTGTTTTTAGCACCCGGGACCGGGAGGATAAGACGCTTACATGCCCCATTTGTTTCCGATAAGGAAGTTTATGACGTCGTAGCGTTTATTAGACGCCAAGGTGGTCCTCAGTATGATACCGCTATTGAAGAAATGATCAAACGCATTGAGGATAGAGAAAATTCGGAAGGCGGTGGTGAGACTTCGGACGGGGACTATGATGATTTGTATGATCAAGCGGTTAATTTGGTTATCGAGAAGGGGCAAGCTTCAACGTCGATGGTTCAGAGATACTTTCGTATTGGTTATAATCGCGCAGCCCGTATATTAGAAACAATGGAAAAAGAAGGCCTTGTTGGTCCCGCCGATGGGGCCAAGCCTCGCCAAGTAATAAATGGCGCCAATATGCGCTAATAAAATTTATGCAAACTAATTATCCGCAACGCGCCGTTGTTCAACGTAAAGCTTTTTTAAGTTCATCTCTTGTTGAGCATGAATGGCAGCTACTTCCTTACCAGGTTGTTTCTCCTGAAATGCTTGAGAAAACATTAGCTTGGCAGGAGAGCTTCGCAAATAGCTTACCAAAACCGATATGGTTTTCCATTGTTGCCTTTGTTTCCGTCAAGGAGCGGTGGCTTTTTAATAGTTTTATTGAATCACTTGCCTGCCAGAGTTATTTGTTTTTTGAGCTTATTATTGTCGCTCCTGTTGGCGAACAAGAGCAATCTATGATCAAGGCCGTGCTCGCGGAACATCAACTTACCGCGCGCATTGTTCGCAGCTCATGCGTGGTGGATTTAAAAAATCTAAATGATATCTTGCCATACGTTTATGGTGATTATGTTGTTTTTTGCGATGAACGCAGTTTATTTGATCCTCGTTCCTTGTTAGCTATCGCCAAGGAAGCTATTTCTAGTCAAGTCGATCTAATTTATTTTAATGAGGTTGATTTAGATGGACGTCCCGGAGGTCGAGCATCTGAGTATGTTCGTCGAGATGAGTTGTCTCCATATTCGGTAGCGACTTCTTGTCTTTGCGGTGAAACCGTTTGTTTAAGAAGGGACTATGCTGAGAACTTAATTCGTCAAGTTCATTTTAGCTATTGTCCATTTTATCTTATTGGCTGGTTAGCAGCATTAAATGTTTGTGCGCAGAAAAATACATATCGTGCGATTCGTTTAGGACTAATTGTTGTTGCAAGTCCGAATGCTTACTATCTTTCACGTTACCGCGAAATTTCTGAAACAATAGGACAATCTATTTTAGCTTATTTATCTGCACGTGGTTTAACGGCGGAAAAGATTGAAGTATATATCAAAGATAGAAGGCTCTATACTCGTCCCATTTTAAAATCGGTTGAGGGTAGCATTCAGGTTGTAATACCTTTTCATAATAAACCGGATCTTACCATCAAGGCAGTCGAAAGTGTAATTAAGCAAAATTGTATCAAGGATATCGAAATTACATTAGTCAATAATAATTCTAATGCTGAGAGTCTTGCTGCGCTAAACTCTTATCTTGCTGCTCTTTCGCCCAACGTTAAATTATCCCTAATTAGCAAGGAAGGTTATTTCAATTTCGCTGCGATAAATAATTTTGGAATTCGACAATCTAATTCTCCTTATGTTGTTCTTATGAATAATGATGTAGAGCTAATCGCTAGTAATACATTGGATATTATGAGAAGTTGGATTAAGCCTATTGATATCGGAATAGTCGGTGCGAAGCTATTATATGAAAACGGTAAAGTTCAGCATGCCGGAATTAGTTTTGCCGCGGTCAGACCATTAAATGTAACACGGGATGAGCAGTTTTCTTTTTTGACTCGAGAGACAAATGGTGCTTGTTTTGCGTTAGCAATGATCAAGCGGGACCTATTAAATGACCTTAAGGGGTTAGATGAATACTATTGTCCAAATGGCTTTGGCGATGCCTTATTTTGCTATAGTGCTTTGATCAAAAAGAGGCGAACTGTGTTCGTCGCTGAAGCTCAAGCCATTCATCGAGAATCTATAAGTAGAGGGCAAATCGCTGAGGAGATCGAACTGTTCGAAATGAATAGTTTAGGTCTTACAATAAATGATTTGTTTGACGATTTTTCTTCATTGCGACAACCTTCTATCCTAAAGCTTCGAGGAAGCAACCAGCCCGCTTTGCATATATTGTGCGATAAGTTATCTAATGTTTGGTTATTGGGAAAATTATTAAACAAGGGGGCTAGCTTTATTGTCAAAACCGGAAGGCAGCTAAAAAATGCAAGAAGCTAGTCGTATTTTCACCTTGCAATTCGTCGGCGCAGCGCGCGATAAAACTTTTGATATTCGCCATGTCTTATTAAATAGAAAGCACGGCTAAAAAGCATTTTATAACGAAAAAGTTTCGACAAATCTGCCGGAAGAAAATTGACTGCTAACGACATTGTTGATTGTGCATCTGAAGCAATCAATGGATAGGCTACTCCTTTTTGACCGTAAATTGTAAAGCAGGCGCGTTTAGGCTCGGAACGAAAGACCTTAACGGATATGCAAATTTTCAGTAACTCTCCACCGCGAGGAGATCTAAATATTGGGAACTTTAAGCTTAATCTATTTTGGCCTATTAGCTGGCGACTTGAATACTTGCGTTTAACAATTACTTTACCTTTGTTATTCAATATGCTAACAGAAAGATATTGAAGGACAGATACTAATTCCGGTTTTATCTCAGAAATCGATAACTCTAATCCAGCAATTGTTTCTGCGGGAAAAACAAAGCGTTGCTCCAATGTCTGATTGACTGCCCTAACAATGAGTTCAATCTGCTCGCAGCTGGGATATAAAAATGATGGCCGTGTATAAACTATTCCGCGCGCCGGGTCTGATTCGGGTATAACTTTTAGTGAATCGATAATCGCCAGAAAGTCCTCTTCGTTATCATTAATGGTTGAATCCTGACTACCAGAGGAAGAGAGTCGCTCTTTCAAAATACGAATGGAGTCCAAATGCTGGGGAAAACGACCGGCCTGTAACATCCACCCATAGAAATAAATTCGATGATTATCATCTGAACATATTAGCTTATCGGCCTTAGATAAGGCGGATAGTTTATTATCGACACTCAAGTCTCGAATATTAATTTGGGAATTATGAAATTTCGGATATAATAAATCTATAATAATGGGTATAGCTGGCTTGTCGTTTAATGCAAAATGCTCCCAGCCCGCCGTGTAGATGGCAAGATCCGGCTTGTTTTTATCAATAATCTCTGCTTGATTATGGTAGCTCCATAATAAATTGCGTGAATTTTCATTTAACTCGTCTATCTCAGCTTGAGAAAACTGATAATAAGGCATAGAACAGCGCACTGTATGCTGGGAACGCGCAAGAATATCACTTAATTGCCGGACACGATTTTGGTGTCTATCAGCTAAATGCTCGCTAATCTTGCAGTCGGTAATCAGTAGAATTTTCATTGCTCTGGTATTTCAGATTCTAGTGCATTGAAGCTTTTATATTAATTAGTATGACGAATCAATATGAGAATCCTTGCATTTTTGACAGATATGCCACCGCTTACCGGATTTCCAAGTTCGGGCACAGCAGTCAGAACTTTTGGGCTTATACAAGGTTTGCGTTCACTTAGCCACGAAGTGATTGCATGTCCACCGCTGGATGCCATTCATGGGTTCGAGAATCGCTTTGCTAATAGCCCCGGTTACTCGTTAGTCCGGGAGGATTTTAATGATTTAAAAAGTCGGGGATTTAATCCTGACAACCAAGCGCAGCTCATTCGCCAATTTAATCCTGATCTTATCTTTTGCGGTCATTGGACTGCGATGATGTTGCAAACCAAGCCGCGCATTCCGATTGTTATTGATCTAGCCGGGCCTTATTTACTGGAGCGGCATTATCTTGGTATTAAAGATCACAAAGGCGCAGTATTGGCGAAACTACGCGTAATGTCGTTGGCTGACAAATTCATTGTATCAGGCAAATCTCAGGAACAGTATTTTTATTCTTTTATGAAGCGTGCTGGAATATATGATGCTCAGGATAGAACCTGCACTATTTCTATGCCTCTTTCGCCTGATCTTCCTCGTAAGGATTTTCACCAGAGCCACTATCCGCATTTTATATTTGGTGGAGTATTCTTGCCTTGGCAAGACCCAACCTGGAGCTTACTAAGATTAACAAAGCGACTAGTAGATGCGGGAAAGGGAAAGCTTTCTTTAATCGGAGGCGCACATCCGAATTATCCGGTTACGGATCGCCGCTATAATGAGCTTTTTAGCTCGCTGGAAAAATTACCCACTGTTAATCGAAAACCAATGTTACCATTCTCGGAGTTTATAAAGGAGTTAGGGGATGCTCATGTCGCCATTGATAATATGGACTGGAACCTTGAGAGACAATTGGCTGTTACCATTCGCACAACAACTTACCTCTGGGCTGGTCTTCCTGTTATTTATAATAACTATGCAGATTTAGGTGCATTAATTTCTAAGTTTGATGCTGGTTGGTTGGTCGCACCAGGTGATGAGGAAGCTTTAGACAATGTGTTTGATGAAATATATTCTAATCCCGAAATTGTTAGCAAAAAAAGCACAAATGCGCGCATCCTGGCTGCGGCAGAATTTAGCTGGGAAAAAGCCATTAAACCTTTAGCTTCGTTACTTGATAATCTCTCCACGGCTTCGTTTCACGAAACAGATATTATCATTGAAAGTAAGGAAGCTGACACCTATCCAATATATGGTGGCAGAACAGTAAGGCAGTATTTTCAGTGCCGCGTACCGAATTTAAAGAGAGTCGAATGCCTACTTAATGGTCGATCACGTAATACAGGCACTTCGCTTAATATTAGTTTGGCTGAGGTAACAGGCGAAGGGCAATCAATCAGTAAAGAGAAACTCCCAAATTCTCCCTCGCGAATAATTGCTAAGCGAGAGTTGTCCGCTACTGAACTAGCAGCCAATGAATGGTTCTCATTGGACTTTCCTACACTAGCGGACTCAGCGGGCAAATTCTTTTGTCTCGAACTATTTTCTTTAAACCAAGCTAAATCCGATCTGCAGCTTGTAAGTCCTTGGGTAATGAAATCTAATCCTTATCCAATGCTAGATTTATATTACGCGCAGAATCTAATTCGGAATAGTTCCCTTTGTATGAGGACAATCGCAGGATAATCATCCTGGAGAACCTGAGTCAATCTCTTTGGGCAACCCTTAAACAATAAATAATGGCGCACACCCGTTGGTGATTTTCAGAGTCTAAGTAAACTAGGCTTTTGTTTATTTTTCGAAGCTTACTATCGTCTCGACTGATTTTCTAGGTTTATTTTCTCAAGAGCTTTAACTTAATTGCGGCAACAGTAATTAGATGTTCGGGCGTTCGCATTAGCATATGAAGGATCATCCAAATTAGCCCAAAAATAATTCCACCAATTGCCAGTTCTAAAAACACTGTAATCTCAAGTGCTCTGATAACAGTATCAGCCGCCAACATAGCAAGGATAGATGCTACGAGGGAGCGAATTGTCGCCGCAATAAACATAAGCCAAGGTATCCGACATTTTACGCCCAGAACAACAGCAAACACCAACATAGAAAGTATTGCGCTAATGCTTGATGCGTATGCTAGTCCCGCGTGAGCAAGGCTCATAGGATCGATGAATGCAGATAAACTCCGCTGTAAAGTAAGGATCTTTTGGCCGAACCAATCATGCGTAACTAAATTTAACGGCCCGACCAAATGCACTGACAACACAAAAGTAGTGATCAATGTCAAGCAACCAATCAATGTCGGGATGATAGTGTTCTTCCTCGCAATAAATGCACGACTAAGCAAAGAACCGCAACTTACCGACCATAAACCTATGCCATAGGCCTGCACAGCCTGAGCCGTCATAATAGAGGAATTAGCGCTAAATGCGCCTCTTTGAAATAAAAAGATACATAATGGTTTTGCCAGAAAATACAGTAAGCAGGATATAGGAATAATGAAGTAGCTAACAAATTTCAAGCTATCCACTAAGGCAGTTCCATATTCATCATGCGAATTTTGCGCATGACTTCTTGCTAATATCGGCAAAAGAACAGACGCTAAAGCTAATGTAAAAATTCCAATTGGCAACTGCACTAACCGGTCAGCATAGAAGAGCCAAGATATACTTCCCGTAGGTAAATAAGAAGCAATTAAAGTGTTAAGAAATATTTGCAGCTGATACACGGCGGCTCCGAGAATAGCCGGTAGTAATAACAATAGTATTTTTTTTGTCTGCTTCGTAAAAATATGCAAACTTGGAAAGCAAAGCAAGCCTACCGATTTGAGCGCAGGCAGCTGAACAATAATCTGCACTAGGCCGCCAATCACGACGGATACCGAAAGAATATATGCCGCAACTGTGTCTCCAAATAGGTGAGCTAGTAAAGCTGCGACTATCAAAACACCATTCATCCAACATTGACTTAAAGCGGCTGTGCCGAAAATATGTAAAGTATTTAAAGCAGCACTAACAATGGACACAAGGCTAATACAAATAATAAATGGAAACATAACTTGCAGCAGTCTCACGCAAAGCTCGCTTTGACTGGGGTTGTTCTCGAATCCAGGTGCTATTAGAAAAACAATCTCACGAGAGTAAATTATACCTAGAGCTGTAAGCACTAAAGTTACAACGATAAGTAGTCCAAATATACTACGAATTGCCTCGCGGGCTCTATCTTTTCCAATGATCAATTCCTCGGCAAATACAGGAACAAAGGCGCTGGTCATGGCACCCTCCGCCAAGAAACTACGTAGTAAGTTAGGAATACGAAACGCTACAAAAAAAGCGTCGGCAACTATTCCTGCGCCAAATAAATGTGCGGTTAAAAGATCACGAATAAATCCGAAAATTCTACTTATGAGAGTATAAGCACCCGTGATTCCGGTGCCTCTTAGTAAAGTCTTAGAGTTTGTTTCGCCGGTATTGGTCATTTACATATTAATTTTTTGAATCGAATAAGAGATATCAGGGGAGGACTAGATAAAACAATATATAGCCCTCAATACGGTTCCCAGGTGGGCATAGCATATATGCAAACGGTGGGGCAAGGTAGCAGCTTAATATGCTGCTGGAGTGGCGCGATATAGACTTTGTAATCGTCGCGCTTTTTGTAGCTCTCTATCAACATTCTCACGAAGTGCATTGATTATTGCCAGGGCCGCTTTTGGATCGTTAAGACTCAAACGTGATAGGGAGCAGAGTTTTAAATTGTCAGGTAACTGCTGTAAGTAATGATCGATATGAGAACCTAGGTCATAATCAAAGGAATCGCTAACAGGCGAATTTGTTTCTCCCCTAATGTCGCTTGAAAAGCGAATTGGTCCAGCCAAACAATCGACGCCCCTTTGCCGGTTAGACAACTCGTTATTAGCCAAATTATTTAGGTCGTCCTGCTTTGCCATATAATACTTACCTTCATTATTTATTTAATAACATTCCGCTCCTTGCAAACCTGGTGCCGAACCGCAAATGGACTAAGAAAGTTACCTAACATAGTGTTCTAGTTTATAAATTATTAAGCTTTATATACATGGCTTTGTTAGTTAATTTACTCCTAAGGAGACAGTTATTTGACATTGGTAGCAAATTTCTGCGCCTATGCCGAGATTCTAAAACCCGTTTTGATCCCATTATTTATAGTTATTGTTACTAGCCCAAACGTCTGATAAATAAGATAGCAAAATGGTATTTTAATAATCCTATAAAACTCATCGTCAATGCTTCATTCTTGATAATTTAAACTGTATAAGGCAATGTCAATAAAACATAAAAAGATATTTAATTATTGAGGTGTTAAATTGGTGTTCAGGAAAAAAAGATGGTGGGGTGGTATTAGAAAACGCCCAAACCAAGAAGCTGATGTCTCATTTGATGCAGATTTGCCGGAAGACGATGATGTCCGTATGCAAGCTCAACAAGCTGGGGACATTAGTGATGAAATGGCCAATAAATCGTCGCAAGGTGAAAGCATAGAACAGACACAAATCTTAGAAGATGTGGATGTGGACGCACCAGAGTTTGACGAGGACGGCGAAGATTTTGATTCCGATACATCAGCAGATTCAATTGATCAAATCCCAGATGATCCCCTCGGTGAGGCCTACGATTTAGATAAAGGCGACGTGCTTATGCCCCGTGATGAGGAGGAAAGATCTCGTCCGTGGCGAAATAAAATGTCTTCACCAAAAGAGTTTTTTAATACAGAAATTCTCTATCGCTACGATATCTTAGAAGAAGTAGATCGTGATACTTTGAAAGGCAAATACCGCATTGAGCTTAAGGGATTTCAGGGGGGAGTTTGGACAGTCGATTTATCGGATCAGGTTGAAGTGCTGAACCGAGCCGAAGATGCCGACGTCATCTTCACTATGCAACAACGTGATTTTTTAGATTTAATAAATGGTGCTCTAAATCCTCAACTAGCTATGCTGTCAAAAAAGATTCGAATTTCCGGGGACGTAAAGAGAGCTATTCACTTTCAATCTTTACTATCACCTAGTTTCGACTAAAGCGGTTTCTATGTACCGGTAGCTAGCCATTTCAACGGAGCAAGCGTGGATTATCGAATCGATCAAATGCCGCCTTATCTATTAGGGACTATTTCTGAAGCGGTCAATAATGTCCGCAAGCAAGGCCATGATGTCATTGATTTTAGTCAAGCTAATTGCGATTTACCGCCTCCTGCTATTGCCGTAGATAAACTAATTCAGGCTTGTTTACATCCAGCTAATCATCGTTATTCCTCGTCACAAGGCATCAACAAGCTGCGTAACGCTATTACGCTGCGTTACAAGAAAAGATTTTCCGTAGAGTTGGATCCGGATTCTGAAGTCTGTGTTACCTTAGGGGCTAAGGAAGGATTGGCCCATACATTATTAGCGCTCACAAAGTGCGGCGATCAAGTCGTTATCCCCAGTCCGTGCTACCCGGTACATAGTGGCGCCATAGCCATTGCTGAGTGTCACCAAATCTCTATCCCTATGAATCTTGATCAAGCAAGTTTTGATGAACATCAGTTATTTAACGATATTGTTAATGTTTATTGCAATACCTGGCCCAAACCTAAAGTTTTATTATTTTCCTTTCCTCATAATCCGACAACAGCTGTTGTTTCCCTGAATTTTTGGAAAGATATAGTTTCGTTTGCGCAAGCGGAAAAGTTGATTGTATTGAATGACTTCGCTTACGGTGAGCTTTGCTATTCTGAGTTTAAAGCTCCAAGCATATTAGAAGTTCCTTCCGCTAAGGAAGTTGCCGTCGAATTTTACTCGATTTCGAAAGCGTTTGCTCTCGGTGGTTGGCGTGTCGGTTTCGCTCTCGGTGGCAGTGGATTGATAGCAAAATTAAAGAAGATCAAGGGATACATAGACTTCGGAATTTTTCAGCCACTGCAAATTGCTGCCGTTAGCGTAATTGAAAAGAGTGATGAAATACTTGAAGAAACGCTGAATGTATATCAGTCCCGCCGGGATTCTTTAGCTGCAGGACTTATTAGCGCCGGGTTTCAGCTGACTATACCGCAGGCTTCGGTCTTTCTCTGGGCAAAATTACCAGATGGAATCAGCTCCGACGATAGCGAAGTATTTTGTCGTTATCTTTTACAGGCAAAACACATTGCTCTGTGCCCAGGTTCAGGCTTTGATCTGCGCGCACGCAGCTATGTGCGCCTAGCGTTAATGGAAAGTGAATCACGTGTGCGCACAGCTGTTAAATCAATAACTAGCTTTATCGGAGAATGTAAATAATGATTGTTCGCTTCTTAATACTGTTGCTTGTTTTTTTTCTTTCATTCACTACTTTACGTGCCGCTGATGAGTGTCTCAAGGCTGCTGAATTGGTTCAGCGCGGTGTTTCACTAGCCGATGGATCTCTAGAAGAGGAAAAACTATATACGGCTGCATTAACCCAGTGCCCTGGTTTAGTTGAGGCCTATTATAATTTGGGATTGAATTATACTAAGCAGAATAAAATCGAAGAGGCATTTAAACAGTTTGATAAGGCCTCAAGTCTTAACAAGATTCCGCTTTTTTTGCTGGCTAAGGCAAATTCTCAATACTTGCTGGGTAAGCTAAACGAAGCGGAGCAATCCTATAATCAGGTTCTCGATATAAATGGGCAAAACGAGAAGGCCCTACAAGGATTAGCCTTGATAGCATTTAGTAGAAATTCTTTAGCGGATGCTGAGAATTTCTTGCGCCAGGCAATACAAATAAATCCTGATGATGGTACAGTTTTTTACGATTTGGCATTAGTATTGGAGAAACTTGAGAGGCGCGAAGAGGCGATTATTAGTTTAGAAACTGCTCTTGATAAAAAAAGCCGATTTAACGAGGCAAAGATCAAGTTAGCTGAGCTATATTATCATGAGGGGAGAAATCTTGAGGCATTAAATCTTATTGAGCCACTTTACTCTGCAAAAATGTCGCCCGAGCAGGCGCTATTATTGGCCGCTATTTATCAACGGCAGGATAAAGTTAACGAGTCACGCACTATTTATCAACAGATACATAAGGGTGACCCGGAAAATTATAGCGCGCTAGTCGGAATTGCTCAGCTAGATATCATTGATGGAAAGATTGATATTGCCGTCGCTGCTTTGGAAAAAGCAAATAACGACGCTAGTTCGAACGCCGAGATTTTATCCCTATTAGGCCATGCTTATTTGTTACAAGATAAGCTCAAAGAAGGAAAACAGGTTCTGGATAAAGCCTATTCCATCGATCCTAATAATGCAATGACTCTCAATAACTTGGGAGTTTATTTTGAGCTTACTGGTGACAAAGTTAAGGCCGAAAGTAATTTTAGAGAAGCTCTAATCCGTAGTCCAAAACTCCTCAAGGCGCAAGAGAACCTTGCGCGGTTGACGAGGTAACATGGGTAAACAGTCGTTAAGTTCAGCATTAAAAGGAACATATCCATGGCTAATAATGCTTGGCTTAGCATTATTAATTAAGCTTTATGACTTTTTAAGCACTGTTGACTATACCGATTTGGCAACTCTATTGGTAATAATAATCGGTGGGGTACTGATATTATTGCTGGCCGTATTTTTGATTAAAAAAACCTATCTTCTTGTGAACTTTATTATCGCTCGCATCAAGCAAACGCCGATATTAAACGCCACCAAGCTAGAACTTCATGGAGAGTCCTTTCGTTATCAACCCTGGCTATATAACAGACACATCTTGATATTAAGCGGTCAGATTGATAAAGTATTCGCAGCATCATGGAGGAAGGACGTTAAATATTCACTGCGGTTTTTACTCCACCATCTGGGGCTACGCAAAAATGCTCCTCAAGAAAAACAAATTATTCGAATACTTATTAGCTCACCCCAAATTAAGCAGAACAATAAGCTGTTAGTCATTCATGATATTCGTAATCTTGCTTACATTCCTCAGCAAGGAGATTTGATAGAAGTTAAGGGCGAATATATTCATGAACAGCCATTACTACAGGGCCTATACGGTAGTGGATTCACATATTACGGGCATCTTCGTTTTTGCGAACAGCCTAGTGGGTACATCAAAAAACTCGATGATGTAATTGATTTAGCAATGATGCCGGAAGCAGTCGATTGCGGTCTTGCTTCTAAAACTGGGTCGATCCAAGACAAATCAGCATTTATCGCAACTAATCATTTCCAGCCGAATAAGGGTAAGCTGCGTGAGTTACCGACAACAAGCTCCGACCCTAAGTCGCAGGCTAGGGAAATAGATCGGCAGGAGGATATTGAATAGATGATTGAATTGCAGTCGATAAGAGTGACTGATTTTGATACGAACTGTTATTTGGTAAATCGGCTCGATACCCGATCCTGCATAATTGTCGATCCGGGCGGCGATATTGATATTGTAATGAGCAAGCTGCGTTCGGAAGATCTTAGGCCTGCGGCTATCTTGTTAACCCACTCCCATTTAGATCATGCTGGAGGCGTCGCGTTATTAAAAAAGTCTGCTGAGTCTCAATATGGAACAACTCTCCCTTTATATGCCCACAAGGAAGACTTAGAATTACTTTATTCTATTACTAAACAGGCATCTTTGTTTGGTTTTGACTCCGATAAATTTCAGGACAGTCCAACGCCTGACGTATTAGTAGAAGATGATTCCGATTTAAGCATAACAGGAATAACTATCAAGGTCTTACACACGCCTGGGCATACAGCAGGACATGTGTGTTTCTATTTCGCAAATAGTAAACCATTCGTGCTATCAGGTGATACTTTGTTTAAATCATCAGTGGGAAGGACTGATTTGCCCGGTGGAAATCATAATCTTTTGATTAAATCGATTAAAGAAAAGTTACTAGTGCTTCCCGACGAAACAATCGTTTATCCAGGACATGGTCCTCAAACTGACATTTATTGTGAAAGAATTTCTAACCCTTTTTTACAAGCAGCAAGTATTTTATAAATAATTATGGACGAAACGAATACAGCTAATCAGTTAATCGAAGAGTTAATATTTTATTTAGATGGCTGCTCCCATTTAATGCAGGAACCCATCCTAGCTAGCCAGAAAGATGAAAAAACTATTACATTGAACAATACAGACGAGAATATTTGGCGCGATTCATCAACAAACAACGTTGTAGCATATGAGGATCTTATAAAAGAGGCGCTTAATTGTTCTCGCTGTCGCTTATCTGAGACAAGACTTCATGTTGTTTTTGGCGTCGGTCAAATCAGCTCCCCGCAGGTTGCTTTCGTTGGGGAAGGGCCGGGGGCTGAAGAAGATAAAAAAGGAGTACCATTTGTTGGGCGTGCCGGAGAGTTGTTGATTGCAGCCATAACTAAAGGAATGGGTCTAAAAAGGGAAGATGTTTATATCTGCAATGTTATAAAATGCCGCCCGCCAGATAACCGCACACCTCTACCGGATGAAGTGGAAGCCTGTTACCATTTTTTGCATAAGCAGCTATTATTGGTTAAGCCGAGGATTATAATTACTTTAGGACAGCCCGCCCAAAAGGCGCTGTGCAATATCGATATTGGTATTACTAAGTTGCGCGGGCAATGGCAAAGCTGGCAGGGAATAAAGCTGATGCCAACATACCATCCGGCTTATATACTTAGGAATCCATCTGCAAAGCGTCCATTCTGGGAGGATTTGCAAGAGGTAATGAGGGAATTGGGGTTAAAACAATGATTAAATATTTTTTCTATTTGTCCTTTTTATCTATAATGGTTGTAATAAATACCGGTTTTGTTAGAGCTGAAGATGCCCCGGCAAACCCGATTTTGGTCATTGAGATTAACTCAGCAATTACGCCGGCCAGCGACGATTTTTTAAAAACAGCCTTAAAGACAGCCGTCCAACGCCACGCTAAAGCTTTGCTCATTAAGCTTAATACCCCCGGTGGCATACTCCAATCAATGCAAAGCATGGTTGAGCATATTCTTCAGGCCCAAATACCCGTTATTGTCTATGTTTATCCCAGTGGCGGTGGAGCTATATCTGCCGGCGTATTCGTTACTCTCGCCGGACACATTGCAGCTATGGCTCCAGGCACAACAATTGGCGCAGCTACTCCCGTTCAGGGAACCGGACAGAATATTGAAGGCGATATGAAGGCAAAGGTTGAAAATTTTGCTGTGTCTTTAATAAAGGCCATATCTGAACAGCGCGGAAGAAACATTGAGTGGGCTGAAAAAGCGGTGCGGGAAGCTAATTCAATTACCGACAAGGAGGCATTAGAAAAACACGTTGTTGATATCATTGCTCGTGATGTTGATGATTTACTGAAGCAAACTGAGGGACGATCCATTTCCATAAATGGCAATATGGTAATGTTAACAAATCTGAAAGATGCCCCAATTGAAACAATTGAAAAAACATTTAAACAGAAAGTTTTGGACGTGCTCACTGATCCGAATGTATTAATTTTATTAGGTCTAGGCGCTGTCTTAGGACTAGGAATTGAGTTTTATAACCCCGGGCTTATATTCCCGGGTTTATTTGGCGCCATTTCGCTCATACTAGCACTGACTGCTGCCGCTGTTTTGCCTATTAATTATGGTGGAGTGGCCTTATTGATATTAGCTTTAGTGTTCTTTGGTGCTGAACTGTTTGCGCCATCTTTTGGTCTTTTTGGAATAGCCGGAGTAGTTTGCCTCATTTTGGGGTCAGTATATTTAATTGATTCAGAAATGATATGGAGCGCAAGTGGCTTTACTGTAGACAAATTATTCATTGGCTCAATCGCGGCTATAATTGGCTTTATTCTTCTCATGCTTTGCTACGTTGTCGTTAAGTCACTTACGCGTCGTTCAAGCACAGGCCAAGAAGGCATGTTAGGAATGAGAGGAGCAGTGGTAGAAACTTTTGGTGGACCGCAAAATGAAGGCCACATATCCATTAAAGGTGAATTATGGCGAGCGCAACTGACTTCCGCTCCATTCAGTGCGGAAAAAGGTGATTTGGTCGAGGTGATTTCTATTGAGGGTTTGTTGTTAAAAGTGAAAGTTATTAATAAGAAATAAGGAGATTAGATATGGCAATACAAGGACTGATTATAATTCTTATTTTAATCGGGTTTATTTTTAAGCTAGCCGTTTTCGTTATTAATGAATACGAAAGGGGGGTTGTGTTCACCCTAGGTAAATTGACCGGTTTACGGGGGCCCGGACTGCGCTTTGTTTTCCCAGGGATTCAGCGCCTTAGACTGATCGATATTCGCACCATAACAATGGACGTTCCACCGCAGGATGTTATTACCCGCGATAATGTGTCGGTTAAAGTTAATGCAGTTATTTATTTTCGCGTTATTCAACCCGACAAAGCGGTTGTTGAGGTAGAAAATTATCTTTATGCAACTAGTCAGTTGGCACAAACGACTTTAAGAAGTGTTTGCGGAGAGGGTCATTTAGACGATTTGTTAATTAATAGGGAGACAGTAAATCATCGCTTACAAGAAATTCTTGACCACGCTACTGACCCTTGGGGTATTAAGGTCTCCATGGTTGAGGTTAAGCATATTGATCTTCCTGTGGAAATGCAGCGCGCCATGGCTAAAGAAGCAGAAGCTGAACGTGAACGTCGAGCGAAAATTATTGCCGCCGATGGTGAATTTCAAGCATCTGAGAAACTTAGCGCAGCCGCTGCCGTATTTGCTAGAGAACCACAAACTATTCAGTTGCGGTATTTGCAGACGCTACGCGAAATATCTGTTGAGAATAGCTCAACTATAGTTTTTCCTATTCCAATTGATTTAGTAAATAAGTTTTTACAGCAAAAGGACAAAGAAAACGTATAGTTTTATAATGATATCTTAAAAACAGAGTGGACATTGCTGTCGAGTTAGCTCTGTTTTTAATTTACTGCCTTTATTAATCCAGTGAATTACAATTTTTTAAATTATTTGTTACCAGATGAGCGTATTGCACAAAGGCCTATTGGCAAAGGGGAGGCGCGCAGTCGTTCTAAACTGCTCGTCGCATTGCCTAGCGCTAGCCAAGTAACAATAGTTGATGACTATTACTTTAATATAGCCAAATATCTACAGGCCGGAGATTTATTAGTAATGAACAAGAGCAGAGTAATACCTGCTCGTTTTTTTATTTCCCCGGACTCCTTTGGAGAAATTGAGATCTTGCTGCTTCAGCATATATCCGGCGAGGAAGGTGTCTATGTGCAGCATTGGGAAGCCTTGGCTAAGCCGATGAAGCGCCTAAAGGAAGGTTTGGTTTATCGGTTAGCAGATGAATTATATGCAAAGATATTAGGCAGAGGCACTAATGGCGACAAGGTGCTGATAGAATTATGCTCTAAGTCAAACGTTCATACCGTTTTTGACCTCATTAGCCGCTTCGGTTCGATGCCTATTCCTCCATATATCCGTGCCGGGCACAGCGATGACGAGGATAAGGAGACTTATCAAACAATCTATGCTTCGGACTTAGGCTCAATCGCCGCCCCAACGGCTGGACTTCATTTTACTGAGCCGCTTTTAGCCAAACTAGCTACGCACGGAGTAGAGGTTCATTACTTAACCCTCCATGTTGGTTCTTCTTCATTTCTACCTATCCGCGAGAGTCAAATAGATTCTCATAAAATGAGTTGCGAATATTATAGTATCTCTAGGCAAACAGCTAGGGCCATTGAGCACGCTAAAAGTTCGGGGCGGAGGATTGTGGCCGTTGGCACGACAACGTTGCGGGCACTGGAAAGCTATTTTCTCTTAGCAAATAACGATCACTCCGAGGCAATAAAATCGACAAATATCTTTATTACGCCCGGCTTTAACTTTAAGGCAGTAGACGTTCTAATTACCAATTTTCATCAACCGCAATCCACTCATTTGTTATTAGTTGCAGCCTTCTCCGGAGCCAATAATATTGAGGCGATTTATAATCATGCTTTAGCCAACGATTATCGTTTTTTAAGCTATGGCGATGGTATGATTTTAACTAGGTTAATATGATATCAATTGGACAATTTGAAATACAAAAACGTGATAATGCTGCCAGGCGCGGGATTTATCATACCTACCATGGGGCATTCGACACTCCTAATTTTATGCCCGTCGGTACTCAGGGGACTGTTAAGGGAGTTTCTCCGGAAGCATTAGAATCGCTAGGTGCTCAAATCGTTTTGTCCAATACATATCATCTACATTTACGCCCGGGAGAGGACGTTATTAATCAGCTTGGTGGAATTCATAAATTTATGAGTTGGCCGAAAGCTATTTTAACCGATAGCGGGGGATTTCAGGTCTTTAGTCTTTCCAAGCTAAGAAAAGTAAACGAAAAGGGCGTGTCTTTTCAGTCGCATATAGATGGAAGTAGATTAGATTTAACTCCTGAGAGCGTTGTGCAAATTCAAGAAACGCTAGGCGTTGACATCATGATGGTTCTCGATGAATGCTTGGCATACCCGGCGCAATATACTGAAGCTGAAGCGTCCTTAAATCTAACTATTAATTGGGCCAAACGGGCTATCGCGGCACGCAAACGACCAGAGACATTGGCCTTTGCAATATTGCAGGGGGGAATGTTTCCTGAACTTAGAGAGCGCTGCGCCCAGGAGCTGTGCTCGTTACCATATGATGGTTATGCCATTGGCGGTTTAAGTGTTGGGGAGCCATTAGAGCTGATGGCCGAAATGACTGCTCTTAGCGTTAAACTCTTACCTGACAAAAATATTCACTATTTAATGGGTGTGGGAACTCCATCTGATATAGTTCGTAGCGTTGGCCTTGGCGTTGACTTATTTGATTGTGTCATTCCTACCCGCAGCGCGCGATTCGGACGCCTATACACTGAAACCGGTTTCCTAAACATTAGAAATTCTATCTATAAAACCGACCCAAAGCCTGTATTGGATAATTGTGACTGTTATGCCTGTCGTCACTTTAGTCGGGCCTACCTTGCTCATCTTATTCGGGTTCATGAGGCCCTTTACGTTCAACTTGCATCAATTCATAATTTAAGGTTTTATCAGCGGCTAATGGAGACCATTAGAAGTAAGATCGTTGCCGGTGAGTTTAGCATTTTTGCTAAATCTTTCTTAGCAAACCGCAATGAAACCAATGAGATAGTGTGCGAATAGAAAAGGTAAAGATGTTAATTAGAAATTTCAAAAATGGTTTTTGGGCTATCATACTACTTTTCTTACAGGGTTGCGTAGCTCCACAAGCAGCTAGCCAACCTCCGGTTAGTCCCAATGATTTCATAATAAGATCAGTTTTATTTTTTCTCGTGATATTTGGCGTCTACTGGGCTCTAATTTTAAGGCCGATGCAGCTTAAACAGGCTGAGAAGGAAAAGCTATTTAGTGAATTAAAGAAGGGAGATGAAGTAGTCACCAGCGGCGGCATATTAGGTAAGGTAGTAGCTATCACCAAGGATGAGATTACAATTGAAATTTCAGCAAACTGCCGAGTTCGCGTGCAATGCGAGCACGTTCATACTCTGCCAGCAAAAGATTCAACCTCAGCAAAAGAAATTGCTGATAAAACTAAGAAAAGTTAATTCCTATTTATTGAGAGGTCAGCGTGACAGTAAAGCAACAACAACAATCATTTTTTTACGGAGCACTATTATTAATATCTTTGATGATATTAGCTCCTAATTTTATTGCTGAGTATTTACCTACTTGGTGGCCAGGTAAAAAAATTAACCTAGGATTAGATCTTAAAGGCGGCTCTTATCTTGTTTTGTCTGTGCAGACTGAGGAGGCCGTAAAAAGTCAGCTCGGACAGATTGCCGGATCGATTAATAATGATTTAAAAAAGGCCGGCGTTGTGCGTGGACGACAATTAAACGCAAGAGAGATTGAGCTTACCTCTTTAGGAGATCGCGCTCTTGTTGAGATTGAAAATTTAGTTCGTAAAAACTATCCCGAATTAACCAAAGGCGAGATAAAAAATGAGGGTAATCGCTATAAAGTAACCTATCGAATCTCGGAAGATAAGGCTGAGACAATTAAGAAGGATTCTGTTATGCAAGCGATTGAAACTGTGCGTAGTCGGGTTGATTATTATGGTGTTACTGAGCCTGTAATTCAAAGAGCCGGAGCCGATCGTATCATGATTCAACTCCCTAATGTTACCGACTTAGAGGCCGTAAAGAAAACTATTGGCTCAGTAGCAAAGTTGGAATTTAGGCTCGTTTATGAAGCATCTCGCACTAGCCCGGAAACAGCTAGTATTAAGTTTCCACAAAAAGAGGGTGGAGAAATTGCCTTAGAGGACGATGTTTTAATGACTGGAGATGTAATTGAGCATGCTGCAGTTGAGATCTCTCCACAAAACAATCAACCAGAAGTTACTCTACGCCTCAATAGTATCGGAAAAGGTGTTTTTGATAGAATTACTGGCGCCAATGTCGGTCGTCAGTTAGCAATTGTTTTAGATAAAGTTGTGCAATCCGCACCTGAAATTAAAGTAAGGATAGGCGGGGGATCGGCAGTTATTAGTGGTTCGTTTACTAAACAGGAAGCTAAACAATTAGCTGTAGTCCTTCGTTCTGGAGCCTTGCCTGCTCCATTAAAACATGAAGAAGAAAGAACTGTAGGTGCGGCACTTGGTTCAGATTCGATTAAGGCTGGCATGATAGCTTCGATCGTATCGGCTATAGTAGTAATCTGCTTTATGGCTGTATATTATGGTCGATCGGGCATCTTGGCTAATGCATGCTTGATTTTAAATATTACTTTCCTACTTGCTTCGCTAGCTTTGTTTGGTGCCACCTTGACCTTACCCGGCATTGCCGGGCTTGCGCTTACTTTAGGTATGGCCGTGGACGCAAATGTTATTATTTATGAGCGAATACGCGAGGAAATACGTAATGGCGCCTCGGCGACTGCCGCTATTGCTGCCGGATTCAATAAAGCACATTGGACTATTCTTGACGCTAACCTCACAACGCTTCTTAGCGGCTTGGTTCTCTTTGCTTTTGGCACAGGTCCTATCCGCGGTTTTGCTGTAACCCTGTCACTGGGAATTATTACAACCTTAATTACAGCCTTATACGTAAACAAATTTGGATTTGATATTTTTAAATTGCGCAATTCTAAAGGCGAATTAAGTATTTAATAATTTTTTTAGGAGTTATCTCATGCAAATAATACCAGCTAATACCAATATTCCATTCATGAAGATAAGATGGTTCGCCTATCTGTTTTCAATTCTAATGATCGCCACCTCCGTTTATAAATGGGTGACTATGGGGGACGAGAAATTTGGCGTCGACTTTCGTGGGGGCGTTGAGGCAGTTGTCAGTTATGAAAATAAGTTAGACATAGCTGCATTAAGGGCAAAAGCAGAAGAGGCGGGTATTAAGGACGCCATTGTGCAAGTTTTTCATGGCGTCGGTGATAGATTTAGTATCCGGTATAAAGCCGAGGCCAATGAAAATGCCAAGGGAATCCTTGAATCAAACCTTAGCTTTTCCGATAACAAAGCTCGGGTTGAAAAGCTTGACCAAGTGGGACCGGTTATCGGTGAGCAAATTCGAACCGCCGCTTATTGGGCAATATTTTGGGCCCTTGTTGGTATAATCGCTTATCTAACAATACGCTTTGAGTTCCGTTTTGCCATTGGCGCAGTTATAGCACTGTTCCATGACGTTATTATTACTGCCGGAGCGTGTATATTAACCGGTAGAGAAATTAATGCCGGTATTCTTGCTGCGTTACTTACTATTGTTGGTTACTCGGTAAATGACACGATTATTATTTTTGATCGCATACGTGAACATATTCTTGAGGCGTTAAAAAAATCGTCGCGGGCGACGTTTGATTTATCAAAAATTATGGATCTAAGTGTTAATGAAACACTAAGCCGTACCATTATTACCAATATGACAGTAATGGCAGTTTGCCTTATTCTTTGGCGTCTTGGTGGCGGAGCTGTGGAAGATATGGCTTTTGCATTATTTGTTGGTGGAATAGTTGGCACATATTCAACAATATTTATCGCTAGCCCGATCGTTTTAGCGCTTGAACACTTTGGCAATGGTCGGTTATCTCGAAAAGTTGATAAGTAATCTCGAGATTTTATAATACCAACGGCAATTTTAAAGGTAGTTTGCCCTGACTGCGAAGGCCTCGTCGCCGGTATTACCACGGCGATTGCAAGACATCATGGAAATATTATCAGCTTAGATCAGTTTAGCGATCCGCAAACACAGCAATTTTTTATGGTCATTGAATGTCTCTGGATAAATTTCGTCTGCGGACAAATCAATTGCATAAAATGTTAAAAGTGCTAGGGCATAAGTATTCTTTTAAAAACAGCTACGAACTCCATATTTCCAATAGGCTTCCTAAGATTGCCATTTTTGCTTCTCAATATGATCATTGCTTACACGAAATACTAACGCATTATGGTGCCGGAAAACTTAAGTGTGAAATTCCTTTGATCGTCAGTAATCATCAGGGGAGAAGAAGGTCGCTAAACAGTTCGGTATTCCATTCCTATTTACGCCGGTTACTGACAAAAGAAAGGCCGAAGCTAAACAACTAACTTTTTTAAGAAAACATAAGATAGATGCGATTATTCTGGCGCGTTATATGCAAATTCTTAGTCCGCACTTCGTTAACGTTTATGCCAACCGCATTATTAATGTCCATCATTCATTTTTACCTACCTTTGTCGGCGCTAAGCCTTATCAGCAAGCGTAAGATAGAGGAGTAAAGGTAATTGGTGTTACGGCACATTTCGTAACTGCTGATCTCGATGAGGGCCCAATTATTACCCAGGCTGTTGAGCCTATTTCTCATAAGGATAATGTTAGCGAATTAGCTATTCGCGGTAGAGATATTGAAAGGCGCGTATTATTAAGTTCTCTGAAGCATTTTTTTGATCATCGCTTATTTGTCGCAGGCAAACGGGTTATCGTCTTTTAGTAATAACCTGAATTCTATTAGATTTAAAAGCTCGAGCCGCTTTACATCAGTAATGCCCTGTTATACCATTACCAAGTGGTAAATTAACTTTTGAGCTGAAAAGCATAAAAGCTTTTTATCTTTATCCTAAGGTAATGGTATATTTTTGTTTGGCTCTTAATTCAGCCTGTCCTTGTTTCATTGGCTTCATTAAGAGTATTTTCGGGAGCGAATCGGCGTTTCGCTTCCGAGGAAACTATCCGTGGCTTCCTTTATGCCGCACACAAAAATAATATTACCTAGTAAAGAACCGTTCAAGGTCTTTATTTCAAACTTGTAGAGTGCGGTATATATTACGCCAAGATTAATGATAATTTAAAGATTTACGAAGATGGATTTAGTAGCAAAACTTCAGGGTGTTGAGATCCGCTATCAGGAGTTAACCGAGCTTGTTTCTCAGCCAGATATTATCGCCGATCGGGACAGCTTTATAAAATTTAATAAAGAATATTCTGAGCTACAGCAGATAGTTGCCGTGTATAATGACTATAAAAGAACTCTGGAGCACATTAGTGATGCGAAATCTATCTTAGAAGAAAGTAATGATGAAGATTTACGTCAACTGGCCCGAGAGGATTTAGATAATCTTAGGGTTAGAGAGGAGCAACTAAAGGAGGAATTGTTAATACTTATCACCCCGAAAGATCCGAATGATGATAAAAATATCATTTTAGAAATACGTGGCGGAACCGGTGGCGACGAAGCGGCATTATTTGCGGCTGATCTTTTCAATATGTACGGCCGTTACGCTGATAGTAAGAAATGGCGAGTCGAAGTCTTAAGTTTATCCGAATCTTCTATTGGTGGATATAAGGAGATGGTAGCACGGATTGAGGGCCGCGGTGCTTTTAGCGTTCTTAAATATGAACGTGGAGTTCATCGTGTGCAGCGTGTTCCAAAAACAGAGGCCCAGGGACGAATTCATACATCAACATGCACTGTGGCTGTAATGCCGGAGGCTCAGGAGGTCGATGTTCAAATAGAAGATAAGGATTTGCGCATTGATGTCTATCGCTCCTCTGGCCATGGGGGCCAAAGTGTAAATACTACAGACTCAGCTGTGCGAATAACTCATATTCCATCGGGCATGGTTGTATGTTGCCAAGATGAAAAATCTCAGCATAAAAACAAGGCTAAAGCATTAACGGTTTTACGCTCGCGCCTATATGATTTTATGCAATCGCAGGCTGATGCCGAACGTGCTCAAGATAGAAGAACGCAAATTGGAAGCGGAGATAGATCGGAGCGAATACGCACATATAATTTCCCTCAAGGAAGGGTTAGTGACCATCGCATTGGTCTGACTCTATATCAAATCGACACAATCATGGCCGGATCATTAGATCTGCTTATTAATCCTTTAATGGCCCATTACCGAGCCCTAGCTCTCCAATCGGGCGAATCTTAAAAATGGCAACAATTGAAGATCTCCGCAACTATGGCTATAGAATTTTAGCGGATGTTTTTAAAACGCAGGCGGATAACCTCGCATACTACGACCCCAGACTAGACGCTGATGTTATACTCCAGTTCGTTGTAAAGAAAGATCTTGCTTATATCATTATTAACGCCGAGGAAGAACTAGAGGAAAATGTTGTTAGGCAATATAAAGAGTTATTGGATCGACGAAAACTATTTGAACCAGTCGCTTATATTTTAGGTCAAAAAGAATTTTACGGCATAAATTTCTACGTGGATAAACGCGTGTTGATTCCAAGGCCTGAAACAGAATTGGTTATTGATCAGGCCCTAAAATGCTTTAATAAGGAGACCTCATCTTTTTTCCTTTGTGACATTGGAGTTGGGTCCGGGGCTATAGTTCTTTCTATCGTTCACGAACTATGTAGGCGTTTTGGCAGAGATTATCTGCAAAGAGGCAAAATAGTTGCTACAGACATAAGTGAAGATGCTTTGAGTGTATTTTCCATAAATTGTTCACGCCTGGGCTATACGAGCCTAATATCAGCAATAAACACTAATATTATTCAAGGGTTAGAAATTAGTAAAAATAATTCTTTGTGCTTATTTGTCTCTAATCCTCCTTATGTTATGGATGGCCAGCAATTAGCTCGGGATATTAGTGGCTATGAGCCAACAACGGCTTTGTATTCGGGACCCGACGGACTCGATGCAATTCGGGCATTGATGCAGCAAACTTCTGCGCATATGAATTCCGGCGCTAAGTTAATCTTTGAATTCGGGGAATCTCAGGCTACGGGTATTAATGGCATTGTAATCGAGCACGTGGGGAAAGAGCCAGTGTTCCTTAAAGATCTGGCGGGTATAAACAGAATTTGCATGGTAGGTTCGTAGTGTCTAACTCCATTATCATTACAGGCGGTAGTCAATTAATAGGTAACGTGACAGTTAGCGGAGCAAAAAATTCGGCTTTGCCATTATTGTTTGCCACCTTACTTACGGACAAGGCCTGTATCTTAAAAAATGTTCCCGACATTGAAGATATTTCAGTTACTATTCGTTTGCTTAAGCATTGCGGTGCTAATGTCGTATTTAGTGATCACGAGTTAAGGGTCCAAACTAAGAATATTACAAATGTCGAAGCTTCATATGCTCTAGTAAAAAAACTCCGAGCTAGTTTTTGGCTACTCGGTCCCTTACTCGCCAGGACAGGAGAAGCAAGAATAGCGCTTCCCGGCGGAGATGCTATTGGGACCAGACCTGTAGATATTCATTTGAAAGGGTTAACGGCATTAGGTGCGGATATTCGCTTACAAAACGGCATGGTAGTAGCTAAAGCTTCTCAGGGACTTCACGGCGCGAGAATTGTTTTAGATTTTCCATCAGTTGGCGCCACTCACAATTTATTAATGGCGGCAAGTCTCATTGAGGGCGACACCATTTTAGAGAATGCTGCACGCGAGCCGGAGATTGTTGAACTTTGTCTTTTTCTAAAAAGAATGGGAGCGACAATTGAAGGAATAGGAAGTAGCTCTATTTCTATTCACGGGAAACGAACTCTAGGATCGGGAAAATGCACTGTTATCGGGGATAGAATTGAGGCGGCAACATATTTGGCTGCCTGCGCTGTGACCGGGGGGCAAATTATGGTTGAGGGTATTACTCCTCAAGCTCTAGGGAAAACACTTGATGTGTTAGCGGAAGCTGGTTGCATAATCAAGCTTAAAGATCACGGAATTAATATTCAAAGCTCCGGAGAGTTAAGTGCTGTTAGCTTCGAAACTGCCCCGTCCCCCGGTTTAGCAACCGATGTTCAGCCCATTTTGATGGCTATGTTGACTAAGTCTAGTGGAACGTCCATCATAAAAGAAAATGTTTTTGAAAACCGCTACGGGCATGTTGCTGAGTATCGGAGACTAGGAGCAGATATCGAAATTGATGATCGCATGGCTGTCGTAAGAGGCGTTAGCTTCCTGACTGGAGCTCCAGTGGAGGCAGGAGATATACGTGCCGCAGCCGGCCTTGTGTTAATGGGCTTGGGGGCGAGGGGAGAGACCACTGTTCACGAGATATTCCATCTCGAACGCGGCTATGAAAATATGGTGCAAAAACTCTCTGATTTAGGTGCTCAGATTCGTTACGGCGCAGCATATGAAGACAGAGACTTAATATTTGGGTGTTGATTATGAATGCTAAATTTAGTCCACTTCCATTAGAGACGCGTAATCCGTTTGCATTTAAATATTTTGTTCCACATTCAGGAGCAATTGAAGCATACAGTGCCTTACTACACAACGCTAACGATTTGATTGATAAGTATAAAAATACAGGAGCATCTGAATTTTCGATATTCTTTTTATCTGGCGCGCTTGGTTCGGGAAAATCTCACCTTGCGCACGCTATCTGTGATTATATGGTAGAGAGGGGATTGCCACGAAAATGCGCCGAGGTTTTTGAGTTAGATTCTTCATTGATTGGTTCTAACGCCTCACGTTTTATCGACCAGTATGAGAGTATGAGAGCTAAACAAGGAATGCTTATTGTCTGCTCCGCTGAACCGGTAACCAGTTATGCACAGGATCCTCATATTTATAGTCGCCTTATGTCTGCTTGGCCGATAACCCTTTATTTTCCGCAGGAAGCAGAGTTTCAATCTGTAATTCAGTCATTATTGGAGCGTAGAAACATGTTGCTTAGTGATCATGCAATTGCGTATTTAGTCAGGCGCCTGCCGCTGATGCCGTCCTGTTTTTCGGCTATTGTTAATGAGCTTGACGACTTGGCATTAAGCGAAGGCAAAGCACCGGGGGAACGGCTGTTAAGGCAAATTGTAAACGATGCTTGAGGAGCCTTGCCACATCAATAATTTTTAAAACTTAACTTAATTACTTTGAAGGGAGCTGTATGGGTGAAAGAAAAGTAGTTATCACAGGGTTAGGGGCTATAACCCCAGTGGGGAACACAATTGAAGAAATGTGGTCTAGCTTAATTAAGGGTCAAGGTAACGTCGGGAGAATAACCTCTTTTGACGCCACTGATTATCCCTGCCAAATAGCCGCCGAAGTGAAGAATTTTGATCCGGAGCAGTATGTCGATAAGAAAGCTTTAAAGCGCCTGGATAAATTCATAATTTTTGCTTTAGCGGCTGCCAAACAAGCTTGGGAGCAGGCTAATATCAGCGAAGGAACATATAACCCACAGCGTTGCGGATGCATTGTCGGTGTCGGTATTGGCGGCATGCCGATACTTGAAGAAAATCTTAGAGAGTTAATTGCCGCTGGGCCTCGCAAGGTTACCCCGATGCTTATTCCGGCCATGATCTCGAATCTCGCACCGGGAAATATCGCCATCCAATACAATTTGAAAGGCATCAATTACGCCATGACTAGTGCCTGCTCATCAGGGACACATGCCGTTGGCGAAGCATTTCGCATGATTAAAGACGGCCTTCAGGATATGATTGTCACCGGAGGTGCTGAATCAGCAATCACTCCTCTTGCTATTGCTGGTTTTGGTCGCATGAAAGCTTTAACCGGCCGTAACGATGATCCCGCACATGCCAGCCGACCTTTCGATAAAGACAGGGATGGGTTTATTATGGGAGAGGGGTCGGGAATTATGATTCTCGAAGAATACGAGGCCGCTAAAAAGCGTGGTGCTAATATTCTTGGCGAGGTTGCCGGATATGGTTATTCTTGTGATGCTTACCATATCACAGCGCCTGCTGAAGGCGGTGAAGGGGCTATTTCGTGCATGAAAATGGCCATTGAGTCCTCAAGGTTGGATCCGCGACAAGTTGGGTATATAAATGCTCACGGCACATCCACGCCAATTAACGATCCGGCAGAAACGGCTGCCATTAAGGTTGTTTTTGGGGATTATGCAAAAAAGGGATTACTTGTTAGCTCAACTAAGTCCATGACGGGTCATTTATTGGGTGCCGCCGGAGGTGTAGAAGCCGTAATATCTTGTCTTGCTATTTATAGGAGCATGATTCCTCCAACAATCAATCTCGACAATCCCGATAAAAATTGCGATTTGGATTATGTTCCACATAAAGCACGCGAAGCTTCAGTTGAAGCAGCTATCTCCAACTCGTTTGGATTTGGCGGAACAAACGCCACTATTCTTATTAAACGAGTATAGGAAGAATAAAGGGAAATATTGCAGTGAAAACTATATCGGTCTGTAGCTATATTAGCTCAATGGGCATGTCTGTGCCAGACAAGGTAAGTACCAACGATTACTTTGCTGCCTATCTAGATACTAGCGACGAGTGGATTAGTGAACGTTCGGGGATAAAAGAACGCCGTTGGGCAGAAGGAGATATCGGAATCAGCGAACTTTCCGAAAGGGCAGCCCGACAGGCATTAGCAAACGGCGGATTCACGCCACAGGATATAGATGGTATAGTTTTCGCCACGGTGACTCCGGATTACGCCTTTCCCAGTTCTGCATGTCTATTGCAAAAGCGCCTTGGTATTACCCAGTGCTTTGCTTTCGATTTAGCTGCTGCCTGTTCTGGATTTATCTATGGGCTGAGCGTTGCCGACGGGCTTATTGCCGCCGGGCGCGCGCGCAATATTCTGGTTGTCGGTGCTGATGTGCTAAGTTCGCTCATTAATAAGCAAGATCGGTCAACGTGTTTTTTATTTGGCGATGGTGCTGGCGCTGCAGTTTTAAGCTCTGTCAGTAATAATGAGACCGGAAGTAAGCGTTATATTGAAGGTAACATTACTGAACTTAGTGGCCTATATGCTATCGATATGCGTTCTGATGGCAGCCTCGGTGGTATTCTCACGGCTGGAACGGGTAGCGCATTAAGAGCAAGCGCTGAACGTATAGCAGCCAACGAACATTGCATAAAAATGGATGGCCGCGAAGTTTTTAAGTTCGCAGTTCGAGCACTTGCTGATGTCAGCCTTAATGTCTGCCAGAAGACTGGTATCAATATTAGCGAGGTTACCCACTTTGTTTCACACCAAGCCAATATGCGGATCCTACAGGGAATGGCCAAGCAGCTCGGCATACCCGAAGAAAGAGTACCGTCTAATATCGCGCGCTACGGCAATACCAGCGCCGGCACTATCCCCATCTTACTAACGGAAATGATTGATCTGGGTCGCTTAAAAAAGGGGGATTTAGTGCTTTTGTCAGCCGTCGGTGCTGGCATCACCTGGGGAGCTATTCTATTACGTTGGTAAGTTACTGTATTTATAACTACGATTATCTTTAACAAATTTCCAAGGTAAGCCTTCACGGATTATTACTAATCGCGTTCTGGATGTATTATAAATATGAATATTTACAATTATTTATTGACGTTTCCAAATCGGAAACGACTAATTTTGTGAAGGCTTAGTCTTCCTCCACCCATAGTTTTGCTTTGCAAAACTTGCCCCTTCTGGGGGCTTTTGAATAGAAGCTCAGTAAAGGTCCTGAACGGTTACATTTTCAAGTATCCGTTCACCACTTATTAATATGCGAAAAAACAGCTACTTACAATATATCAAAAGATAAAAATTTTTACTGTTAGATAACCTGTAACTGTCGCGATTTTGAGCCGAATACGAAGAAGACGAGTGGCGAACACCGTAAGTGTAGTGAACTACTCGCAGAGCAAATCGAGAGCCCAAAAGCGGGAACGGTAACATTTCCAATGAATTCCTCATCCTAGGGCTAGATTAGGACAATCTCATAATGCTAGAGTAAGTCCATTCAATAGTAAACCAATCGAATCTCCCGAAATTAATTGGGTTCAAGAAATTAGCTGGAGGTCAAACGAATGAACGAAACCAAACGATCGGCCAAGAGGTCGGTTAAAGATAGCGTTCTGCGCGAAATTCGCAATTCGGTCCTCATTGTTGAAGATAATCAAATTGTCGCTCAAATAGAAGAAGAAGTTATTAAGTCGCTTGGCGTAGACGTTTTCGTCGCACGGACCGGTCCGGAAGCAGTGGATATATTTATCGAGAATATGAATAAGATTTCTGTGGTCATTTTGGATTTTGCTATACCCGGAATGCACGCTTCGCAGCTAGTCGCTCGACTGCGTGGCCTTAAGGAGAATCTGAAGCTAATTTTAGCTTCGGGCTATCAAGAGCAGGATATTTTTGCTGATCTGTCACCGCACGATGTGGACGGGTTTATTCCTAAGCCTTTCGAGATAAGAACATTCGTACTCATGCTGAACGAGGCAATACAGGAAACCCGTCAATAATATCATCAGAACTTTACTGAGCTTTTGATATTATCAATCGTTGATTTCCAAGCTGAGCGAACATATTTCTTCCTTCCTAATCAAATAGCAAAAACACTGACTTGAGTGTCATTTTAAGCTGTGCTACAAGCCGCCACACTTAACATTTAGGTCGCTATGCGGCTTATGTAAACTTCGCACCCGTAACATCTTGGTGCTGCTACTTATCATATCTAAACTATACATTGATATGCTTTAGCGGATTTTGTTGCGGGATAGGATTAACCGAGAACTAAGGTATTTATTATGGAAAATTCATTTGATTCCACTAAACAGGATTCAACAAAATCCTCTGCTCAATATATTCGCAAAACACAAGACACCGTTATTGAAGTTCAGGATAGACCGGCTGTCGAGATAAATATTCACACGTTATTGAATGCCGGGGCACATTTCGGACACCAGACAAGTCGCTGGAATCCTAAGATGGCACCGTTCATACATTCAGCCAAAAACGGTATTCACATCGTAAATCTTCCGAAAACTGTCCAATGTTGGCAGCTAGCCCGCCAAGCTATTGTTGATATAGCTGCTCAGGGTGGCAATATTTTATTCGTTGGTACAAAAAAACAGGCGCAAGCGAGTATTGTGGAAGAAGCTAAACGTTGCGGCGCTTACTATGTTTCCCAGCGTTGGTTAGGTGGCATGTTAACTAATTTCCAGACAATTCGAAAAAGTGTCGATCGCATGAAGCGATTACAACAGATTCTATCCGACGATAATGATACACAACAAGGATCATCTGTTGCCTCACGTCACACAAAGAAAGAACGTTTATTAATGGCGCGAGAGCTGGAGAAATTGGAGTTTTCATTAGGTGGGATTAAGGAGATGCATCGTGTTCCTGACCTGCTTTTCATTGTCGATGTTCGTCGCGAAGATATCGCTATTAAAGAGGCTAAGCGTATTGATATTCCTGTTGTTGCTATTGTTGACACCAACTGTGACCCATCCGATATCACGCACTTGATTCCTGCGAACGATGATGGCTCGCGCTCAATTCGAATTTTCGCTTCGGCAGTAGCTGATGCGATCATGGAAGGACGACGGCTAATGAAAGAAAAAGGCCTTACCGTAAATGATAAGCCTGATGTTGGTAGTGTAACTGTAAATGCTGACACATCTGTGCTCGAGGGCCGCTTTGCAAATGAGTCAAAAACTGAAGGTGTCACTGACAAGAACGAGGCTAATTGATCCTAGTCTCCGTCTAGTGCGTTATTGTTATTAAATGTTTTAAGAATAGGAATAGACAAAATGGCTGAAATTAGTGCTTCAATGGTAAAAGATCTCCGGGAAAAAACTAGTGCTGGAATGATGGATTGTAAGGCTGCCCTAACTGAGGCCCAAGGAAATTACGACAAAGCGGTTGAAATACTGCGGATGAAGGGATTAAAAAATGTCTCAAAACGCGCCGGCAAAGTCGCAGCTGAAGGACAGATATATTCTTACATACACGCTGGATCGCGCGTTGGTGTAATGCTGGAGCTTAACACAGAGACGGATTTCGTAGCCAAGAGCGACGAGTTTACTGATTTATGCAAACGCATTGCTATGCATGTTGCTTGGTCTAATCCCCGTTTTCTTGGCCGAGAGGAAATTCCTGCAGCAGTTATCGAACAGGAGAGCGCCATTTACCGTAGTCAATTGACACCTCAGCAAGAAAAAGTTGCTGACAAGATTATTGCAGGAAAATTAGATAAATTCTACTCTGAGGTTTGCTTGGTGGAGCAGGAAGATTCTCGTGATCCATCGACTAAAAAGAAGATTAGCGACTTGATCGGTGAACTTAGCGCCAAAGTTGGAGAGAAGATAGTATTACGCCGCTTTATTCGCTTTGAAGTAGGCGAAGGAATTGAAAAGAAAGATAGCGATTTTGCTGCAGAGGTTAAGGCGGCTGCTAATATATAAATAAAGGAACAGCGATGCAATATAAGCGTGTCCTACTTAAACTTAGCGGGGAAGCGTTAGCCGGTAAGGCAGGGTATGGGATCGATCCCGAAATCTTGTACCGTATAGCTAGTGAGGTAGTCGAGGTTAGGAATCTTGGTATAGAAATCGCCATTGTAGTTGGTGGCGGAAATATATTTCGTGGAGTTGCTGGAAGCGTTCAGGGCGTCGATCGTGTATCTGCAGACTATATGGGAATGCTTGCTACCTCAATAAACGCCTTGGCACTTCAGGACGCATTGGATAAACTTGGCATCTGTACCCGTGTTATGAGTGCTATTCAAATGAACCAAATCTGCGAACCGTATATAAATCGTCGTGCACGGCGCCATTTAGAAAAGGGACGAATTGTTATTTTCGCTTGCGGTACCGGCAACCCCTTTTTTACGACCGATACAGCTGCTGCATTACGCGCCAAAGAGATCATGGCCGATGTCGTGATGAAAGCGACAAATGTAGATGGTGTATATGATAAAGATCCGCATAATCACGACGACGCTAAAATGTATAACACTTTGACTTTTCTTGATGCGCTTAAGCAACAACTAAACGTCATGGATGCGACTGCGATATCTCTTTGTATGGCTGAAAATATTCCTATCAGAGTTTTTAACTTGAATGATATAGGAAATATTGTCAGAGTTGTTAAGGGAGAACAGATCGGAACTAGTGTCAATGCCCAGTAATATTAATTTCATAGGATAATCTTATGAACGTTAACGATATAATCAACAAAAATAAGCAAGATTGCGATGCTTCCTTGCAGGCTTTTAGAAAAGAGTTGCAGCGTGTTAAAACCGGTAGAGCTTCTGCCGGGCTCGTCGAAGGATTGATCGTCGATTATTATGGCTCTAAGACTCCGCTTTCGCGAATGGCGCAAATTTCCACTCCTGAGCCGCGATTGATTTCAATTCAGGTTTACGATGCAGGTGCGGCGTCTGCCGTCGAAAAGGCGATTCAAATGGCTAACCTTGGACTTAATCCTTCTCGGGACGGTAATACTATTCGAGTAAACATTCCTGCACTTACCCAAGAAACGCGTGCTCAAATTGTTAAGGCATTACATAAAATGGCTGAGGATATTAAAGTATCTGTTCGAAATCATCGGCGAGATTCCAACGAGGATATAAAAAAACTGGAGAAAGACTCAATCGCTACAAAGGATGAAGCCAAGAAAGCTCTTGATAAAGTGCAAAAGCAAACCGATTCTTATATTGAAGAGATTGATAAGTTACTAAAAGCGAAAGAAGCTGAAGCAATGGAAGTATAATCTCCTTTTACAGCGTAATTTATTCCCACCTGGCATATTATTGAAGGCAGTTTATGAACAATAGCGCATCTATCCCTCAGCATATTGCCGTGATTATGGACGGAAATGGGCGCTGGGCTCAAGCACGAGGTCTTTCGCGTATCGAGGGGCACAAAGCTGGTGCTTTAAGCGTCAGGAAATTGGTTGAAGAGTCACGACGTATTGGAATACGTTATTTAACTCTATATAGTTTTTCATCAGAAAATTGGTATAGGTCGCCCGAGGAAGTAGCCGCCCTCATGGGATTGTTTCGCCAATACCTTGATACTGAATTAGAAGGACTTCTTGACAATGGCATCCGCCTACGGGCCATCGGTGATTTATCCCGTCTGCCTTTTGGCTTAAGACGTGCGTTATACAGAGCAGTCAAGGCAACTGAGAAAAACGAAGGTTTAGATCTTATTTTGGCAGTAAGTTACGGATCTCGCGATGAGATAGTGAATGCAACCAAGAAAATAGCACTAAAAGCGAAGAAAGGCTTAATTGATCCCCAAAAAATAAATACACAAACTTTTAGCGAAAATCTTTACACAGCGGGATTACCGGACCCCGACTTGCTGATTAGAACAAGTGGAGAAATGAGAATCTCGAATTTTCTGTTGTGGCAAATAGCATATTCTGAAATTATCGTTTTGACTGAGTGTTGGCCGGATTTCAACGAAGACCTTTTACATAAATGCCTCGATACTTATCGCTCGCGTGAGCGTAGGTTTGGTTTGACTAGCGCACAAATTACTCAGGCGGAATCGAATTGTTAATAATGCATTAGTAATATGTCTACTGACTTACAGAAACGCCTCTTAACTGGAATAGTGCTTATCGGCCTTCTCGTTTTGTGCCTAAAGTTAGGTGGATATTATCTTACATTTGTTGCAATTGCTGCTATATATTTATGCGCATTAGAGTTTATTTCATTTGCTGGTCAAGGTGGGAAATTGTTTCGCTATACCATGGCTGCTGTTTTTATTACCCCAGGGCTAGGCGCAGCGTTAGTTGGCTGGAGTAGCTTTAGTTTTATTTTTATTGCCTGCGCTATTTTAGTTTTTGCACAGAGTCTATTTCTTGTTGAGCGTAGCGTAATTGATCAGCGCTCGATTAAAAATGTTAATGCCATCCTTATTGGCTTTCTTTACATTGGACTTTTTGGTGGAATATTAATTTATATTACTAGTGCAGCTAACGCGGTTAAACTTGTGACATGGCTGTTTTCTGGGGTAATTGCCAGTGATACCTTCGCCTATTTTGGAGGCAAGGCTTTTGGTAAAAAGCAGCTGGCTCCACAAATTAGCCCCAAGAAAACTATTGCTGGTATGTATTTTGGTTACTTTGGTTGTATTGGTGCATGTATGATTGTCGCCAACTATTATAATTTTGTCCCACGTGACGGTTGGAACTATCAATTATTGTTACTTTTTTTTGCTTCTCTTGTAGCATCTTTATCGCTAATGGGTGACCTCTTTGAGTCTTTATTAAAACGAATTCATGGTGTTAAAGATAGTGGCCGTTTCTTGCCGGGACATGGCGGATTGTTGGATAGACTTGATGCCCTTGTGCTATCTGCTCCAGTTGCTATTCTGATGGATATTTTTATTAAGGGAAACCATTAATCTGAGGATTTAATAATATGGATTTTGCTAATCTTTTGGCTTCCGCTGGGTCTATCACCTGGGAGATAATCGTGTTTATTATTTTGATTGGAATTCTTGTCGCAGTGCATGAATTTGGTCATTTTATCGTAGCCAAGATGGTAGGCGTAGGGGTGATAAAGTTTTCCATTGGTTTTGGCAAAGTTATTTGCAAGCGCGCTTTTGGTGATACGGTTTATCAAATTTGTTGGATTCCATTAGGAGGCTATGTTCGCTTAGTCGGAGATGTTCCGGACCCAATTACCGGTACAGAACCCACGGATAGCGCTGTGCGCAATAATGATGAAGTAGAAGTTAATGATGATCCGGACATGACTCCAGCTATCAAAGCTATGTTAAAAGATCGTTCCCGCTGGTTTATTGAAAAGGGCTTTTGGGCGAAGACGGCCATCGTATTTGCCGGGCCATTTTTTAATTTAGTTCTGGCTTTTATCGTATATCTTTTTACTACTGCTTTTTATGGCGAAGCTTCTTTGAAAGATGAGCCTATAATCGGAGAGGTAACAGCTGAGTCGCCGGCGGCAGCAGCAGGGCTTATTGCTGAGGATAAAGTATTATCAATTAATGATAATATTATCAGCGAATGGACTAGACTTGCTGAGCTCATTCACCAAAGTGGAGGTAATTTACTCAAACTCCGCGTCCTCAGAAATGGTGAAGAAATGAGTTTTACTGTCCAACCGGCCTTGGGCGATATAGAAAATATTGAGACGGCAAAAAAAGAATCATTTTATTTCATTGGCATTAAACGTAAAGAATTGTTTGACCGTAAGTTTATTCCACTAATGGAAGTGCCCGTTTCTGCTTTCAATCGCACTGTCTTTTTTACGGCAAAAACCTATTATGGATTATGGCAAATGGTGACCGGACAAGTGTCTTCTCGAAATTTAGCCGGGCCAATTTTTATATTTAAAGAGGCTGGCCGTCAGGCGAATAAGGGGCTGGAATATTTTCTGCATTTTCTCGCTATATTAAGCGTTAGCTTAGCCGTAATAAACTTGCTGCCCATACCTATTTTGGATGGGGGACATATATTGTTTTTTACGCTCGAAGCTCTGGTTGGTGAGATTTCTATGAGAAAAAAAGAGATGGCCCAACAGGTAGGCTTGGCTCTTATTTTAGCTTTAATGGTTTTTGTAATTCATAACGACATTTCCAATCGTTGGCGCAGAACGGGACAGATTGAATGGAAGGATAAAGTTAAGCAGACTGCCCCGCAGCAGACTGCCGGTGACTAGATGGATTTTGTATTAGCCGTTGATGCTAGTGAATTTTCACTCGACGTTGCTCTCTGTGCTGACAAAGGTCAGTGTTTTAGCCAGACCACAACTAATCGAGAAATAGCAGAAAATCTCACACCGCTCGTAACCGATGTTATTAGTCAATCTGGCTTAGAGATCAATAATATGGCTGCCATAGCAGTCAATCAGGGACCTGGTAGCTATAGCGGTATCCGTTCAAGCTTGGCCTACGTATTTGCATTATCTCAGGCCACACAAAAACCAATTTGGTGCTTGTCCGGACTATTGGCAAGAGCCATTTGTGACTATAAGCATAATTACTCATCAATACTAATCTCTTTAATGACTGCCAATAGGTCTGAATATTACTGCGCTGTTTTTAGTAGATTTAAGCGCCCCGCAAATACGCCCGAGCATACACCTAAGGGGCTAATTTTTGAGGCAAACGATGGTTATGATTGGGTTGAACTTATTGCTCCAACGACAATAGCCAAAGATGACGATCAATCAATCAGAAGCTCAATTAGGGAATCCATTATCAATCAAAATCACGCCGATTTGGGAGATGCTTTGTCCACCGTCAGTCTATTGCACGTTGACAAAGCCGAGCGCAGACAGAATTCGGCAATTGCCTTGGGTTACGCATTTCAAAATGCTCTACGGGAAAAGTCTAAGCAGCACATTTCAACCACGGCGCTCCTGCAAAATAATGTTATGCCACTATATATAAAACCGGTTAATGCACTGACAATTAAACAGAGAGCAGAGCAAAAATAAAATTGACCTATAACCTAATAATTGCTATAGCCACCATGAACTTCAAATCATGTCATAGTTTAATCCATTTCAATCGTAACTCCCAATATAAAATCAAAAATGTATGGATCGAGCTAGGCAGGCAATTTAACCTAAAGTATTACCGGAAATACCACTAAATAACATAGGGTGAATATGAACTTAACCGAATTAAAGAAACTTAATATCTCCGAACTAACTGATGTCGCTACTAATTTAAACATTGAAGGAGCAAGTAACTTAAGGCGTCAAGATTTAATTTTCGCCATCCTTGATGCTCAAAGCGAATCTAATGGACAAATATACGGCGCCGGAGTTCTGGAAACATTACCTGACGGCTTTGGTTTTTTACGCGCACCTGACTATAACTATTTACCCGGACCCGATGATATCTATGTTTCTCCTGCTCAGATTCGCCGTTTTAATTTACGCACCGGTGATACCGTTTCCGGACAAATTCGCCCGCCAAAAGAAGGAGAGCGCTATTTTGCTTTATTAAAAGTCAATGACATTAATTTTGAGCCCGTCGAAAATCAAAAAAATAAAATCCTATTTGATAATTTAACACCGTTATATCCTACAAAAAAACTAAAATTAGAAACTGCTGCTGAAAAATATTCGCAGCGCGTTATTGATCTTTTGAATCCTATCGGTATGGGGCAACGAGCATTAATTGTTGCCCCCCCACGAACCGGAAAAACTATTCTTTTGCAAGAAATAGCTAATGCTATTTCTACAAATCACCCGGAAGTGGTGCTGATGGTCTTACTAATCGATGAGCGCCCTGAAGAAGTTACAGATATGCAGCGCTCCGTAAAAGGGGAAGTGATTAGTTCCACTTTCGATGAACAGGCCGTTCGTCACGTGCAGGTTGCGGAAATGGTCATAGAGAAAGCGAAGCGTTTGGTTGAGCATAAGCGTGATGTTGTTATTTTATTAGATTCTATTACCAGACTTGCTCGTGCTTATAATACCGTTGTTCCGGCTAGTGGGAAGGTTCTTTCTGGCGGTGTCGACTCTAATGCTCTGCATAAACCGAAACGTTTCTTTGGCGCTGCCCGCAATATTGAAGAAGGTGGTAGCTTAACTATTATTGGTACTGCTTTGATCGATACCGGTTCCCGCATGGATGAAGTAATTTTTGAAGAATTTAAGGGCACCGGCAACATGGAACTTGTACTTGATCGTAAATTAGCTGAAAGAAGGCTCTTTCCAGCTATTGATTTAAACAAATCCGGTACCCGTAAAGAAGAATTACTGACCGAAGAGGAGGATTTGCAGCGCTTGTGGTTACTTAGAAAAGTACTGACTCCGCTGAACCCTGTTGATGCTATGGAATGGCTCTTGGATAAAATGAATGGCACTAAATCTAATCGCGAATTCTTAGATAAGATGAAGGGATAAATTCAATGTCCTTTAATGATAGCAGTGCAATCCCCGTCCTTATTGCCGATGATGATAGTGATGCGCTGCAGACATTAAAAACGCTTTTAGAAAACCGTGGAATGGCAGTGGTAACTGCCGGCAGTGGGCAAGACGCTTGGCATCTTGCTCAAAAGTGTAATCCATCACTTATTCTGCTGGACATTAATATGCCTAAGCTTTCCGGCTATGATGTTTTAAGGAAATTAAAGGCCCACGAGGAACTAAAGTATATACCTGTAATATTTTTGACAGCGCGCAATGAAATTGAGGAAATTTCCGCGGGTCTTAATCTCGGTGCTAACGATTATATTACTAAACCATACCGTATTGACGAGC
Organism: Deltaproteobacteria bacterium; assembly: GCA_020852715.1. Taxonomy (GTDB): domain Bacteria; phylum Bdellovibrionota_C; class UBA2361; order SZUA-149; family JADZAE01; genus JADZAE01. The sequence continues at coordinate 103,132 of JADZAE010000003.1, forward strand.
TGATATCACGCATCAACGCTTTTATTCGACTACGCAGCCTTTATTTAGAACTGAAAACGGCCCACCAAGAAACCGGAAAGCTGGTTGAAGAATTAGCCAGGCCGTATCGTATTAATCAAATTGTTGCTAAATCTCCACAAATGCACGTGGTCTGCGATAAAATTAAGATTGTCGCCAACAGCTCATGTCCAGTTTTGATAATTGGTGAATCTGGGGTGGGCAAGGAACTTGTTGCACGAGCCCTACACTATGAGTCTCCAAGAAGAGACAAACGTTTCATCGCAAAAAATTGCGCTGCTTTTCAAGAGACATTACTGGAGGCGGAGTTGTTTGGATATGTCAAGGGTGCTTTTACCGGCGCTCTGGAAGATAGGGTAGGGCTTTTTCACGAAGCTGATAAGGGGACCTTGTTTTTAGATGAGATAGCTGAGATGCCCCCAACTCTTCAGGCCAAGCTATTAAGGGTATTGCAAGATGGATCTTTTATACCAATCGGCAGTACTAAAGAGGAGGTTAGAGACGTTCGTATTGTCGCAGCTACCAATAAAGATATATTGCCACTAATTGAAACTAAACAGTTTCGCGAGGATCTTTATTATCGAATAAACGTCGTAACGCTCGATATTCCTCCACTTAGGCAAAGGCCCGATGATATCATGAACCTCGCTCAGTTTTTCCTACTTTCGTTATGTCAGAAACAGGGATTACCTGAAAAACGATTTGCTCCATCAGTAGAGCCGGCTTTGCGTTCATACCAATGGCGCGGCAATGTCCGGGAGCTAAAAAATACCATCGAAAGATTACTTATATTTTTCCCTGATCAGACATTAGTCGAACTGGAGCATTTAAATCAGGTGTTGCCTCTGAATTCTCCGAATCCTCCTGTTGCAGCTAAGGGACTAACTTTGCATGAAGGTTTAGCCACTGTGGAGAAAAGTATTATAGAAAATTGCCTGAATGATTGTAATTGGAACAAGTCACAAGCTGCTAAATCGCTAGGCATTAGCCGTAGTAACCTACTGGCAAAAATTGCAACTTATTCTCTTCAGCCGCGATTTAAGTAAAAGTTACAAACTCAACGTCATTTATTTTTTAGCACCAGTTTTTTACGTCGTATGAGCATACCGGTTCTTAATTTCTTCGCATCTGCATCTAACTCTTTGTTTAGCTCAATAGGTTCAGCCTTAGCCCATAAACCCTCGAGATCATAAAACTGTCTTACCGGCTCATGAAAGACATGAACAATGACATCAGCGTAATCGATCAAAACCCATTCCCCTTTTTCCATACCCGAAATGGTTAATGGCTTAACGCCCAGATTCTCGCGTATGGTATCAACAATTCTATCTGCAATTCCCTTTACATGGCGATCAGATGTGCCGCTGGCAATAACAAAAACATCGCCGATATCGGATATTTTTGCGACATTTAACATCAACACATCAAGCGCTTTTTTTTGAATAGCAACTTCAGCAATTAGTTGCGCTTTCTGCAATAACTCGGAGCTTAAAGCTGTTGTTTTACTTTTAGTTACCTTTTTTACCATAACACCTAATTGGTCTGTATGTTTCTTTAATTAACCCACAAATTATGTTTCTAAGATTAATAATTCCTAATAATCTATGTTTAATTAACTCTTAATCATTAACAATAGTTTCCTAATGCGGTTTTCCCGATTTAAGTAGCTTATTTTTATCGACGAAGACAAGAACATTTGGCCAACCTGGTTGCAGACAAGAGAATCTTAAGGGGTTTATGAGGACTAAGTAGCCATATTCCACCATCTTCAAAAGTAGTAAATTTAGCTAATGCATAAAAATAAAGATTGCTAAACATATTAGTGCCTTGTATCAGGTAAGACTAATATTCAGTCATTTTTTTAAGAGAAATTAGCATGCGTATAAGAATAGACGCTTTTTACGATGATAAGACATCCGAGATAGTTTCCGTGTCCGAAGGAAACATTTCCATTGGCCGCGAGGTTGAAAATATTATCATGATTGATAGCCCGGCTGTTTCGCGCCGCCATGGTCATATTTTCGAGCTTAATGGATTTTGGATCTATGAGGATTTAGAGAGCGCTAACGGGTCCTATATAAACTCGCAACGTGTTAATCCTTATGATCTTCATGTCGTTCACGATGGTGACGAGTTGCGCTGTGCTAATTTTAACGTAAGAATTAGCTTTATTGAATCATGCAATAAGTCGGCTTCTCTTATTGCCTTTAAGGGTGGGGAATTTTATCGATGCATGTCCATAAAAGATGGCGATTCTTTAATTGCCGGAGGTAAGCACGGACATATTTCTATTGAGGGAGAGGATTCTTCTCTCGTGCAGTTTTATATTTACCGTGAAAACGACAAATTCGTATTTAAGCGTTCACAGTTAAAGACTGAAGTCAAAATTAATGGTGTTGTTATCAAGGATACCTATGTATTTCAGAATAATGATAACCTTCTTGTCGGTGACTATAGATTAATTGCCGTTGAACCGATAGTGCATCAAATTGAACAAGCCGAAACTTATAAACCTATGCCTTCTCCCGTTGCTCCAATGCCTAAACCTTGCGCAATAGAAGAGGAAAAGATCGTCGAAGAGCCAACGCGACCACGCCATCCGACTGCCGAATTTTCAATGCCACCAACCCCTTCGCCTTCGTCTGTGCGCTCAAAGAATCTTGTGGGTAAGCAATATTTCCATAGCAGTAACCAAAAACCAGATGCAGAATCTACCTTATCCATGAAAGATTCTGATTTCTACGCACAGGTTGGGGCTGGATTGAGCATGACTCAACGTTTATCTGCCGTAAATAAATCCAGCAGTAATAAAGGCATCAGCGATCAAAAACTTGCGATTATTGGCGCTATATTCCTGATCGCTGCCGCGATAATTGTTTATATTCTATTTACCTAAATAAGCACATCGTGGCTCTATCAGAAATTTTTTATATTATCCCGCGATATGTTGTGACCATCATTAGTGCCTAATCTTATACACAAGTCTATCAAAAACGTTACTTTATAGCAGCGCGTGTAAGCGCTACCAGTCTACAAAATATTGCTGTAGTACTGGGTGCGCTACCCTATGGGTAACTCCACCTCTGTTGTTACTATTTTTTTCGGGAGCAGATCACTATTCAATTTTTAAGAGAATGACGTAGGGTTTACTAGGCGGTAATTGGGAGCAGCACGCATAGGGTAATTGTATCCGCGTCTTCTCTGTTTAGCATAAAGCCTATATTAGAGTTAGCGACAATAGATTCGATGGCTAAAAGATTTTCGCTAAAACAAACGCAACCTTTGACAATGAACTTACCAAGTCCGAACGAAACATTACTTTCCTTTACTAATCCATCATCGGAGTTACTCATTTGCACAATACGCGAACGGTAACTATATAATCGACTTAATAATAGGCTTTCCCATGCTGAACGCTTATCGCGTATGTCATTGGTGCGCCGAGCACGAATAATCAGGGTAGTCGATTTTTCGAAAGCTAGACTATCTAATTCTGAGGTAATTGCACCTATTTCAAGGCGCCCGCGTGGTGAAACAAAATCGCTAGCTTCTAAAATAGCTAGAGCTACTGTCATTAGTAAGTCAGCATCTATGCTTTGAACTAATAAGGCCGTGGTAGTAGAGATGGAAATGGTTACTCCGCTGGGCATCAGAGAGTCTAGCCTTTGAATAACATGATTAAGCGTTGTCGTAAGATCCTGAAAGCGCGAAGTTGAAAATTTATCAAACCAACTTTTTACAATTTCTACACGTTGGCCTTTGATGCTTGCTACCAATGAGTAGATGTTGTTTAACTCGGAAATATTATATGCGGTAATCAAATGATAATATTCATGTGTAATATTTTGATTTTCCGATATCTCCAGTAACTGGCGATTGTAATCACAAAACATTAGCAAGGGAGTTCCTTGTGCAGAGTTCATTATAAGCTCTTCACTAAGCGTAGGCTGAGCAGGATTGGTAAGTAAACGCTTTTGTTGTTCGGGCAAAGAACGTCTAGCAAATAAAATCAGGGCTTCAAATGTCTCCCCATAATCACTGAGTCTGTCGCGATTCGAGATGGCTAGTAAATGCGCCAGTGAAACGGTGATATAAATTGGAGAATAATCATCTTTCAGTATCAGAGCAGGAACACCAGCTAAATCTAATATCTCAAACCTGCAATAACTATTGTTTTGACAAGTTGCCATGTGTATATCTTCATTTATATATATAAATCTCGGCTATATTATCGGCTTGTTTTGCTTGGAGTAATAGCTAATTTTTAACCGTCTAGGGCGTTTAACTGATTATTATGACTATAAATATCAAGCGTCACGCAAATACGAACTTTTACCGCATTGAATACAATGGTTTTACTTTTTTTGCCTACCAACCTTGGTGGGACCAGAGAGTTATTCATGGTTTTGCTAATCGCTCATTGGATGTCTCAAATGGCAACTTCCTTGAATCAGCAGGAATACGTGATTGTTTGCATCTACATCAACAAATTCATAGCGATATCGTTATTGACATAAACACCCATTCTTCTTACTCTGCACAACCGGCCGATGGCTGGTTTATCAATGATTGGCGGAACATTAAAGGGATTTTCGGTATTAAAACCGCAGATTGTGTTCCCGTTTTGATTAAAGCCGGGTCAGCTATGGCTAATCTGCATGCCGGTTGGCAAGGCGTTGTTAACGGAATTCTTGATAGCGGCTGGAAGCTGGTGCAATCTTCTTCTTGTTCTAGAGACGAGGTAGAAGTCCTGCTCGGACCATCTGCCCAGGGTTGTTGTTATGAAATAGGACAAGATCTGGTCGATACATTTCAAAATAAATTTGCCACATTAATTAATCAAGAACAGAATGAGCATTCTGTTCTTTCAAGAGTGGGCAATAAAACACATATAGATCTTAAGATGTTAATAAAAGCATGGTTCATTAGTTTAGGTATTTTACCTTCAAAAATTCATGATTTACGCCATTGCACAATATGCGATTTATCTTATTTTTCTTATCGACGTGAGCACAATTTGTCGGGAAGACAACTTACTTTTATATCTAATTTAGAACCCCTTGAAATTATTACGAGAACTAAATTCTAACGCCTTAAAGGTTATTTTCCGCTTTGCAAGTTTATAATAATGGGTGCATACTATTAATGTGTGCCGGTACCGTAATAAGTAATTAGAAATAACACTTTTATTCGGAGGCTGCTTCATGGAAAAATTCGATCGTGAGTTAATCTTAAGTCTTTGCCCTTCAATTCCCCGATTACGTGATTTATACGAAGAACACCTAAAGTTGGAAAGAGAAGTAGAGCGTTTTGAACAATATTCGGCATATTCGGCTAGTGCTCAGATACGTTCCCATGAGCTTAAAAAAGAAAAACTTAAAGGCGTGGATGATATGATGGCTATTATAAATGATTATCGTCGGGAGAGGACTCCTGAAGAGTTACTTACCTGCGGTAGCTGCTAGTCGTCGTATAAGCCTGGAACAGATCTTCGTAGGCCACTATCATGTGGCCTATTTTTTTGTTTTATAAGCAGTGATGAGGAAATGAAAGCGAAGCTTATTCTCGAATACCGTGGTGATGATTATTGTGGTTTTCAAAACCAACCGGGGCTTTCTACTGTTCAAGGTGAACTAGAAAATGCATTAAAAATTCTATTTTCAGGAGAATATAAAAAATCCGGGAAATTGGATCCTATCACCGTTTCCGTAAGCGGCTCCGGCAGGACAGATAGCGGTGTTCACGCGCTAGCGCAAGTGGTCAGTTTCATTATGCCGGCGGATCTGGAAATCCCGCCTACACGGTTACAATCAGCGCTCAATGGTATTTTGCCGCCCGGAATAGCTATTCGCTCAACTACTTTTTTAGATGATAATTTTGATGCTCGGCGCAGTGCTAATGACAAATGTTATCGATATAATATTTTACTGCGCAAGACCAAACCGGTACTTGATTTTAATCGAGCCTGGTGTGTGTCTCCAAAGATCGATATTGGATCGATGATTAAAGCTGCTCAGCTTTTTGTTGGGGAACATGACTTTGAGAATTTTCATGCTCTTGATACCGATGTAAAAACCTCAGTGCGCATCATTTCCCGCTCTGAATTATGTCGGATCTCTCAGTGCGAGCTTCAGTATTTTGTGTGCGGACAGGGATTCTTAAAGCAAATGGTGCGCAGAATAGTCGGCGCACTGGTGGCGGTCGGAGAGGGAAAACTTACTCCATCCGATGTTCACGATTTACTAACATTGAACAAGTCCAGAGCGCAGTTACATATCGAAACCGCACCTGCTTATGGGCTTTATTTAAAAGAAGTATTTTATACTTAACTCTTTTACATTTACAAGAATTGACAACAAAACGAATTAAAATTTTATTAGTTTGAACCTAAACAAACTGTCAAGACGACAGAAAGACACAAAGAGAGACTGAGTTTTTAGGCTCAATAAAACGGATACTGACATTTTTAGCTTGATGGGTTAGTCGCTACTCCAAATGCTATTCCAAAAAGATGATCCTTTTCTATTTTTGTGTGATGGAATTTGTTCAGTATCACCGAAGTCCTTGGTTTTTCGCACACGCACACGAGGTTTCACTCGCTCAAAGTTCAATTGAGATACTCTGTCTTCTGTATCTTCAGCTGACGCTACATCTTTATCAGATGAAGAAAAGCCATTACGAGCCATACAGGTTTGTTCAGGCTCTGTACCGGCAACAAACACTTCCATCACCGACTGATCAGAGCATTCACTGGAGAACAATTGCCCGGTATTAGCATCTATGTCTCTAAAAACAACCCCCTCCGGCACTACAAAATCAAGATTAGGTTCCATTGAGTTAACGCACTTCATATACTCAGCCCAAATAGGAGCCGCTGCTTTTCCACCGGTTAGTCCCAATTCTTCATTATTATCCAAACCAATCCAAACTATAGTAAGCAAAGTAGGAGTATATCCAGCAAACCAGGCATCGCGTGTATCATTACTTGTTCCTGTCTTGCCCGCAGCCGGACTGTGAAATCCCAGATTACGAATCACCCTGCCGGTTCCATTTTCTATAACTGATTGCATCATATTTGTCAGAACATATACCGCCGACTCTGCGCTTACTCTTCTCTCTTCATTTTGAGCGACAAAAATGGGATCTGTTCTCTCATTCTCAGTTATAGAAATCGTTGAAATTATATTGCTCAGCAAGCCACCGTTGGCTAACCCTAAATAAGCGCGGGCCATTTCTAATGGTGTTACTTCACCAGCACCCAGAGCCAAAGATGGGACTCGTGGTAAGTTATCACCAAAACCAAACAGTTTAGCCGTATGCTCAACCGAATCAATACCAACTTTTTGAGCAAGTTCAACTGTGGGGATATTCAAAGAATAGGTTAAAGCTTCTCTCAGCGTGACTTCACCGCGAAACTTTTCGTCATAATTTTTTGGCTGCCAATCCCCAACGCCCGGAATGTGAATGGTAACAGGTTCATCAACTAAAAGGTTAGAAACTGTCGCTGCCCGATAGTTATTGAGGTTACCATCCAAGGCCGTCAAGTAAACAAAGGGTTTAAAAGCCGATCCCGGTTGTCGTTTTGCCATACTCACACGACAGAATTGGTTTTCGCTGTAATCGCGGCCTCCAACATACGCCCTAATTTGTTTATCAGCAGTAGAAACGGAAACTAGAGCGCCCTGTAACCGATATTTTTTCTTTTGGAATTTAGGAAATTCGCGCTCTAATTTCTGAATTCCGGCCGCCATTGCCGCCCCGGCACAACGCTGATATTCCGCATCAAGTCCGGTATGAATATGAAGAAACTTTCGTTCAAAAGCATGAGCATCAAGTACGCTAGCCAGTTCTTTTCTTACATAATCTACGAAATATGGAGCCTGACGTTGTATTCTTTGAGCAGGAATAATACGAATATTCTCGCGCAAAGCCTTTACGAAAACATCCTCGGTAACCACATTCAGGTCACGCATTTTCTCTAAAACAATCTGTCTTCTTTTCTGAGCCTGTTCCGGATGATTTCGAGGCGAATAGGCCGAAGGGGCTTTAATAATTCCCGCTAGCGTAGCGGCTTCACTAATTGAGATATTACTGATATCTTTGCCAAAAAACGACTGTGCTGCTTCACCAAAACCATGTATAGCCACCAATCCTTCTTGCCCTAAAAACACCTCATTTAAATAAAATTCGAGAATCTGTTTTTTGGGAAAGCTCATTTCAATCATCAACGCCATTAAGGCCTCTGAGATCTTTCTTACCAATGAGCGTTCATTAGAAAAGAACACATTCTTTGCTAACTGCTGCGTTAAAGTTGATCCCCCTTGACGAATGGCGCCACTTTGCAAATTTATAAAGATGGCTCGGGCAATCGCAATTGGATCGACACCAAAGTGCTGATAGAAACGCTCATCTTCAATGGCTAGAACAGCTTTGACCAAATGATCAGGAAATTCCTCTAATGTTTTAGGTGAAGTTGCGCGCGATGCTTTATCGCCAAATAATGATAATATTTCAGGCTCAACAAAATAATATGGCAGCTTCTCGTTAAACTTTTCGTCTTCAAGCTCGAGAATAGTATTTCCGTTTAATCTAATACGCACTAATCCTGCGGGCTGTTCCTGTCCACTAGGAAGTTGAACTTGGCGCATATAGATTTCCATTAATTGCTCGCTGATTCTATATTGCCCGGGATGTGAAGGCGAAGAGCTAATTTTCTGGTATCCCAACCGTTGTAGTCTATTGATTAGGCGAATATTTTTAATATTTACCTGTGGTCTAAGATCTATTGTGCGTCCGGCAACCAAAGAAGTAGAGGCTAGACTTCGACGCTGAATGTTTAAAAGAAGCTGCTTGCTTATAATTTTTGAGCCGACGAACAATAGAGCAAAGATAAGACATAGAAGCACAATCGAGCCACGAAAAAGGCGCACTAACACGCTCGGAGTAGGAAACTCCTTCTGTTTAGATTTTACAGCAGTTTTTTTGTTATGTTTTGACCCCATGACTTTGCTATAATCTGAGCAAAAGTTTTCATCCTACCCGCAAACAATTAAATCTAAATCATTGCTTTTTATACCAAAAACCGTTAAAAGCAAGCCTCGTATAAGTTTTACTGAGCAAATAGGGGGGGATAGTGGTTTCAACCCTTGACGCTTTTTAAGTCTTAAATGCTTTAGAGTTATGGCATTATCCCCTATACGCGTTTATGCGTCGTAAACTTGTCCAAACCGGTGAATTTGAAGCTGCGTGGCCACAAATTACTCGGGCTTAAACAAACTATGCTCTTAACCAGTTTTGACTCGAATAAGGTGGGGCTTAGTAGGCTAGTTTACTAAAATCTCCGTATTTTAGTCGTTGGGGCTTACACAATTTTATAACAATTGTTTTTCCTTTAGGAGCTATATGTCAGGGCATTCAAAGTGGGCGAAAATTAAACGTTCAAAAGGGGCGGCAGATAAGAAAAGAGGTAAAATCTTTACCCGTTGTATTCACGAAATCACCGTGGCTGTTCGTGAAGGTAAAAGCGGAGATCCCGATGGAAATCCGCGCTTGCGTATTGCTATGGATAAGGCTCGCGCAAGTAATATGCCCGGCGACAATATAGATCGTGCTATTAAACGTGCCTTAGGCGGGGATTCGGATGCCGATCGCCTCGAAATAACCTATGAGGGTTACGGACCCGGAGGGGCCGCAGTTTTGGTTGAAGTTTTAACTGATAACAAAAATCGCACCGTAAGTGAGGTTCGTCACGCATTCACGCGCGCCGGCGGATCGCTCGGTGAAAGCGGTTGTGTGGCTTATATGTTTGCAAAAAAAGGCTACCTAGCTATCCTTAAAGAGAATATTACCGAAGAAAAGCTATATGATGTCGCATTGGAAGCAGGGGCCGGCGACATCAAGGACTCGGGTGAAATCTGGGAAATATTCTGCGAACCCGGCGACTTTCAGAACTTAGAGTTAGCCCTAAAAGCAATAACCACAGTCGAAGAGAGCGAAATCCAAATGGTCGCCAATGCTGAGGTGCAAATTGCCGGCAAGGAAGCCGAGCAAATAGTTCGCCTTACTGAGTCCCTTGAGGAGTTGGACGATGTGATGAACGTTTGGACCAACTGTGATATTGCTGATGATGGCGCAGCTGCATAAGGCGAAATTTACTCCATGATTGGTGCATTAGCAGGAAAAGTAGATAGCATTAACGGTAACGAGATCCTTCTTGATGTTCGCGGTGTGTTTTATGAAGTTACGGTTAGTTCAGCTGTCCATCGAAATATCCCTAGTTTAGGTTCAGAACTTAAGATAGTTGTTTATACTGATGTCAGAGAAAACGCCATCGTGCTTTTTGGCTTCTCCTCCCCCTTAGAGAAACAGGCTTTTTTGTTATGTAAAAAAGTTAAAGGGATTGGTTCGCGTATCGCGCTGAGTATGATTTCTACACTAGGCGCTGAGGGTCTACTGACCGCGGTTGGGCAAAGCGATCATAAAGCGTTGCAGGCCATTCCCGGCGTAGGGAAAAAAACTGCGGAACGCATTATTGTGGAACTTCGCGAGCAGGTAGCTAATTATGCAATCGAAATCAGCGCCGATCATTTTCCAACTGACAGCGGCAATGATAGTCCATTTTCAACTAGCGCATCAGCGCCAGTAAAATCCGTTTGTGCGAAAACTGATGCGATTATGGCTTTAGAGAAATTGGGAGTGCAAACGGAAAAAGCTCGCCGTGCCGTAGAGCAAGTGGTGGCCGCAAACAAGGGTGGCGCCGATGTCGGTGAGCTGTTAAAATTAGCTTTAGCTAATCTTTAACCTAGACTTTTTGTCTTGTTTCAATAGGAGTTCAGCTATGGGCAATGATTTGAAAGAAGTAGAACTAGGATTTAAACGTATCGTTGATGCTCAAACGCATAACAATGAAGTAGAGATCCTTTCTCTGCGTCCGACTGCATTGAATACCTATATTGGTCAAAGCAAAGTCAAGGCAAAGCTGGAAATTGCAATAAATGCCGCAAAACGCCGAACAGAGCCAATTGACCATATTTTGCTTTTCGGGCCTCCGGGTCTCGGCAAAACGACACTGGCAGCGATCATCGCTAACGAGTGTGGGGTATCATTTAAAGCAACATCGGGACCGGTAATCGAGCGCCCCAGTGATTTGGCCGCAATACTAACTAGCTTAAGCGCCCACGATGTCTTGTTTATCGATGAGATTCATCGACTGCCAAGAAGTGTGGAAGAGATTCTTTATCCAGCAATGGAAGATTTTCGCATCGATATTATTGTTGGTCAAGGAGCTATGGCCCGTTCCATTAAACTAGAACTAAAGCCTTTTACCCTAATCGGAGCAACAACAAGAACAGGACTTTTGACGGCACCATTACGCGATCGCTTCGGTATCATTGAACGTTTTGATTTTTATACAAATGATGAATTAACAGCTATCGTGATGCGTTCAGCGCAAATTCTGAACATCGAGATTACCAGCGATGGTGCGGCTGAGATAGCTTGTCGTTCGCGTGGTACTCCGCGCATTGCTAACCGGCTCCTTAAGCGTTCTCGTGATTATGCTCAAGAAAAGGCGCAAGGGGTAATCGATAAAAGTTGCGCCGATGCGGCTCTGCGTTTGTTAGAAGTAGATGCATGCGGATTGGATAAAATGGATAGATTACTACTTACTACGATTTTCGATAAATTTAGCGGTGGGCCGGTGGGACTGGACACTATCGCCGCTGCCCTTAACGAGGATAAAGATACCGTTGAAGAAGTATATGAGCCATATTTACTTCAGCAAGGGTTGTTAATTCGCACGCCCAGAGGCAGAGAAACCACTGAACGTTGTCGGCAATATCTGAGCAATTCTCGGGCCGATGCACTGGTAAACAGTGTTTGCGGAGGTTTGTTTGCCAATGAATGACAAAGCTATCCAGCGACGCACCTTTGTAGTTTTGGTCATTTTGCTTGCTGCTTTTTTAGTTTCGGCTGGATATTTGGCGGAAAATTTTCTCTTCGGTCAGGAGGACTTATTAGCTGGCACGAGCTCAATTTATAGCAGCCTCTATTTATTTCTGCTGATAAATATCAATATTATCGCCATTATGGTTTTGGCCTTTTTATTGATCCGTAACATCGTTAGGCTTGTACTAGACAGACAGAAAGGATATTCCGGCTCACGCTTACGCACGAGATTAGTCTTGGCCTTTGTCGGATTATCTTTCTTTCCCACGCTTGTTCTTTTTTTATTAGCTAAAGGTATTATTGGTTCTGTTATGCAAGGATGGTTCGCTCCCCAGGTCGGGCGCTCGTTCGAACATAGTTTTTCCCTCGTGCGTACCTATTATGAAGAACACGAAGAACTCTTGCAAAATCAAATAAATCTGCTAGCGAATGATATATTACCGGCACTCGGTGCTAGCGTAAAAGAAGATACTGAGAAATTCAGCGCCACTCTGGAAACATATCGTCAGCAGTTTGGCTATGCGGAAATTGCCATATTAAGTAAAGATAAGGAAGTTCTTCTTTCGCTTCCTAACTTAGAGGCTGATAAACGTTTACCAATTAGCGGTAAGGCTATCAGCGACACATTAAACTCATCGTTTTTACTCAGGGCTGAAAATTATTCAGGGCAAGAGTATTTGCGGGGCTATACAATTTTGCCAGCCGCACAGCTACCTATACCTACCGCGACAAAACCTGATAAGGTAATTATGGCTGTTGCGATTGCCATTCCCACGGCCATCAGCACCACATTAAAAGAGCTAAGTGAGGATTTCGATGAATACAGATCGTTGGCCAGCTACCGGCGGCCTATTAGCTCAAGCTATCTTCTGCTACTTATTGGCGGAACTATGTTTATAATTTTTTTAGCTATCTGGGTAGGATTTCGCCTGGCCGCAAATATCTCAGAGCCAATTAAATTGTTAGCACAAGGCACAGAGCAGCTAGCTAAGGGAAATCTTGATTTTCGTATTCCCCATGTTGGTGATGATGAGCTGGGAACTTTAGTTGATTCGTTCAATATCATGACCTCCGATTTACAAAAAGCCACAGCTGAGAGTAATGAGCGTCGGCGTTATATGGAAACGGTTTTAGCGCGTATTGATTTGGGTGTGGTAAGTTTAGACTTAACTGGCCACATTCGCACCTGTAATGCAGCAGCTAAACGCATTTTGCGTATTGATGCCGAAGAAGTCCTCATAGGGCGTCGACCCGAGGATTTTCTTTTAAAGGATTTAGCTGAGCGTTTCCAGGATCTCAAATCCGAGGTTGAACAGACTCATGAATTAGTAATGGCGAATATAACAGTTCCTCTACGCAATGATACACGTCATGTGCAGGTCACATTAACAGAACTGGTAGATGAGAATGCAAATTTTATGGGTATGGTAGTGCTCGTTGATGACCTAAGCGAACTATTTAAGGCTCAACGTCTTGCTGCTTGGCGTGATGTTGCTAGACGCATTGCTCACGAAATAAAAAATCCACTGACGCCAATACAGTTAAGCGCTCAGCGCATACAGCGACGTTTTGCGGATCAGCTAGAAAATGCAAAACTCGATCCCGCTGACGCCAACTCAGAAAGATATTCAATCCTTGCTGAGTGCTTACAGACAATAGTCAGTCAAGTACAAACTCTTAGAAATATGGTCAATGAGTTTTCTCGCTTTGCGCGCTTGCCCAAAACATCTTTAGAGCGCGTTGATCTAACCGACCTTCTACTGGGATTGGTGAAAATGTATCAGGAGGCACATGCCACCATTAAATTTATGCTTGAGCCTAACTATACTGATTTGGAACTACGACTTGACAGAGATCAAATAAACCGCGTTTTTGTCAATTTGTTAGATAATGCCGTTGCTTCAGTTATTAGCTACCGTAGCGCACATTCGACTGAAAATTATGAGCCTGCTATTACTATCACGATAAATCTCGACCAAGGATTACAAATGGTGACCATAGAGTTCTCCGATAACGGCGTTGGTATTGAAGACAGCGATAAACATAGTATCTTTCAGCCTTACTTTTCTAAAAAGAAAGGTGGAACGGGTCTAGGTCTGGCTATTGTCGCTTCTATCATTACTGATCATGGGGGTTTTGTTCGTGCCATCGATAATAAGCCGACTGGTGCTATTTTTAGAATAGAGCTACCAATTCAGACTTAACTACTGAGCATTAAGCAGATAAATCTATATTTGCTGCTATGAAAAAGAGACATACACCGAATTACAATTGTCTTGCCCAATTATCTCTAAAGTTTTGAGCGCTACCCTCAACTTTAGCCCGATACAGGAATCAATGTTATCCGTGGCCTTTGACGATGGGTAAATTTCAATACTGTGAACAGCTTTTGCAAAGCGTATATCCAGCACGAAAGAATTTAAGCCATCAAAAAGTCTTACTCCATAACAATTACTTGGTTCATTAAATGAGCGCTTACCAATAATATCTTGAGTAGCGCTGACATCACTGCCGGCAGCCATTAATGGCTGAACACTAACACCTTGCAGAGTCCCGCTGGGCAGGCAAATAAAACTATCTAAATAGAGGAGGGGAGTGAGAGCTGCGCATTCCTCGTTAAGCCAAAAAGAGCAGTTAAACCCGGTTGTGGCATTGTTTAAATAAGACCCAAGACCAGATTTGAAATGATATTCAGAATAATAATTAGCAGAATTATGCTCCAATAACGAGCCAATAAATCTCAAACTAATGCGATCAGGAGAACTGGTAATCAACTCAGAGCGTGCCGGGCCAAGACTATCACCAGCATCAATAAGAATAGGATAAAACCATAACCGTTCAATAATGTTTTCTCCGTATCCGGCAAGTTCGCACCTCCTAGGTTTATATATGATTGAACTAATTGCCCCTTGATATGTTTCTCTAAGACTATAGTCACAAAGCTGAGTTGAGATCATTATATCATCAGCTAAAGGTTCACAAAAAACCCTTTCGCAACTAAGCCATCCAATATTGGGGTCAATTTCAGGGCTATAAGCATTTTCTATATCTACGCGCAAAAGAACTAATAATTCATAAAACACTTTTCGTTTCTCGGCGTTACTGTGGCAATTATCAAATGCCGAACCGCTATTCAGTGCTGCCCACAACTCAGCGGCTTTATTATAGCGATCTTCATTGAGCATCCCCGGAGCTACGCAATGAAAGGATAATAAACGGGAATACTCCCTTTGAGTCGCCTGCAAGAGACTTAATTCTTCGTTTCCGGTGGCGAAAGTATGTACCAAATTTTCCATGTACTTTAATCTGCGGAAAATATTAACCGATTTATTGCTTTGCCCTAAACAATTGGTCAATTATTGTCACTTTGGCAACATAAAATATGAAAGTTAGGCAATAATTTAGCTTGTTTGCTCTATATTAAACTGGCATAAAAACTGCTTATTAGATTTAGTCCTATAAACCGGGTTTAAGAGGAGCTTCGCTTATGATGAATAGGTATTCAGGCTTTACCTTGATCGAAATGTTGGTAGCTATGGCAATAATATCCATTCTGTCCACTATTGGCCTAAGCGCATTTCAAATATATAAAAAGGAAGCTCACTATTCGCGTGCCGTATCAGATATAGGCAATGCTAAAATCGCCGTAGAAGTTGGAACATTAGATCACCCTGAAGGAATAGCTCTTAATGGTTGGACCGGACACGCCGGTGGCCCTGTTCCTGTTAATTTTCGCCAGGCTATGCCTGCAGCTACGACTTCCCCGGATGTTCAACTAGGTGTGATCTTAACCCCATGCAACGGCGAAAATTTCGCCCCCAAAGCTATTTTAATTTCTCAACCGTGCAAAGGTGAAAAGTTTATACGCTATACGAAGTTCTGTAATGGCGTTGAGCTTAATGAACCAAAAATTAGAGGCGCCATTAACTGCAACTAGGGGATACAAACTGTAACATCTATAGCTTGTTTATCGTTGTTCCCAACAGAATCCCCTAAAAAAAGCTTAGTGCTTTTTCTAAAGCCTCCTGAAAGCGATCTATATCCTCAACGGTATTATATGCTCCCACACTGGCCCGAATACTACCTTCGTACCCTAAATAATTAATTAACGGCTGAGCACAGTGGTGACCGGCACGAACACAAACACCATATTTACTTAATAGCTGCGCTAAATCATGATGATGAATATTTTTAGCCACAAAAGAAACTAATCCATGGTGTTGGCCAATAGGCCCTAATACTTTTATCTTGTCTTTGCGCAACAATACCTCTTCTAAGCGTTTAACTAATAACTGCTCGGTAACAACAATATTTTGCCAACCTAAGTCGTTAACGTATTGCAAAGCCTTAGCAAAAGCAGCAACTCCAATCATATCAGGAGTGCCGGCTTCGAACTTATGAGGCAAATCATTTAAAGTAGTGCATGTTTCGGAAACCGAGCGGATCATATCTCCACCACTTAAAAACGGCGGCATAGCCTCCAATAAAGCCTCTTTAGCGTACAAAGCACCCACCCCGGCAGGCCCGTATATTTTATGTGCAGAAAACACTAAAAAATCACAATCAAGATCTTGGACGTCAATTGGACAGTGAGCGACCGCTTGAGCGGCATCAACTAAAACCAATGAGCCTGCATCATGAGCTATCTTAATTATATCTTTAATCGGAGTTTTGATACCCAGACCATTTGACAAATAAGTAATTGCTAGCAACTTTGTTTTTTTAGTAATTGCCCGCGCAACAGATTCCGCACTAAGGGTATGGTCGCTCTCTAATTTAACGCATACAAACGCAGCATTTTGTTTTTCGCACAACCTTTGCCAAGGAACAAAATTAGAGTGATGCTCGAGAATACTTACAACTACGCTATCATTGGGCTTCACATTCGTCATACCCCAACTATAGGCAACTAAATTTATGGCTTCTGTTGCTCCTTTAGTAAAAACTATCTCCTTTGTAGACGCAGCATTAATGAAGTGCTGAACTACATTACGGGTATGTTCAAATCGCTCGGTAGCCTCTATGCTTAATGGATATACGCCACGATGGATGTTGGCATATGCATGCGCATAGCTATTGTTAATCTCTTCAATGACACATTTAGGCTTCTGCGCAGATGACGCTGAATCAAGATAACAAAGCTTATTATCCGAAAATATCGGAAAATCACCTTTAATTTCTAGCATGATTAATATAATTTTATTAAATTTATAATGATTGCATGTATAGCAACATACTGCTAATTGAGCAAAATATTTGGTAATCCGTAAGTGCTCGCGTATACAGGTAGGACTTATCGGAATAATTATTGCAGCTAAACTAGGTGTTAAAAATTAAAAATCGTTAGCGTTAGACGTATCCTGATCGGAACCAGCTTATAATGGAAAGGCTTAGTTTTGGCGTTCACGGGTCTGTAACAAAAGTTTTTTAATAAACCCGCGCGAAAATCCGACTTTTAATACTGCCTTGGAACCGATGATGTATAAGCCAGCTTTCGTGGCTTTACTTCCCGAAGGGATACCGATTAGATGTTAGTATATTTTTAAGACAATGGTTGGTCAATTGAAGTATCTTTTACTCTTATTTCTTACCGCCTGTTTTATTGGCGTCTACCTGCTCTCGGTTCAAATTATTAACACCTATTATGTTGCTAAGTTTCAGACCTTAACCCTTTCACTGCTATCAACCCCAGGCGATATCCTGGCTATTCTAAAAAAAGATCCCACTTATAACTATCTTACCAGCAACGACGTAGGAGGCGAAGATTTAGAGTATGTACTCGATGCCCTTGCTAAGTATCAACCGCAGCTCGTTGATCTCCAGACAGTTCCGCACATAATAACAGAAACAGATTGCGAGACCGCTCTCAGTAAACCATATGCGGAGTGGCAAAAAATCGAAGATAATTTAGGAGAACTTAGCCAAGTTAACAGTAGGAATTTAGAACGTAAACTCGCTATTGCCAAAACTTGCGAACAGCTTTTAATGGATATTTCTGCATTTTTTTCTTTTCCTTTAACGCAAGCGTTTACAGATATATGTCAACAACCATTAGCGTTGCATTCTCAAGGTGCAGTTGCTGATCTACCAGTGGCTTTTAATTTTCCAAGCGAAACGTCAGCAGCACAATTAGCAGAGCTTAGTCTACCGCAAAATCCTGATCCTAATGTAATCATCAGCGATGAAGATAAGAGCCGGCAGAATGAAAAGATTCTTCTCCTAAAGCGACGGGCACTGGATTTACGTCTCATCCAAGAAGAACTAGCTAATAATCTCCTCGAGGCCTCTAAAAATATCAATTTATTGCAGACACAAAAATCACAAGTAATCGCTGCTCTTTCTCGGGGTGCTTTAGTTTGCCTTGCTCGACGTTATGAAAGAAAGCTAGCAAAAGAACCGGGCGCATCTCTATATGCAGTTCTGCAGAGACCTAGATTACATGATTTACCAACGATTAATTCTAAAGAATTTCGTCAAATATGGGAAAGCTTAAAAAAATAAACATTTATTCCTGGAATGTTAATGGTATCAGGGCTGTATGGGGAAAAGGCTTTAAAGAGTGGGTGGCCAAGGTCCAACCGGATATTCTTTGTTTGCAAGAGACTAAGATTTCCGCCGACAAACTCACTCCTACCATCTCAGAGATGGAAGGATATAACTCTTTTTGGGCTCATGCGGAAAAAAAGGGCTATAGCGGTGTCTGTGTCTATACAAAAAATAAACCTAGTAAAGTCGAATATGGGTTTGGCGTGCCTGAATTAGATCGAGAAGGAAGAGTTCTTGTCCTTCACTATGATGATTTTACTTTGCTGAATATTTATTATCCTAATAGTGGGCAGGGAGAGGAGCGCCTAAAGTATAAGATGAAGTTTTATGATGCTTTCTTGAAATTTATCAATAAACGAAAGAAAAGTGGTCAACATATTATATTCTGCGGAGATCTAAACGTAGCTCATAAAGAAATCGATTTAGCTGATCCAGAGAAAAATAAGAATAGCTCGGGTTTTTTGCCTTGCGAACGAGAATGGGTTGATCGCATCATTAACGATAATTATATCGATACTTTTCGATACTTCAATGATAAGCCGGGTAACTATACGTGGTGGGATTATCGCACTTTTGCTAGAGAAAAAAATATTGGCTGGCGTATAGATTATTTTTTTGTTTCTGATGAAATTATTAACCGTGTTAAGACCGCAACTATTCACAGCGAAGTGTTAGGAAGCGATCATTGCCCTATCTCAATTTCTCTCGCCTAGGCGATATTTTATCAACATGACGCGGCCGTCAATGTTTATCATCTGATTTTGGTGATTTGGGTTTATCCGAAACGAAATCGGCCATTAAGCAAAGCTCTTTATAATACTTATCGAGAGTACGTGTAATGTGATTTACAACGTCGCTCACTGAAATGGCTGCTATCGGTTTACCAAAATCATCAATGATCGGGATATGACGATATCCGCCTTCACTCATCAAAGTTAAGGCATGGGCAATTGATGAAGTTATGAGTTCGCAGTGCGGGTTCTTGGTCATATATTCTGTAACTCCATCTTTTAGCTGTTCATCACTTTTTATCTTGTTTAGAACATCACGCTCAGTAAAAATGCCAACGACGTAACCTTCCGCGTTAGTAATCACTACGTAGCCCACCTTTTTTTCTCGTAGAATAGCTAAAGCGTTCATGACGTTTACGTCCTCACGAATACAAATGGCGGCACGAGGGTTTAAACAGCCAATGCTTTTGGCAAGAAAATATTTAACAAAACTTAAATGAGTTAAATCTTTATCCATTATCTTTCTCTCCTTTCTCAACTTTATTGTCGTTTATTTCTTGCTTAATACCAGATTTATCATCTGTTTTCGGCTGCTCGCTATCATTAGAAGCTTTACCCTCCGCTTTCGGCGTCTCAAACACTTCTTCTTCATCGAGGGGTTTTAGCTGGCAAAAATGAAAGATGCTATCATCGGCGCGATAGACGATACTTTTGGGGCCACCGTAATCATGTTCGATTAACAATTTTGCATTTTTCGCATGTATTTCCGTGCCCTTAAAGAGACGTTCGTGAAAATTGATGCGAATTTGTTTGCGCTCGGAAACATTGCTTAGGATTTCCTTCTGCTGCCCCTCTAGTTCCACCAAATTATCAGTAATTCCTTTAAGCTTCTGCAGAAAGCCCACTATTTTTTGTTTTTGGTAGTCTGAAAGCTTTTTGATTGCTTCTAAATCATCCGCATATGGTCCGAGTTGTAAACGCACCAGCTCGGCAGCATGTTTATGATTAGCAATATTTTGTAAAAGCTCTGCATATTCAGCGCTCGTCTCAAGATCGCTTTTAATATAAATTACCGTGTGACTGCCACCGTTTGTACCGATTAATCTTGCCTCTAATCCTTTACCGACATTAAAATTTCCTGCTAAAAGTTGACCTCTCGGTATATGTAGGGCTTTATTTGTTCTAACTTCAGAATTGATTATCTCCTTGCCAACTTCAATGCCTTCACCACAATCAATATTCGCGTTATGTACGCGGAAAACTGTCAAAGTTTTTGCCGCGCGAATATTGGGTCGGATGGTATTTACTATATTCCTCTTTCTTCTCTCGGTGTCCCTCAGAATAACCTCCTGCGGGATATAGTGTCCGCTAATAGTGCCGGCTACAATAATCGCTCCTTCTTTTGATTCCAGATAGGCCTCTTCGACATTGGCTCCTATTTCGATATTGCCCTTTGCCATCACGTAGAAACTCTTCATCACATTACCTTTGATTTTTACCGATCCGATAAAATCAATACTTCCGGTAACGAAATCCACATCCCCATCGATGGCTAATTCATTGACGATTTTTATTTTTCCATTGTCCTCTAAGAGATAGCCTTCTGCTGCCGAGAGGATCTGATCGTAACTATCTCCGCTTGGGCTACTAACCACTTTTACGGATTTATCTACAAAAAATCTTGGTCTTTTGCCTTTGGTGGCTTTCACCGGTTTGCCATATACGTCAACGCCATCTTTGCCATCTGTTGGTGGATATACACGTGCGACCGGCATATCAACTGTCACATTATCAAAGTTGTGAATATGCCTAAGATCGGCGGCTTCTCGTTCGCGGTTTTCAGTAGGCGGCTGGTATTTTTTCACTAAAAACGATATGCGACCATCCACTCCATGCTCAGGGGGAGTTCCTTTGGCGATACGACGTTTGCTAACTGCTCGCCCATCATTTAATTCTTTTACAACATTATCGATGACAGCTAAATCTAGCTTATCGACACCAATATGTTCGCTTAATAGCGCGACCAACTCATCACGATTACATTTAGGAGGGGGAGCACCTTCAATTATTCTTAACTGGCAGTCGATGAAGAGTTTACAACGATCTTCGCTAATCGTAGCACTCACCAATATAGTGATCGAGCTAGCCTGAAATGCCGGCAAATATTCGTTTGTTTGTGGAGCGGCGTCGGCCATGCCCGATTGTCTCAATAAACCAATGTAGCTAATATACTTCTACAATAGTCTGTCGTCTTTTTGGGAGAGTGGCTTAAGTAATCAAATACAAGCAGCTTTCTTATGAGTTTTGCTTTTTAATTCCCTTAATTGGGGCAAATATTAACTGCCAAAGTCGAAACGAAGCAAAGGATAAATGATCGCCCTTCTGCGCAGATATTATTTTCGGAATATCGGAAAGCAATAGCACAACAACTGATTTAAAAAATAAACCTACTGCCGCAAGAAAGCGAAACAAAATATAGTGGGAAAAAGTTTCATGCTTCTTTACGTAACGAAACATATTACCATAATAGTGCTGATAAAAAACAGAGTCACGAATAACCTTACGACTATACCCACCTTCATGCACAGCTTTTACTTTACGGGTAATGGCAGATAGATAACCTGCTTCTTTTGCCCGCTTACATAAATCAACATCTTCAAACCAAGCCGGCCAAAACTCCTCGCTGAAGCAACCAATGGAATTAAACAATGAATCCTTAATTAACATACAAGCGCCGGCTGGTTGCTCTACTACTAAGGGCTGCTCTCGATGTTCATAAGGCTCATTTACGTGCGGAAATCTATTATAGAGGTAATCATCTATAAGCTGATCATCTTCATAAAAGCGCAATCGAGCTAAACGGTGATGAGGAAATAGTCTGTTCAGTAAAAATATTTCCGCCATTAGCATGCGGATACTTGGCAATCGGCGCAGTGTATATGAGCGCTGAAATAACCCATCAGTTCCCATCAATAGGGGAGAGATAATAGCCAAGTTATCATACTTATCAAGGCAGCGAATCAGTTCTAAAATTGTTTGCGCGTCAATAATTACGTCGGGATTAAGAATAAGGTAGGAATCAGCTCCAAGACGAGATCGGGCATAACAAATTGCGCCAGCAAATCCTAAATTCTCGCCTGGCCGATAAAATACCAATTCCGTATTATCAACATACTGTTTCTCTAATTCATCAACTATTTGACTCTGCTTATCATTATCTACAATAGCAATTTTCACGGGCAATCGTTTTTTTAGAACCGCAAGAGCCGAATTTAACTGTCTTAGACAGGAACGAAGTCGATCTCCGCTTTGGTAGCTGACCACGATTATCGCTAAAGACTCCAAACGCTGATCAAGCTTTGTTTCCGTTAAAATCGGTTTATGGTAGGGAACAGTAGAAAAATGCCGACTTACAGTTAAGGAAGATTCTCTGCGTTTGGAACGATAGTGCTGCCGCTTATCAAGCATTTGCGGCAGCAAAGCGACAGCCTTTGCTAATCCAGGTAAAGATGATCTCTCGCATATCAAAACACCGGCAATCACTAAAAGGTTACGAAACATTGTCGGAAAAATACAATGATAATTAGCGGCTAAGGTGGCATTTTTAAACTGCATTAGAAATCTATTTCTTACGCTATAGGAATTCAGCTCGGGAGGAAGCTGCGCACGATTATCCGGTAATACGCGGCGCTGATGATAAGCTAAGGCTCTGGGCTGATAAACACAGCGCCACCCCAGCCATAAAGCACGCCATGCTAAATCCGCATCCTCTCGATAGGCAAAAAAAGTATCGTCAAAAAGCTCATAGTAGCTCCCATATGAAATTGACGAATCAAGAATAAAATCACGTTTAAGCAATAGTGCAGCGCCGGTGCCTCCGCTTACGTATTCCATATTATCGAATTGGCCATAATCCAGCTGTCCGCTGCCACGATCAAAATGCCGCATATTTTTTGTAAAATACATGCCGGCCGCATCAATAGTTGAGGGTCTCACCGGCTGCATGCGCTGGTCCGCTCGCAGAATTTTAGGGCTACAACAACCGGCACGGGGATTTTCATTGATGGCGGTAATCATCGAAATCAACGCATCAGCTTCCAAAATCAAATCCGGATTAGCAACAAAAAAATACTCGGCTCCTAAGTTTATTGCCCGCGAAATAGCTTCATTATGAGCACGGGAGAATCCCAAATTCTTGGTATTATGCAGAACCTTAATTTGCCCACTAAAATTAGAATTGATTACTTCGCGAGTTCTATCAAGAGAATTATTATCCGAAATCCATACTTCATAGTTTAATCCCAACTCCAAACCGTTTTGTTGAAGCAAAGAATTAAGGCAGGCCAAAATTGTGGACTCACTATTAAAAGTTAAGACATGTGCGACGACGAGACCTTGCATTAAAACATTACCTTTCTAGAAAATGCCGGCGATTTATGCTTTCTATCATGTGCTAATCGCTATCACTAGCCTAATTCTAGCATTACCGAGAAAATAGCTAACAAATATAAGCCTCATCTCAGTCCGACATGGAAGCAAATAATGCAAAACCATCAATTTTTTTAAATTAATTACATATTATTGTTATTTATTAAAATTTTTGATTTCGCTTTTCAGCCTGCCGAATAATTAAGCAAAATTTCATTGAAAAGCTTACTCTAGCTTGCTACTACCTGCTAACGCACAATCCAATGGGTATAATGACTGAAGCGATCAAACAGAATATCTCGGCAATAGCCAACAAGGAGCAGGATATATATGCTGCGCGTTTCTCGGCCGAGGAAAATAAGACTCGCGCTATCACTTGGGAGGTATTAACGCAGAATTTACTGCAAAGGTATATCTCGATTGAGGCAACAGTGCTTGATGTTGCCTCCGGAGAAGGACTGTTTTTAAAAAATATAAAAGCTAAACGTAGGATCGCCGTCGATGTAAACCCCCAAGTTTCAGATCTCTCTGAATTGGGCATTGAGACTTTTAATATTTCAGCCCTGGCTATCGATGGAACATTTCCTCTGCAAATCGACATCATTATGGTTAGCAATTTTCTTGAGCACTTGGAAAATAAAGGTCAAGTTATTGCGCTGTTACGCGCTGCTTACCAAGCGTTAAAACCAGGTGGTCGCATCATTATTTTGCAACCAAATATACGCTTTGTTAAGGAAGCATACTGGGATTATATTGATCATCATATTGCGCTGACAGATAAGAGCTTGGCGGAAGCTGTCAGCATTTGCAACTTTGAGATCGAACGATTAGTTCCTCGCTTCTTGCCCTATACTGCACGTTCGACCTCCGTAAGTATTCTCCCTGAAAGATTATTAGCCTTTGCCGTTAAGGTTTACATTAACTGCCCACTTGCCTGGTATATATTTGGTGCACAAACCTTACTTATCGCCAAAAAGAAGTAGCTCTATGAACAAAAATCTCGCCCCGATAAACTTGCTATCCGTCGTCATTCCGGCAAGAGACGAAGAGGGATCGATTCGATCAACTATTGAACTAATTTCCGACCGCTTAACTGAGAAGAATATTGCTCATGAATTAATCGTTGTCGATGATGGCAGCTCTGATCAAACATGGTCAATACTCACAGACATGAAAAACAACTGGCCGTCACTACATCCTGTGCAAAATGCCGGCGAACACGGCTTTGGGCGCGCCGTCATTTATGGGCTTAATCATATGCTCGGTGATGCTGTGGCCATCATGATGGCTGATGCCTCCGATGATGTGGAAGACCTGATTAAATATTACGAAAAACTGAATGAAGGCTATGAGTGCGTCTTTGGCAGTCGTTTTATTAAAGGCGGCACTGTTTATGATTATCCTACAGTGAAGTATATACTGAATCGCATGGCCAATACTTTTATTTCACTGTTATTTGGCCTCAGGTTTAACGACACAACTAATGCTTTTAAAGCTTACCGTAGCAGCGTAATTAACGGTTGTCGCCCTCTAATTTCGCCGCATTTTAACTTAACAGTCGAGTTACCGTTAAAGGCAATTGTTCGCGGTTATAGCTGGACTACTCTACCTATTAGTTGGCGCAATCGCACGGCCGGGGAAGCCAAGCTAAAAATTAAAGAGATGGGCAGCAGATACCTTTTTATCTGCCTCTATGTCTGGTTAGAGAAATATTTTAGCCGAGGGGATTATAAGCGCCGTGCTTAAGAGAATGAATATCAAATCTGATCGCGCTAACCCGCGCTTTTCTCAAGCTGCACATGTGGCCATGCAAAGCACAATGTTTTCTGCGCCGCTTCGCGGTAGCGGTCTAGGCGGAATGATTTTATTGAAAGACTTAGAACTCAAGAAAGATTTAGCCGAAATGATTCAAAAAGGAACAGTATTAACAACCGATGGCACTACCGGTGGCGACACTCTCTATCGTTATGACTATAAACTCTTAGCTAATGCCGACCATCTTTTAAATGCGCAAAAAAGCATTAATGCTGAACTAACTAAGCGCGGCGGGCCCAATCTGGGTCTTGACCTGCTCGTTTCTTATATCTTAATACAAGCTCTGTCCCGCAGCGACGATAATAGTTGTAAGTTTTTATTAGCATATAAAACGATCGAACATTTTTCTAAACAGATACTTGTTTATAATGCGGCTTCTTTGTCTTTAACTAAGCTTCTGCAGGCAATAATAAGTGGGAGAGGGGAAGGATGTTCCACCAAACAAGACCCTATTTATTTGTCTTTTAACGATTATTCGCCTCTGGCTATCGAACATGCTACTGCAGCCATTAACTCTAATGCTCACATAATATGTAACTATCTTGGACTTCGCTATAATTGCCGAGGTTGCGATAATCATGATGGCTGCAAATGCTCAGTAGAGTTACAACTTTTTTTTTCCGCAGATCATTATTGTCATGAGGAAATCTTAAATATTATTAAATCACTACAACAAGCTTTTAAGCATTTGATCACAATGTTTATTGAGGAAACAACATGAATTACGATGTTATTATTATCGGCGGCGGCCCGGGTGGGTATGTTGCCGCAGAACGCGCCGGATCAAAGGGGAAACGTGTTTGCCTTATTGAAAGAGAAAATCTTGGTGGCACCTGTTTAAACTGGGGCTGTATCCCTACAAAAACCTACCTTGCCTCTAGCAAGCTATTTTACCAAGCGCTCCACAGTGAGGAATTTGGGGTGCTAGCTAAAGATGTTCGTTTTGATTTTGCCAAACTCTATGCTCGCAAAGAAAAGATTGTTTCTACTCTTAGAAGCGGCATTGTCGGCTTAATGAAAAAGTATAATGTTGAAGTGATCAATGGTTCTGCTGAGCTAAAAAGCAAAAACGAAGTAAGTGTCGATAACCGAATATTAACTGCCGAGAATATCATTATCGCCACCGGCGCTAGCCCAATTATTCCGCCAATTAAAGGTGCAAATTTGGCCCATGTTTATGATAGCCAAAAGCTTTTAGCGCGGCAAGAAACAGCTAAGCAGATTTGTATTATTGGCGGTGGCATTATCGGCATGGAGTTTGCCTGCTTCTATGCTCAGTTAGGAATTGAGGTAAGTGTAGTCGAGCTACTAGGTGAAATTTGTTTTGGGCTCGACGCGGAGCTTAGTAAAGGATTGCGCTCGGAGATGGAGAAAAAAAGTATTAAATTTTATCTTTCTCATAAGGTTGATGAAATAACTGAAAGCTCAGTGATTGCTATATCCCCGGAGAACGAAAAGCGTGAGATTGCTGCCGATATTGTGTTATTGTCTGCCGGGCGTAAACCGAACCTTGAAGGCTTAGGACTTGATAGCGTTGGAATAATTTATGATAAAAAGTGCATTCAGGTTGATGATAGCATGAGAACGAATATTCCTAACATTTATGCCGTTGGCGATTGCACCGGCCGCTTGCAGCTTGCTCACGTGGCCTCGCGCCAGGGCGAGGTAGCCGTTAATAATATATGCGGCGAGCAGGATTCTATGCGCTATGCAGCTATTCCCGCTGTTGTCTATACCAGCCCCGAAGTCGCCTCTATCGGACTTACCGAAGATGATGCCAAAAAAGCAAATATTCCGGTAAAAGTTAATAAGCTGCCACTAGGGGTTAGCGGGCGCTTTGTCGCCGAGAATGACAAGGCCCGCGGCTTAGTTAAGGTTGTTGTGCATAGCGGAACCAATTCACTTCTTGGCGTGCATATTATTGGTAATCTTAGCTCAGAAATCATATGGGGCGTCGCCGCTTTAATTGAAGCGGAATTCCGTATCGAGGAAATCAGAGAGCTGGTGTTTCCGCATCCCACAGTTGGAGAGGTTATCAAAGACGCCCTTTACCATTTGTAATGTTAACATTGAAATGCTGCGCTGTTGAGTATTTAACGGGCTAGCTTTTTATCTGTTAGAGACCAAATTTTTGTGGAGTTAAGAAATTGGTTTTGTTACTCGCCATAGTTATTGGGGAACAATGGCCTAATTGATTTAAAATAATTACTTGGAGGAAAGAGAATGAAGACAGTTGGATTTATTGGTTGGCGTGGAATGGTTGGCTCTGTGTTAATGCAGCGCATGCTCGAAGAACATGATTTCGGCGGATACGAGCCGCTATTCTTTTCTACCTCGCAAGTTGGACTAGCCGGACCGGAGATTGGCATTTCGGTGCCGCCATTAGCCGATGCTAACGACATTGCTACTCTTAAAAAAATGGATATCATTGTAACTTGTCAGGGTGGTGATTACACAACAGGAGTATATGATAAATTGAGGAAGGAAGGTTGGCAGGGCTATTGGATAGATGCCGCCTCGACGCTTCGTATGCGCGACGACAGTATTATTGTGCTTGATCCCGTTAACCGCTCAGTCATTGATCAAGGCTTGAAAAATGGAATTAAAACTTATGTTGGCGGTAACTGCACAGTTAGTCTTATGCTCATGGCTTTAGCCGGGCTGTTTCGTGAGAACCTTGTGGAGTGGATTACTTCCATGACTTACCAGGCCGCATCGGGAGCCGGCGCAAAAAATATGATTGAGCTTGTTTCGCAAATGGCTCATCTTTCGGATAGAACTGCACCCTTACGTGCCAATGCGGCGGCAACAGCGTTAGAATATGATAGCTGTGTAACTAGCGAGTTACGCTCCGGCAGCATGCCAACAGCGAATTTCGGCGCTCCTTTAGCCGCAAGTTTAATTCCTTGGATTGATAAACCTATGGATAATGGCCAAACCAAAGAAGAATGGAAAGGGCTAGTGGAGACCAATAAGATTTTAGGCCGTAGCTCTAATCCTATTCCGGTTGACGGCGTTTGTGTCCGTGTTGGTGCCATGCGCTGCCACTCTCAAGGGTTAACCATAAAACTAAAAAAAGACATTCCGTTAAACGAGATTGATCAGATGCTCGCAGGGGCACACGAATGGGTAAGAGTAGTGCCCAATATAAAAGAGGATACTTTAAAGGAGCTTTCGCCGGCCGCCGTATCCGGTACCTTAACCGTGCCCGTTGGCCGCATGCATAAAATGAATCTTGGTGCTGAGTATCTAGCCGCATTTACCGTTGGCGATCAGCTGCTCTGGGGAGCGGCTGAGCCAATACGACGCGTGTTGAAGATTGTGTTGGCGCACAAGTAAATCTTATTGGCCTAAGTAAGATTACTCTTTGATAAAAAAATGGGGCTTTTGTGAAAGCCCCGCGCAGAAAACATTCTATTCTAGACTAATTCTTTCCTCCGGGGTGACACTCGGGGCAAGATTCCTTGTAGCGCTTATTCCCGTAACCACCGCAAGCGTAACAGGGCCTATCATGCGAATCAATTCCATCCCCGTTACAGACCTCACAGACATCTCCTTTGGCAATAACATTGCCGGAGCCGCGACATACTTTGCAAACCTGCGCATTAGTCGCTTGCATACAACATCCTTTCCGAAGCTCATGCCTCTAAAGTTCGCAAATAAAAGCCCTTAAAAAAGGCTTATTCCATGGAGCAACAACAAGGACATTTAACAATCGTTTGTTCTCCTCCTTGGCCATGGCACTCAGGACAATCTATTTTCTCCCTGCCGACAAGAAAATATCCAACACCCTCGCACCTTTCACACTGTCCGACGATATCATAATATTTCCCCATGCCATTACAAATGCTACACTTGCGTTTAAAAGTATTGCAAACAGTGCAAGGGATAAATATCCGCTGGCCTTTTTTGCCTTCGCAAGCAAGGCAAACTTGAGATGAATTACCAACTACTAGCTGCCCTGTTCCGCTGCATACCGGGCAAAATGAATCCCGAATATACTGCCCCCCGATACCACCGCAAATACGACAATTGCCGGGTAAGTTCGATGAAGACTTAGTCATCTAAAACCTCCTTTCAAAACTTTTAAAACCGTAGTTCTGTTGTTTAGCAAAAGCGAGATAAAAGACAAGAGGGGAAAACAATCGATGCCCCTCTTAAAAAAGATAGGAAATAAGGATTTTAAAACCGACCGCTAAGGACAACACCTCCAAAATACTCAGCCTTTTTGTCCAATAATGAACAGCACGAGCGGCCTAAAAAGGCACTCAGAAAACTGAAAACAAAAGTAATCAGGCCAATCACTAAAACCGGTGTAATGACGGTAACCGGCAGAGAAGAAAAGCTAAAACCGATAACTAAGGCATCAACACTTGTTGCCACGCTTAAAGTTATAAGCATCGGCCAGGAGATGTCCGGACAGGAGCCTTGACAAGCACAGCCTTCATCATCGCCATAATAGGCTTCGTAAATCATCTTTGCACCCACGCAGACAAGCAAGATAAAAGCAATCCAATGATCGAAAGTCGATACTACGTTTCTTAATTGCAAACCTATGGCTCAGCCAATAACCGGCATACCTGCTTGAAAAGTGCCAAATGAAAGGCCAAGTTTCATGGCTAATTTTAAATGCTGTTCTTTACATAATTGTCCGCCTAACTACAGGTTGAAGGCGAATTGAATCGAGGCCAAAAGCCTCTCCGAAAAGCCAAGGGATAGTCCCTAGGCGCTAATCATCGGAGGCGATATGAACAACAAAAAACAAGAAGAGATTTGGCAAGAAAGGTTTAACCGCTATGAGCAGAGCGGTTTAAGTAAGAGCGAATACTGTCGGCGCAATAATCTAAACGTCCATCAGTTAGTGTACTGGAAAAAACGGCTGAAGCAGCTTTCCGGAGGAAGCTTTGTGCAGATATCCGGAGGCAGCCGACCGGTGGAGATCCATATTGGGAGCAAAGTTAAGCTGGTAGTAGACTCTGGCTATAACGCGGGGGTGATTAAATCGCTGGTGGAGCTATTAAGCGATGTTCGAAATTAAAGAAGATATCCGGGTATACGTATTTACAAAGCCGTGCGATATGAGGCGCGGCTTTTATCGTTTAGCTGAGTTAGTGAAAAGTGAAGCGAAGTTGAATCCCCTAAGCGGAGAAGCATTTGTCTTTTTAAGCCGCTGCCGCAAACGAGTGAAGTTATTGTATTGGGATAAAGATGGCTATGCGATTTGGTATAAAGGACTGGAAGCGGGAGCGTTTCGCGTAGAGAATAAAGATGGCTATGAAGAAATCACGGGAGTAGATTTAAGAAAGTTACTTTCAGGAATTGAACTTAATCGCATAAACTTTTCTAAAAATATTTCAGAAAAAGTTAGAATATAATTTTCAAAAAATACGCGCCGTGTTATTAGTCATTCATGAATAACACGGCCGTGATAAATGCTAGTAACGAAGACTTAGTAAAATCATTTTGCGCAATGCAAAGTGAAAACGGCGTGTTAAAAAAGGAAGTTGAAGAGCTCAAACTGCAGCTTAAGAAGCATGTCTTTGGACAAAGGAGCGAAAAGCACCATATCATCATGTCCGAGCCGCTGCCGATGTTCCCAGCAGAAGAAATTCAAACCAAAGAGCTAGAAGAAGAAATAACGGTAGAAGCGCATAGCCGTAAGAAATATAATCCTAGAAAGCCATTACCTGCTAATCTACCACGAGAGATAGTTATTCATGAGCCAGGAGAGAAGATCTGTAGTTGCTGTGGGGCAGAGCTTGTAAAGATTGGCGAAGAAAAGAGCGAAGAGATAGAGTATATCCCCGCAAAGATGTTCGTTAGGGAGCATATCCGCATCAAGAAAGCTTGCTCCAAGTGCAAGGGGGAAGTTCGCATAGCTGAGTTACCCTCGGAATATAAGCCGCTAGGCAAAGCGCGCCCGGGAGTGGGTCTAGTCTCGCACGTTGCTGTATCTAAGTATGGTGATCATGTAACGCTTTTTTGAAATTCGGACTTTTTGTAAAATTTGGTAAGAGGTACTCTGGAGCTTAAATAAAGTAAAGGAGACCATATGAAAGACGGCAAAAATCGTAAGAAATGGACAGCAGAGGATAA
>JADZAE010000004.1 GCA_020852715.1 Deltaproteobacteria bacterium
CCAACGATGGCGGCAGTAGCATCATTTGCCCTTACTGATATTCTTTAAATTTCTTCATCGTAGCTCCTCCCTATAGGTAGCTACTAACATATTTAAACTACTTAGAGTGCCCTTTTGATACAGCCCCCTACGGTGCCTTAATGAAAAAGCGGCGTTGTTGTTCGAGGACTTGGGCAAAGATTTGCGGGCTGGGTCTTTCGTTTTCCAGTGAGCGCAATTCGTAATCGGTAACTTTTAAAGATCCGTAAGGAGAGAGATTAGTTATTTTATCCGGCTCAACGATCGCCGCATTTTCGTAATTTCCCAAGAGCAAAAATTTTCTCTCGGAATCATCAAACAGACTTTTTCCGACACTGTATTTATCCATAGGAGTAGCACAGCCCAGTGCTTCTTTTAAAAGCGTTGGCGCTACATCAAAATGACTGGTCCAGTGATTAAGCACTTGTGCGCTTTTTCCCGGCCAGCTAACTATCATCGGCACATCCGTTTGTAACGGCGTAAAATTTCCGTTGTGCCCCCAATAATTTAGCCCATGCTCATTAAACTCCTGTCCATGGTCGCCGGTAACCAGCACTATAGTATTATCTAAAAGCGACTGCTCTTTTAGTTTAGCTATAATCTCCCCCACTAATTCATCGTTAAAGCTAATAGAGTTTTTATAAAGATTAAAAAACGGCAACGGTGGATATTTAGGATTTAGCGCCATAAACTCCGGCTCTTTTAAGCTGGGAGTAAAAGGCATGGGGTAATTCTTGGGTAGCGAAAAGGCGTGCGGGGCATCAAAAAAAATAAAACCAAAAAATGGCCGGTTAGTGTCGCGCTCATCAAGGAACTTTATAAAATGGTCTTTGATCTCAATATCGCGCTCATATGGTTTCTTCCCCACGTTTTCATTTTTAAGCGGGGCTAAGTCAACAAAAACTGTCCGATCAAATTCCGGACTATTTAACGGCGCGCCGGCATAAATGCCAAACTGATAGCCAAATTCTTTGAGCTTACTAATGAGCACAGGACCACGGCGCTCAGCAAGCATGGGCCGCCAATAGCGCGATGGTAATCCATAAAACAAAGAGAATATTCCCGAGCGTGTTGCGCTCCCACCGCTGGAGTGATGCTCAAAATTCAGCGCTTGTTTGCTAAATACATTTATATTGGGAGCAACATCAGCCGCGTGCATATCAAAGCGCCAAGCATCTAATACCAAAAACAACACATTCATTGGCTTAACTGGCGGGCTACAATTTAACGCTTCCAGCGGATAGCTTAAACTCCCGCCTCCGGCTTCTGATTTGAAGCGCACAGTGTTGGTTTCAATACCCCACTTGGACAAAAAGCTGCGCATAGTAATTCGCGGGAAATAAGGCGGTACCTCGGCCCCCTGCGTAATCGTCGTGATAGACATAATATCACCGATTGTATAAATCACCATTGCCCCGAGCGCACAGAAAATTAACACAAAAGTAGTCCACCACTCGGCCTTACAGTTTTGCTTTTTTAGAGTTAAGCGGTAGGCGACAAAGGCTGCGAGCATCTGAGTCAAGTAAATAGCCGCAAACATCGCTCCCATTTTCACATACATGCTTGTCGGAAAAACGAAGATTTCCTTCGATGCTGGACCAAAAAACATTTCTGCAATTGCCGCATTAATATGGAAACGATACTGCTGATAACAAAACGTATCTGCCACCAGCACGATACCCATAGACCCACAGATAAGCACACTTAGCGCCGACAAATAACGCACACGCACTCTGAAGGCAGCGAGAATAAACACCGGCAGTAAAATACAAAAAGAAATGATGGCGCAATGTCCCAGTGTAGCGCTCAAAGCAAAAGCCTTAGCTAAAAAAGCATCCCCTGCCGGACTCACGCTCCAGTAACGTAGCGACAACAAAGAAAGCAGAGCGGCATTAATCAAAAACAGTCGCATTAGCCAGCGAAAGGCAAAAGTGCGACCGGTAGGTGCTTGACTATGTGGACTCAATGTTTCTCCTAAATATTTAGTAAATTACCAGGTCGCGACTCTATAAAATATCTCGCCCCCTTGTCAAAAGCTCTTCAGGCACGGACTAT
The DNA here is from genome assembly GCA_020852715.1 of Deltaproteobacteria bacterium. GTDB lineage: Bacteria > Bdellovibrionota_C > UBA2361 > SZUA-149 > JADZAE01 > JADZAE01. Next base: position 2,074 of record JADZAE010000004.1, read on the forward strand.
AAAGCACTACAGAGTCCTAACGCATTAGCACACATCCAACTGCTTCACCGCTCGATAGCTCCTTAAACCCAGCAAAGTAGCTGCACAGGCCAAAGATAAGATATACCCATCCCATACCCCTTGCGCGCCAAACCCTAACTTAACCGATAATAAATAGCTTGCGGAAAAGCCTACCACCCAATAGGACAGCACGCAAATTAAGGAAGGAATTTTAACATCATGAAGCCCGCGTAAAATCCCTAAAGAGATTACTTGCATCCCGTCGAACAATTCGAATACGGCACCTAAAATCAGCAGATTTGCCGCCATGCTGATGGCCTCAACTTCAGTCTTTTCTAAATAAATAAGTGGTATCTGGTAGCGAGATAAAATTATTGCTACAGTACAAAAACTCATAAACACAACTGTCATCAGCGCACTACTAAACGCAGCTACTTGCACTTTTCTGAATTTCTTCTCCCCATGAAAATTGCTCACGCTAATAGTCGCCGCGCCAGAAAAGCCGGAAGCCAATAAATAATTTAGCGATATTATATTCAACGCAATCGCGTGACCAGCCAGCGCGGCAGCCCCAAAATAACCGACCATAATCCCGCCAAAGGAGAAATATGCTACCTCTGCCACCAGCTGCAGAGCTATCGGTGCTCCCAATTTAATAAAATCAGCCAGAACCCGCCAATCGATCTTCAGCCTGATATGCTTAAAATATTCATGGAACAAATCGCAATGATAACAATAATATCCCAGAATCATCACCAGCTGTAAAAACCTGGCACAGCAAGTGGAGACAGCCGAGCCCAAAGTACCTAGCGCCGGAAAGCCATAATTGCCGTAAATAAACAAATAATTAAAAATGATATTCAGAATATTGCTGATAATCAGAATATTCGCCGCCGGTTTGATTATTTTCATCCCTTCAAGAAAATGCTTAAAATGCCCAAAGATAATGGCCGGAATCATCGATAAACAAATCAATTTATAAAACGGCTTAGCTATCGTCACGACCTGAGCCTCTTGCTCGAAATAATCGAGCACAAAAGACATCGAATAAATGCCCAGGCAAAAAACGAAAGCAAAAATGATATGAAAAGTTAGAGAAGTGTTAAAGATGATCTTTAATTTGGTGACATTACCCTCACCGTTTGCCTTACCCACTAGTGGGGTCAATCCCAAGCTAAGCCCGATGGCGATGAACAAAAATAAAGCAAAAACCGAATTGGCATATGTCACTCCGGCAAGACTCATGCTACCCAGCCGGCCGACCATAATATTATCCACAATGTGCATGACCATCTGCATGGATTGCACAATCATCAGCGGATAAGCCAAAGCCCAATTACGTTTGTACTGTGAAAAATATTCTTTGGAAAATATTTGCATGATACTAATTGCTCAATGTCTGATTGTCAGCACTAGCCTTACTAGTATTTGGCGCTTCTGGCAAAACTTAGCACTGTAAATCAAAAAAACTGGCATTGACCACTTTGGCTAAATCCTCGGCATTTACCAACATCTGTAAACCGCGCAGTCCGGCGCTCACGCTAATCCGCACCACGTCTTTGGCTGTGTTATCTATATAGACTGGTAAAACTTTTTTACTGCCAAGCGGCGAACAGCCGCCTTTTAAATATCCAGTTACTCGTTGCAAGTCCCCTTGCGGAATCAAGTCACATTTCTTCTCACCCAAAACCTTAGCAAAAGCCTTAAGGTTAAGCTCCATATCTCCGCGCACAATAGCCATCATCATTTTCCCGCTCTGCCCCGCGACCACCAAAGTCTTATAAACCCACTCAATCGGAATCCCAAGCTTCGCGGCCACTTCATTAGTAGTTAACTCCACCGCCTCAAACTCCCGCAGTTCATAACTAACTTTCTTCGCATCTAAAATTTCAATCGCCTTAGTTCGTTTCATATATGGCTTTTAATATCTTTAATTATCGATAAAAGATACCACTTAACATATCCGTAAACTAAAAAGGGAGGCTACGCCCCCTTTTTAACATAATGCACGACACGATTATTACTTTGCTTCAGGCTTCTCCACAGAAATACCGAAAGCGCGTGTCAAATCCACATTAATAGAATCACCGACTTTTAAATTATCAAAAGCCTTAACCTCAGGTCTAACTTTCGTGGTAACAACCTTACCTGTAGGAAGATCAAGAGTCAGGTCGCGCTAATCCTTGTTAATCGTTTTGACGATAGCGCTCACAGTTGCTTCTTCGACAATAAGTCCGCCCGGTTTGTCTCCTTTCGATGCTCTAACCATAGAAGTATTTTTCTTCATGCTCGGATCAGCCCCCTTATCTCCTAAAGACAAAGCAACAGGCTAATAATAAACTGTCTTCACAATATCGCCCACCTCGATCCGATCAAAGTTGCGCGCCTCTTCTCCCACTTTAAGAACTTCCTTCGATCCATCCTCATTTTCCACACTCACCAAGCACTGCTCCTTATCCACTGCCGCCACTTTTGCCTTAGCCGCAATAGCACCGACAACCTACACGCCCTTAGTTCCACCCATCGACGAGCAAGCCACAAGACCACTTGTAACGCTTTTTTGAAATTCGGACTTTTTGTAAAATTTGGTAAGAGGTACTCTGGAGCTTAAATAAAGTAAAGGAGACCATATGAAAGACGGCAAAAATCGTAAGAAATGGACAGCAGAGGATAA
>JADZAE010000005.1 GCA_020852715.1 Deltaproteobacteria bacterium
CTACATTTGAGTTGCCGAAGTTCGCACTCAAAGCTACTGCGCAGGCTATTGGCGTTTACAACGACATTCGTCCACACTGGAGCTTGAAGATGAGGACACCGGCGGCAGTTTATTTTGAAAAGAATAAGCAAGATTTTAGTCGAGATTTCTGCCCCCTGCAGGGGGCAAACCTTGGCAGCTTAACAGCTGCCAAGTTAAGTACATGTACCGATTTCGCGATTTATTAACGTTTGTTTACCTGTCAACATTTTTCAGGACGATGCATGAGCAATCGCCGGAGGGCGAAAAGTCATGATTTTGCATTATTCCCGAGAAGTAAATTCACTATTAGAACTGAAGCCATACTTGGTTTTGACTTATTCCCCAGACGAAAGCTCGTTTTGAATCGAAGGTTATCGAAGAATAGAAGGTAAATTAAGTAGAGCGCCATTCCCCTCTTGGGTTGGGAAAGAAAGATTTTCTTTCCCAACCCAAAACCTCTCCCTCAAGCATGAGCCGCATGCGGCCATGCCTCTTTGTCGGCCACTTCCTCCCATCCATAGGGAATTTCATCCTTTTCTCTGCTGCGCTTCCAGACAAAAAAAGCTATCTGAAGAATGTTAAACAGCACAAAAATGACGGCATAGAACCGCGCGCCGTCAAGGATGAACGAACGACAAATTAAAAATTCTGAACGAATATCGCCAAACTCAGGCATATTCACCTCATCCGGTTCGCCACCGACTATCATGATGTCGATAGCTTGAGGTGATGTGCTGTAGTATAGATACTCGCTCAGGCGCTGTGCCGCATCGCCATCATAAACTGTGCATCCGAGAGCTATGACTCCGGAGACAACAATTATTTTGGCAAATATCCTCCAGGTGATCGCAGAGACCACAATAGTGGAGAACATCAACCCCATCACGAAATACACTCCCTCATTCGTGAAAAGGCCCCGTGAGCAATGAGAAATCCATTGCCAGATCCCAAAAAGGCCGATGCCGACGATAAAATTCGTCAGCTTCACACTCCTCTTTAGAACTTCGGGTATGCGGCTGAGACTAAACATAATATTTCCTCCATCTCCCGCAGCAGCGGGTGTGATAAAGCTCTCCAATAAGAACTTTAGTAACCCGCAGCTTAAGTGATGAAGGCAACCTTTAGGCACTCTACTCAAAATATACCGGAATTATTCTAACACCGACGTTTTTCATGACGAATAAAGTTTAGATGAAATATTATTTGCTCGTGTTGGCGAATACCCATTCTAGGCCATAACTTCACCTGCTTTGGTGCGCATCTTAAGGAAAATAAAATAGCAAGTTATTATAGCTAGTTAAATCCATCTGTTTTAGAAATATAACCTCTTTGCGCGGAAAATATCGTTTAAGTTTAGGGCACTAAATGCCGATACCATTCCCATGGGTGTGTGTATGGCCATGAGCAACTGGAGCTTATGGTGGCGGCAAACACTTTTTACAAGGATGAAAAAAATACTATGGCAGGTAATATCACATTTCCGGGTATCGGAAGCGGCATTGATGGTTCACAAATAGCCTCGGCGGTTAAAGAACAATACACTATTCAAAATAAAGTCCGCACTAATCAAGTTTCTAACTTAGCAGACGAGACAACGGCTTTAGAAAAGCTGCGCACTCTCTTATTGGACGTAGCTGATAAGCTCGATGGAATGCGAACGGTTAGCGGCGGAGCTTCGATTAAAGATGCAAGCAGTGCTAACGAGGCAATAGTAAAAGTTGCGGCCGATAGTTCCGCCCAATCAGGAACTTTCGCCATCACGGTAAAATCTCTAGCACAATCGGCGTCCGGTTCCTTTGATCGGGGATTTGATTCCAGTAAAGAACTAATTTTGCAAGATCCTGCTGACCAGGGAAACTTAAGTTTTACTGTGGGCACGGGTAAGAATAGCAGCACATTTTCCGTCGCTGTTGGGGCCACGACTACGGCTGAGGGTTTTGTATCGGAATTTAATAAACAAGCCGCCGGTAAAGCCAGTGCCTCTTTAGTGAATGTCGGCACAGAAAGCGATCCCAGTTATCGCATTATGTTTAGCACAAAAGAATTAGGAACAGAAAAGGGATCAATTAGCGTGGCTGCCGAGAATGAAGACTTACTGGCCGCCGGAGGTCTGGGGTCCATGACTTTAGATCAGGCAACTGATGCCGAGTTTCAAATAAGTGGTATTAGCGGGACGATCAAACGGGCGACTAACTCAATTTCTGATGTTGTTCCCGGTGTCACAGTGCAATTACAAAGCGAGGGAACAACTGTAGTCAGCGTGGAATCGCAAGCAGGGGTGGACACCAAACAGGTGGAAGCTTTTATTGGTGCCTACAATAATCTTGTTGAATTCATAAATACCGAAGACGCTGTTACTGTTAGCAATGTTAATGGTGAGAATGTCAACCAATATGGTGCGCTAGCAAAAACAAATATCGACAATGATGCTTTGTCTTCCTTGCGCAGTGCTCTGTTGGGCGCGCAGTCTGAATCCGGGGACTTGGTATTTTCTAGTTTAGGAATTTCCACCCAGCGAGATGGAACCTTGTCTTTTGATAAAGCAAAATTTGAACAAGTAGTGGCTCGAGATGGAGCAGGCGCCGCGCAGATTTTAACAAATGTTGCTGATAAGATTGGGGGAGTGTCGGGTGTCGTGCATGGTTTTACTGGTTATGATCTGGCGATTGACAGGGAGATTGCCGGGAATAAACAGGAAACTGAGCAGCTTAACGAAACAGTAAGTCGCGTTGAACGATCGGCTTCTGAACGTGAACAAGCAATGCTTCGGCAGTTTAGCGGGCTCGAAGGCTTACTTGCTAAGCTCAACAGTCAGGCTTCAGCTTTAACAAGGATTTTGCAGTTTTAATAGGAGAGAGTTGTTTTTTTAGGGATCAAGAAAAGCAAGGATAGCTTTTCTTGAATTAAGAAGAGAAACCAGGGAGGGACATATGTCAACAATCCAATTTACGGGACTTGCTTCGGGGATAGATTCCAAGTCATTAATCGATGCTCTAGTCGAGGCGCGTTCAGTCAACAATGTAAAACGGCGCAACGATATTGATTTTCTTAACTCCGAGAGTGATGCTCTTGAACAATTAAATACCAAACTATTAGCACTTAACGATTTAGTCGATCAGTTTCGCTCATCCAACGGTGGCGGACTAAAGAAAAAAGTGACTAGCGCAAACACAGAAATAGCAACGGCTAGCGCCGGATCAAATGCCGTCAATTCATCATTTTCTTTAACGGTGAATGATTTAGCGCAAAACGCCAGTGCCTCTTTTGATGAGAGCTATACAGCAACAACCAATTATGTATCCACTTCCGGCAGTGGTAATGTTACATTTACTGTGGGCACGGGGGCTGACCAAAAGACAGTAACTGTTGCTGTCACCGCCAACTCGACAACAGTCGGACAATTTGTTGATTCTATCAATAACGCCGCCAATTCCAGTGGCCGCCTCTCAGCCACTGTTATTAACACAGAAACGGATAGCAGCCCTGATTATCGAATCATGATTAGCACGCTTAAGCAGGGAACCGAGGAGGGACAATTGGCGATCAGTGCTGATGTCGGGATTATTGAATTGCAATCTGACACGTTAGATGCGTCGACGAATGCAAAAAATGCCAGCGTTTCAGTGACCGGAATATCGGGAGCCATCGAAAGATCGAACAATACGATTAGCGACTTGATTCCGGGCGTAACAATTCAATTAGTCTCTGAGGGAGCAACCACTATTTCGATTAGTGATGATACAGAAAATACCTTAGATTTAATGAATCAGATCGTTGAGGCTTATAATGATATCGTTGATTACGTCGATGAAAATGATTTTATCGATCGCAAAGAAAGCGGTAATAAAGTCGCTCTGACCTATGGGACATTAGCCAAGACTCGAGTGGACGATGATTTCCTTTTTGATTTTCGTTCCGCGATTTCAACAGCGGAATCGGCCAACGGAACAACAGCAACTAAAATGTCAGAATTAGGAATTTCGACAAATCGCGACGGAACAATCACCCTTGATGAGGATACCTTCAAAGAAGCAATTGCTGAGGACTCGGTGGGCGCGCAAGAGCTAATCAGTGATTTTGCCGACTCCATAGCCGGGGTTGACGGGTTGATTTATGAATATACAAAATTCCAAGGGACCATTGATAACGCGAAAGAAGCGAACGACAGTGAAATCAAAGTGCTTAATGACTCCATCAACCAGTTAGAAAGAACCTTGGAAAAATATCGTGAGACACTGCAGATGCAGTATTCGAGATTAGAATCTACAATTGGTAGAATGCAAAGCGAGGGTTCTTCTCTGAGTTCCGCAATTCAAAGTTTAGGATAAACCCAACGTCATTCATTTGTTAAGAAGATGCTTAACTATGAAAACAGTGAATGCCGGAGCATAGTGAAGTATTATTGTATGGCAGTATCTATTTACTTTTAATGTTTCCTAATATACCGATATTATTAAAGAAATAATCATTTACGGCCCGACTAAGGAAAAAACAATTAATGAAAATTAGGGTATCTGCCGATTAGTATACTTGGTTGAGATTGTTGACTACAGCAATTGGGTTGAAAAGGGATTATTACATGTTGAATAAACAAGCACACAACCAATACCGGACTGTTCAATTTACGACAATTGATCGAGGCCGTTTATTGTTGATGATGTATGAAGGTTGTCTTAAGTTTTTAGGTCAAGCTAAAGAAGCCTTGGAAGCACGCGATATTGCCAAATTCGCCCGTTTTTTAAGCAAATCTCAGGCAATCATTTCAGAATTGATGAACACTCTTGATTTCGAGAAAGGCGGCAAGATTGCTCGCGACTTAGATCGTTTATATGATTTTATGCTTTTCTATCTAACAGAAGCTAATTTACACAAAGACCCGCAAAAGATTCAGCGAGTAATTAAGATGATGGAATCTATCTCGGATGCTTACCACGATATTATCAACTCGGGGAAAGCTGAGCGCGAACTAAAGGCCATGGGAGAGCCGATGGAAGCCATCGGTCCAAAACGCACAGAAGTTAAACCGGCAAATGCTCCGGCAGCTGAAATGCCCAAAACACCGAATTTTCGCAGTTCTTTCTAACGAACTTGCCTTAATATAGGCAAGTTTATCCAGCCATTTTAATCAGGAAAAAGACTGAACCATAGTCCTTCTACGAGCATCTATTGATGTATCAAGGCAGTTGCTGCTTTTTAGCAAGCATGGGCACTTGGTTTTATGCTAGCACCTGAGAATTATAAAATACTGAGATTTTTGCAAGATGGACAACGGATCGCTGAATAATAAATCAACGCGTATGCGCCAAGAGTGGGATAATCGCATTAAACACGATTACCGCTATTGGATGAGTGATGGTATCAATGACGATGATGCGATGTTTACCGTTGGTGAGCGTGATTTAAGTATCATTTTATCCGATGTTGATCTGATAAAAGCACAGGATGAGATTGCTCTGGAGTTAGGTTGTGGAGTTGGTCGTATTTTAAAACCTTTGTCGCGTTATTATGGTAAAGTCATTGGTGTCGATGTTTCTTTAGCGGCATTAGAAAAAGCGCAACAGTTGTTGGATCCGGCGGCAAATATCGAGCTATTTTTAGGTAATGGTTTTGATCTTTCCGGTATTGGCGATGAAAGCGTAGATTTTGCTTTTAGTTTTGCCTCGATCAGTATTATGCCGGTGGATGCGATTGCTTCATATCTTATTGAGTTAGCGCGGGTTTTAAAAATAGATAAAATTCTCAAATTACAGGTGTATCTGGGACGTGCGCAGGATACGCGCGCTGAAGATACTTTAGCCATTCGCAGTTTTGATCGTCAATGCTTTGAAGATGGTTGTCGGCGAGCAGGCTTTTCTCTGCTTAGTTGTAAAGAGTTGATCCTGCCTTTTGAAATTTCCGATCCCCAGGCCGACCTAGTCGCCTATATGGTGGCGCTAAAAAAAGAGTCCACTGCGACTATCGATAAAGATGAACTGGTGCGTGTATTTTTACCGCAAGGAGAACCTAGCGATAACCAATCCTGGCAAGGTTCAAAAACTGAATATATGATGGCTATCGCCTGCGCCACCCAACATATGGGAAAAGGGCAGATAGTTGAAGCGATTAAAGCTTTGGAGTTTGCAGTTAGTTCTTATCGTCAACCTGAACCCGAAGTCTGTAACATTTTAGAACAGCTAAAATGTCGGCAACAGGGTGGACCAGAGAGTGTTAGTCATAATCGATTTACCGTGCTTGATAGATTCTTTAACGCTGATTACTACGAGAAAAATCTCAGAGTTATCGAAGAAAAATTTCCGGAGTTAGCAAAAACACTGGCTGCACATACTTTTAGTGCGCAAATTAGTGTGCAAACCGGAGAAAGCCAGCTTCCGGTGTTGGTGCTGCGTGGATTCCCTCTTGATCAAGTTAATAAGCCGCTAGCTTCCGCTCAGGCTTGGGTGGATAGAAGTTTAGCGGAAGCGCGTTTAGGTGCCAGCAATTTTGTGGCTTTGGTCGGCGTGGCTTCCGGCTATCATCTTAATTATTTAGCGCAGCGCAATGTGCAGTTAAAAGTTATCGTTGAGCCTAATCTAGATTTGTTACATGCAGTCTTAGGAATACATGATTTGTCTGAGTTGCTTAAGGGAGTTGATTTTCTTGTCACTTCCAGCGAGGAATTAAAGAAAATTAAGCAGTTTGAGGAAGTGCTGACGCAAGCTGAGCTATTAATCTATCCACAAACGCAAGCATTGAGCCGTTATTTTGTGGATGAGTGCAAAAGAATTTTTTGGTCGACGCGGGGCTTGAAAGAACTACGTCCATCAGTGGCCGTAGTGGGGCCGTTATATGGCGGGACTTTGCCTATTGCCGGCTATTTAGAAATGGCTTTTCGCCAGCTTAATCAGCGGGTCTATGGCTACGATTTGAGCTGTTTTATGGACGGCTACCGAAATCTAGGTAAATATTTTCAAAGCCAAAAACGCATTGACGCTCTGCAATCGCAGTATGTAGAGTTACTTTCACAGATGGTCATTGAGGGCATAGAAGAAAAGCCGGTTGATCTTTTAGTTTGTGTTGCTCAGGCGCCGTTGTCTCCCAAGGTGCTGACGAAAATTCGCGAGAAGGGCATCATTACGGTTATGTGGTTCATGGAGGATTGCCGTCGGTTCACGGCTTGGCAACAAATATCTCGCTACTTTGATTATATGTTTATTATTCAAAAAGAGCCGTATTTGACGATGGTGGAATCAGCCGGCGCCGGGCGGGCTATCTATTTGCCAATGGCTTGTTCACCGCAAGTGCACACCCCGCTGGAACTAAGCGCCGAAGAAAGCGCTCGCTGGGGTTCGGATATTTCGTTTCTTGGTGCCGGTTATCATAATCGCCAGCAAATTTTTGCTTCCTTGGTGCAGCGTGACTTCAAAATTTGGGGCACACAATGGCCGACCGGATATCCTTTTGATAAGTTAGTGCAGGAGCAGGGGCGGCGTCTTGATCCGAAAGAATATGTAAAAATCTTTAATGCTAGCAAAATCAATATCAATTTGCATTCATCGGTTGAGCGTGACGGTGTTGAGCCTAATGGTGATTTTATTAATCCGCGCACCTTTGAGCTGGCCTCCAGCGGAGCTTTTCAATTGGTAGATAACAGACTCCATCTGGAAGAGTTATTTACACCCGGAAAAGAACTGGCTACTTTTGCTGATCGCCATGAACTTGAAGAAAAAATCGATTATTATTTAGCCCATCCTGAGAAAAGAAAAGCAATGGCCGCCGCCGGCAGAGAGCGCGCGCTTAAGGAGCACACTTATGTGCAGCGCTTAAAAGACATGTTGGGCTATATTTATGCTGATCGTTTTGCCGAGCTATCGCGTAAAGCCGCGGAAGGCCCTTGGCCCAAAGTTTTAGAAACTGCGAAAAATACCCCGGAACTTTTAACGCGCTATCAGGCTTTATATGAGCGCGGCGAAGATCCAACGTTAAACGCGTTAGTGTGCGATATTCAAGTGGGGCGCGGAACGTTGACGGATACAGAGATGAAATTGTTATTCCTGCACCACATCAAGAAGCTGGTTGGGGATGTTAATGATATGCGGGCAGGAAAGATAACCGGCTAAATATAATGAGTGAAGAAATTAAAAATATTTGTCTGGTAGCAATTACGAGATTGGGCGATATGCTGCAAGCCTCGCCGACTATTTACGCTCTAAAGCAACGCTATCCCCGGGCAAAAATTACGGTGGTGATTGAAAAGCAATTTGCCATGATTTGCGAAGGGATTCCCGGCGTTGATGAAGTTTACGTGCTTGATTTAGGCATGGTTTACCGTTGTTTAACGCGCGACTATCAGGATGTCGTCGAAGCCTATCTGTATCTTGACCAAGCGATTAAGGAACTACGCGAAAAGCATTTTGATTGTTGTATAAACATGTCTTCCTCAGGCTACACAGCGTTACTTTTAAGAATGCTGGATATTAAAGATAGCCGTGGTTGGATTTCCGATGAAGAGGGAAATAGGCTTATTTCTAATCCCTGGGCGATGTTGTTTGCTGCTTTTATTTTTCATGCTAATCGCAATTACAATTCGATAAATATTGTTGATATATTTCGCTGCTCCGCCGGGTTGCGCGAGTTCCCAAGAAAGTTAATGTACAACCCTAAGCCCGAAGACGAAGAGTATGCAAAAAAATTTCTGCAAGATAATAAACTAGATGATGATTCTCCGCTGATTTGTGTCCAAGTCGGAGCTAGTCAGGAGAAACGTCAATGGGCACCGGCACATTTTGCGCGCTTAACAAAGTTGCTGGTTGAAGAGTTGGGCGCGCGCGTGGTTTATACAGGTTCAGGTTCTGAACAGACGCTGATTGAAAAGGTAACCAAGTTTTATAGTAGTCCGCGGGCAATTAGCGCGGCCGGGAAAACCAGACTCGGTCAGCTAGCCGGGTTACTGAAACAGGCAAAGCTTTTAGTAACCGGGGACACGGGGACTATGCACATGGCGGTTAGTGTTAATACGCCGGTAGTAGCTTTGTTTTTGGCCTCTGCTTACTGTTATGAAACGGGGCCATATAGCGAGGGCAACATTATTTTGGAACCGAAGGTTTCCTGTTATCCTTGTAACCCCAATTTTTCCTGTTTGCGTCCGGATTGCCATGAACAAGTTAGCGCTGAATTAGTAAAAAAAATGGTGGAACTGCGGTTGCATAAGACGTCAGCCGAAATGGTGAATTACGTTATTTCTCCGAGCGAGGTTAATCCGGCTAATTTAGCGATTAAAGTGTCTTACTATGATGAAGATGGTTTCTTGGATTTTAAGGCAATTAACGGTTTTATCGTTCGCGACGGGGTCGATGAAAAACTTCAAGAAGCGGCGCGCCAGACTTATCGGGCGTTATGGAAAGACGAGTTTGCTGCTGTGCCCGGCGCGGAGATTTGGGCCCGGATCAAAGAAGTTTCGCGTATTGCTATTCCGGGAATACATGAGTTGGACACACTGGCCGGTGAGGGTTTGACCTTAATTGAGCGCTTAATTGATTTAATAATGGATTCGTCAGGAAACCCGAAGTTCTTAGGCGAGATCAATGCAGCGTGTGAAACTATTGATAGAAATATTGAGGGAATTGGTTTGGCCCATACCATGTTTGGGGCATTAACGCGTATGTTTGTCATGGAAAAGCAGAATTTACGTGGTTCTGATGCTCTAACACTTGCCAGAGACACAAAGAATAGGTACCTTTCGCTCAAACGTCGTGCCGAGAAGTTTAGCAGACTTTATAGTTATTACTTTTCTACATTAAACTAGGATTTTTAAATGATTACAGTGATGGTAAATGGCTCTCAGCTGCCATTGCAGCTTGATGGTGTGCGCACAATGGGGGAGCTGGTAGAAGTTATTAAAATGAACATTGACCCGGATAGCGTGATTTCTGCCATGACTATTGGTGGTCGTGATTTAGTGGAAGCGGATTGGCGTGCCCCATTAAGTGTGCATGGCACTGCTCTTTTAGAAATAGACACTGCGACAAGAGGCGAGTTTCTAAAAGAAAGATTGATTCAGGCGCCAACGTTGATCGGGAAAGTTATTCAGAGTTTTATAAATTCTCGTGATAGTTTTCGCTCCGGTGAACAAAACGGTGGTTATCAACAAATGGGGCAGGCGGTTAAAGATTTTAACGCTTTTATTAAATGGTATGATGTCATCTTAGAGTATAATCCGGCATTAAAGCAGTCATATCATACGCAGGTAGTGCCTTTGATTAATGAATTGACTCGTATTTGCGAGCAGCTCATTCAGCAGCAGCTTTATAATTCTTGGTGGGCGATTGGTGAGACATTAGAAAAGCAATTGGAGCCCACATTAAAAAGGCTCCAAGAGCAACTGGAAAATATCGCGCGGGCTGCTTAATGCATCATTAACTTTGTTTTAGCTTTTGTCTTTGGAAAACCGGAGACCGCCTCGTGGGAGAGACGATCTCCTTAGTTACGGTTACCACTAAAATCGACTACAAACTGCGTGTCGATTGGCCTCAACTACAGTAAAGACGTACTGAGTGACCCCACTATAACAGGTAGCTTTCACTTCAGCCATACTGCTGCATTTAGCGGATGCCCGCCAAGTTTGCCTATCCCCATTGGTAAAGCAACTGTAAGGAACTTGTGTCCAGGGTTGATCATTGATGCAGATGAGCTGTGAAACTTCACCGGTATTTAACGTTACTTCGCAGCGATCAAACTGGTTTTGGAATTGCGAGCTGAATAATACAACCAGATTTCCTGGACTGCCGCCGTGTGGATCCCCGGCAGGTTTCCAGAGGTTTCCATTTTGACCAAAGTAATGGGTCTCAATTGCTACAGAAGAAGAGGACGAGGAAGAAGAGCTGGACGTATCGGTCGCTTCGTCATCCCCACCCGAACTACCACAGGCCATAAGTGATAGTGCTAGTAGTAAAGATAATAAATATTTCATCAGTCCTCCTGATATAGTGAATCAAGGTTAATAAATCCATCGCTAATGAATTTTGAATGAAGTGAAACGAAATGAAAACACATTAGCATGATGGACGAGTAAAATCATGGCGTCGCCAAATTTTACCGTAAATAAATAATAAACCCAACAAAAAAAGTAAATAGAACTTGCAATACGATAATTTTCCTTAATGAAGAATCTTGCCTCATGTTGAGTCTTATACATAAGTCCACAGATACGGTAATTAAGAGGATCTCGCGCTTGCGCCTCCGGCGTAAGAAAATGCCGCGTGCCTGTGGTGCGCCGGCGACCCAGTTGTTCGCTGTCGCTCACAACATGTTTCGCGCTCCACAAGCACCGGTGAAATTATATCGTACGCAACAAGTTAGTTGAACGGTATATTACTAAGTAATTAAGTTTTGTGTACGGTATAAAGAAAAGCAAGGATGCTTTTCGCGGAAGCGAAACCCCGATTCGCTTCCGTAAATGCCCATAAATAAGCCATGGATGGCTTATTTATGGGCAAAATGAAACTAAGCTCCATCGGGGCGGATTTTGGGTAGCAAAATCATGGGGGCAAAGAATAAGCCTTCACATATTTAGCCGTTTCCGATAAGGAAACGGCAGTGACTAATCAAATATTTTTATAATAGAGTTATTTAATTAAATTTTCTACCGAGTGAAGGCTTATCCATTTGCTTA
>JADZAE010000006.1 GCA_020852715.1 Deltaproteobacteria bacterium
AAGTTCCTATCAAGACTATTAGGAAGGTAGAACTAACTCTGAACCATCGACCTCGTAAGTGTTTGAATTTCTTAACACCTGACGAGGTCTTTAAGCTCGGGTGTTGCACTTAATTATTGAATGCAGACCCGAAGCGACGTGGCTACCATGGCAGAATCCTGAGCATTAGCTGAAGAAACATAGAATTTAGAATAAGCGAGTTATGCCCAGATTAGATTTCTAGATTTTTAGGGTAGCCGGAGTAGTCGTAGGTGACAGAAGTTTGAGGTTTTGGAATAGGCGGAGGTTTTGACCAGGTGATGACGCCTAAGTGATCGGCGATCTTTTGCCAGCTTACTGCTTTTTGCCTGACTCTTCGTTGCGGAAGAGAGGGGGAGGATTGGCGAGGTAGTTGTTGTTTCTGTAGTCGTCGTTTCTTGATTTGGTGATTTTTTAGCGCCGCGAGTTCTTGCCGAGTAGGTACCAAAGTAGCGCACGGACTGCTTCCATGTGTTGGGGATATGCTGCTGAAGTTTCGCTAAGAATTCTAGAGGTGAAAACGATACCGATTGCTCGCCGTCGTCTAGTTGTTTGGTGATAGTTATAGTTGTGTCTAGTCCGTTATTTTCAAGTTTAAGAGAGTTAATGGCGACCGGGTATTTCTTAAGATACCGGGCAAGAAACAGGCGTTGCTCTTGGTTGTTGAAAGTTTCTCCGGCAAAAACAGAAAAGTCGGAGTTTTGCCAGGTGGATATGTTTATAATAGTTTCTTCAGTGATGAGTCCTTTTTCATGTAAGGCTTGGAATACGTATTGTTGAAACAGTGTTTCGACTTGTTCTGTGTCGATAGAGGCGAGGGGAATAAAGTTTGAATTTTTATCGCTTAGCTCCTGCATAAGCTGATCTGTTAATTTGTAGTGCAATTCCGTTTTAGAGTTGGTTAAGATATTTTTGGCCCAATCTGATAGCTTTTTTGTTTCTGAGTATATGAAAAACCGATCTCCCAGCCGTTGGCTATAGCGGCATTGATATTACGAACACCTTCTATAAAAAACTTTCCGTACCTGTGTCTTTTATAACGATTGAGCTTAATGACTTTTATATGCTGAAAATCGTTATTCTTAACCGGAATATGTTTTACTTTTACCATCTAGGGAAAAAACCTTCAAACGATTTACGCTTCTTGTTGATACCATTGCCAAAACTTAGTTAAACCTTCTTCGATGGAAGTTTTAGGATTATAGTCAAGAAGAGCTTTTGCTTTATCGATGTTGGCGAAAGTTATTTTTGGCTCGCTTACCGGTGCCGGTGGAGTTTTCAGAATAGCTTTTTTGCCGATAAGGTTTTCTAAAATTGAGACAAAGTCAGCCATGAGCACAGGTTCTCCACGGCCAAGATTAATAATTTCATAGCCTAAAGGTTTATCGATTGCTGCCACAACTCCGGCGCTTATATCGGCGACATAAGTCCAATCGCGCTTCATCTGCCCGGCATCGTAGAGAGTGATTTCGTTTCCTTCAAAAATATTTTTTGTTGTCATATAGGGCATCATATCCGGCCGTCCTTTGGGGCCGTAAACGCTAAAAAAACGCACTGTCGTAAAATTCATTTGATGCAAATTATGATAGGTGTAACCAACCAGCTCAACCATCTTCTTGGAAGCGGGATAGGCCGAGAGTGGCTCGTTGCAAGCATCGGTTTCTATAAATGGTAAAATCTTACTGTGTCCGTAGGCAGAGGAAGTAGAAGCGAAAACAAAATTACCAACATTAAACTCTTTGGCTGCTTCCAGTAAATTTACCGAACCGATTACATTATTTTCTATATATAATGGTGTGCGTCCGATAGAGTAGCGAACGTTGGCATAAGCGGCTAAATGAGCAATAGCTGCCGGACGATGGCTGCTGATAATATCAAACATTTTATCTTTATTGCAGACGCTCTCGCGATAAAGTGTAAATTTGGGATTAGCTAGGAAAGTTGCAATATTCTTTTCTTTTCTGGTCACAGGATAGAAATCATTAAAACAGTCAATGCCAATGACTTCATCCCCGCGTGCCAACAATGCAT
The DNA here is from genome assembly GCA_020852715.1 of Deltaproteobacteria bacterium. GTDB lineage: Bacteria > Bdellovibrionota_C > UBA2361 > SZUA-149 > JADZAE01 > JADZAE01. The sequence goes on from JADZAE010000006.1 coordinate 2,050, forward strand.
CGACCACGTTTGAACCTATAAATCCCGCCGCACCTGTAACTAGTATTTTCATTGTTGTTACCAAAGAAAGTTAATAAGAAGAGATATTGGTTTAATACAATCCATATAGCGATTCAATAGCTATTTTAGCTAATTATAAAGGTCACATAGTGCTGCTAGCTGCTAATGAACTGTGAGTTATCTGGGTTTAAACCCATCGCTAATGAATTTTGATATGGTTATTTCCAGCTAGTGTTTGAGATTTCTAATAATGGGGATTAATTCTTCGGCGACGATATTAGCACCGTAAATAGATCCCTCGATCGTAATATGTACCCAATCATAAATCAGCCTTTCTTCTTTAGGAAGCTGTATATCCAGGTCTATCAACGAAATATGTTTTTCTTTTGCTACTTTCCTAATAACATTCTGCAACTTCTCATAAATTTTTCTGAAGTCATCATAGTAATCGCCATATCTTTCCGTAATGCGATATTGTTGTGTCATTAGTAATGGAAGTATGCCATGAATCCGACAAATTTCAACAAAAGTAACAAGATTCTTTTCAAATTCCTTTTCATAAGCATCATCTGTCAGTCTTTGTGTTGCCCTTATATTCTCCATAGCTGGTTGTTGCTCAATGCTCGCGGGAAGATACCTTCCTAGCCAATAAGTTATTCCGCGAAAAGAGTCTTGGACTTGTCTTGATGCAAATTCCCATAATTTATTGGTTCTTTCGTCGCGTTTGATTATTTTTGAACGAGGGGATTTTGGGGGCCAATAATTACCTTCATAATAGAGTGTGAAATAATCGTTTATGTTGTGATTTAAAATCACCATATCGGGATGCATAGGGATCAATTTATTAAGCAGAATATTAAGACTATGCAGCGAATCATTGCCCGAAATGACAGAATTATAGGAATTGATTTTTATATCTAAATGTTTTTCTATTATCCTTGCAGCTAAATGCGGGTATCGTTTATCTTCTTCGACAAAGCCAAATTCCGTTGTCGAGCCACCCAAAATACCATTTTCAAGTCCGAGAATTTATGCATAGCAGAAGGCAGAATTAAGCCATCAGCATCAGTTCTGAGTATAAACATTTTATTCTGGAGGCTATTATTTGATTCTTCATAGTCGGCATAGAATTCTGAAGGCTTAAGCATTTTTATCTTATTGGCATTCTACGTTCGCAAGTTGATAGCCTTATCCGCGCCTGGTTCGCCGAAAGAAGCATTATTAATCTCTCGTGAATATTTATGGCTTAATAAATGCTCCGCACCGCAAAGAAGCATTATGACAAAGAATAAAGAGACCAAAAAAGATCACAGTATTCAAAAAAATATTTCTATTAAGATGCATAGATGTTTTTAATAAACATTTTGCTTCTGAAGATACGTCCTTAGTTTTTAACAAATTATTTCTATCCGCCAAGAAACGGTATGGCCAGACTTAAGGCAAGATTCAAATTAGAGCAAGGCTAGTTTTATGTTCTTTCCGGTCGTAGACGATGGCATTGATGATATTCTTTTCCAGCATAGGCACTGCTTAAGTACCGAAAACTGCAGGCAGTTGCTATCTCATCTTTTTTGTAATCTACGCCGGATGTGATTAAGTAAAAGAGCATAATAACCTAGTGGGGAAAGTGCGAGCTTTAGTGCTGTGAGGCGATGGGGATGATGGAAGCAAAAATAATGAGTGAGTAAGTTTAGTTTGACCTTTAACTTATCTTTTAATTTTAAGGCGGGGATTTCTAGGTTATAACGGGGGATACGCAGCCCTTGTTTTTCTCTTTGTTGCAACAAGTAGAAAGCACGATGACGCTTTTCGACGGCCATTTTGGTATTGCATTTGAGCGCCTGCTTATCATCTAGCGGATACAACGAAATAGCTTCTTGTTTTTGAGCTTGGCGTAGCGCTTCCATGCCGCGTGCTGTGCGGGCGAGTACGAAAGTATAGCCATTATGAAATTTTATGCTTTTCTCCGGCTCTCTCATCCATGGATCACCAACCGAAATATCAGCAAGTTCGGAAGTGGCATCAAAGCAGGTAAAGCAACGTGCCGGGGTATAAAGCCGATAAAGGACATTGAGCATTTCCGTGGAGTTTGGTCGATACTTTTTAGAGTAAGGAAAATAAAGGTGTCGCTCGCTTTGATCAGAAAGTTTAAGTGTTGGAATGCCTGGATGTTTTCCTAAGCGTGTGATTAGTCGCTCAATTTGTTTTCCTTCACCTTGGGCTTCTTCTTCGCGTTTTATCCAAATATATTTTAGTGGATCGTGTTCCACGGCGGCATGACAAAAAATACCAAAGCTCAGCACAATGCGGTCGCGCAGTGGCTTATTAACTTTTTGCATTTTTTGTAGGCCATGAATTTGACAGGGTAGTCCAACAACAGCATAACGGCCGGGGTTTTTGCGAATATAGGCAATGGCTTCATTGGTTGGGGCAATGACATATTTAGATTTAGCGCCGGAGATAAACTCTTCAACAGAACTTACTACTGCCGGTTGGCCACGCCACTTTACTTGTTCATCAGCTTTAACGATGATGGCACCGTCTATTGCGCCACTGGAAAAGAGCTGAGAAAATATGGCAGTAACGACGCCGCCGGAGGTGGTGCGATAACGCATGTCTTGATCAAGCGCATGTCCGAGATAAGCTTTTTGAAAATAACCGTGCAGCTTTTCTGCTTGAAATTCTTGTTCATGAATTTTTTTATAATACTTAGGAAAGTCGATTTCATCGCCTGGGCAGACTTTCACGCAGAGGTTACAGTTGATGCAGGCGTCTAGGTTTTTTATTGTCGGATAGTCTTCATCATCGCGACCCAGTACGTCTGTTGGGCAAATGCCCAGACAGCTGCCGCAGCGGTGGCAAAGGTCATCGGAAACAATATTGCCTAATTCAACTAGTGCTGAAGGAAGCGAGGGCCCTTGATTATTGACTGATTTGTTTCTTAGTAAAATCGTATTTTCGCTCATATTACCTAGCTTGAAAAGGCTGATTTAAAACTATATAGTTCCAGCATTGTCTAGCAAAGCTTGGTTAATAAAGCAAAATAGGTCGTGAATACAATGAGTAATGAACAGATAGCCATGAGTCCTCAGCAAGAGCGTTTTAGCGCTAAATCGGAGGGGGCTTTTGCGGTTTACCGTCAATTGGTCACGGGTGATAAAAGTTTAGCGTATTTTTTTGCTTACGAACTTTATGCGACTTTAGCAGCAGGATTAAGCGGCGCCTTAGGTTTTGCTGTTAGACAGTTTACTTTGCATCGTCTTTTGGGTTCGGCTCACGGTGGGTTAGCTGTGGGAAAAGATGTGCTCGTGCGTCAGCCGCTGCGTATTCACAGCGGGAAAAAAGTTTTAATTGATGATCATGCGGTACTCGATGTGCGCCATGTTCCCGGGGATAGAGAAGATACAGGGATTTATTTAGGCGATCATGTATTAGTGGGACGCAATTCGCTGATTATAGCTAAAGGTGGTGTGATTAGGCTGGGTGATGCTTGTAATATCAGCTCGCATTGCCGTATTGCTACGCGGAGCGAAGTAACGATTGGGGAAAGTACATTGATCGCTGCTTATACTTATATTGGCGCCGGTAATCATCATATTGAAGACGCGAGTCAGCCGATTATCACTCAAGGCATGGATGTGAAAGCTGGTGTCAACATTGGTAAAAATGTTTGGGTTGGTGCACGAGCGACGATTTTAGATGGTGTCACAATTGGTGACGATGCTGTCATCGGTGCTCATTCGTTAGTTTTAGAAGATGTTCCACCACGAGCTATCGTTGTCGGAACTCCGGCAAAAGTTATTAAATACAGAAATGGCTAAACGAAGCTTGTTTTATAAGAGCATTGGTTTTTTTACTGCCATTTTTGCTTCATTTATCACTTTATCTATTTTCTTTTCACAAAAAACTTTAAAAAACTTTATTGATTTTTTAGCCGCTGCCGAGCCTAAACTTATTTGGGCGTTTTTACTTTTGCATCTGTTGGCCGCAGTCTTTCGCAGTTTTCGTTATCGGTTAGTATTGGAAAACATTGTTTCCGCAGCCCAATTGCCAACTAGAGGAACACTGTTACTTGTGACTTTAGTTAGAAACGCATTTGCTGACTTTTTGCCGATGCGTTTAGGAGAAGGAGTTTACTTTTTTATGCTCAACCGCTTGGGAGTAAGAATTATTACCTGCGCGTCTTCATTTGGTGTTTGTTTGGCGCTTGATTTGTTGGTGCTGGCTTTTATGTTTCTTTTGGTAATAGGCGGGTTCACCTTGTTTTCTGATTTTAACTTTCCCCAATCTTTTAATAACCAACATATTCTTCTTTTTATTTTTATTTTAATACTTTTGTCGTTGTTGATTTATTATGCGGATATAATAGGGAGAAAATTTTTGAATTTGGTTGAAAAGAAAATTTCAAAATCACTTAAAGGTAAGACGTTTCTACAGCGCTTTTTTGGATTGATAGACGATCTTATTTTTGATTTAGAGCAACTTCGCCAACGCGGGCATTATTATAACTTAATTTTGCTGACAATCGGCCTTCGGGCTTGCAAATATGTAGGTCTCTATATGCTGCTGCTGGCTCTTGTCAGTCAGTATCAATTTAGGGCAGCGCAACTTCCGTTCCCTTATTTATTTTTTGCTTTTATCACGGCGGAGGCTTCGTCTAGTTTGCCGATTAGCGGCATTATGGGGTTTGGCGTATCACAAGGGGTGTGGGTAGGAGTGTTAGCTGCTCTGGGAGTAGAGCTTCCGGAAAAGCTTAGTGTTGCCTTGGGAGTGCATGTAATCAGCCAAGTTGTGGCCTATTCTTTGGGGATACTTTCTCTTTTCTCTTTTGGCCTATTAATGCTAAGAAAACGCCGTTCAGAACTGAATAAATAAGACTTATTAATGAGGCGACAGTGAGTATCGAAGCTGAAAAATCAACTACAATATCGGCGGCGCTGCGCGAAGCGGAGGCGATTATCGAAGGAGCCAAGCAGCGCGCTCAGGAAATTTTGAAAGAAGCTGCCGACTCGCATGCAGCGGCGCATCAGGAGGGTTTTGATAAGGGTTTCAATGAAGCCCAGGAGCAGGTAGCACGCTTAGCGATTCGTCTTATTTCCGAACAGGATAAGTTAAATCTGCTACTGTCTAAGAAAGCGGCGCAATTGGCTCTAGCTATCGCCGAAACTGTAATCGAGGAAGAGTTAAAGATTGAGCCTTCATTAGTGGTTAACATAGCCAATAAAGCACTGCGCGAAGCGGTCATCGGTGATGAAGTTAAGTTATTTGTGAGCGAGCAGGATCGACCGGCTATTGAACAAAGAATCGCAGCTCTTAAGCAAACAGTAAACAGTAGTAAGCTTAGTATTGTTGTCGATCCGGAGCTTAGAGCGGGTAGTTGTCGAGTAACAACGGCTGTAGGAGAGGTTGATGCCTCAGTTAATCATTTTCTAAGTTTGATTAAGGAAAATTTGGGAGTTTAGCGAGGCTAAATATTTCAGAAGGCGAGAGATTTCGTGGAAAAGAAAATTCAATGGAATAATTATTTGATTCAACCGTTAGTTCCGGCGGATATTGATACGAGCAAGTATCATAATATCTTACAGCATAGTAGCGCACTGACGGTTAAGGTGGCCGGGCAGATAACGCAAATTACCGGTAACTTAGTGAAAGCGCGAATTCCGAACGCGAAGATTGGTGATTTATGTGTGATTTGTACGCTTAATAAAAAATATATTTCAGCACAAGTCGTTGGTTTTGATGATGAAGAAGTTTATCTAACCCCCATTGACCGCTTGGAGGCAGTTGGTCCCAAAACCACGATTATTAACTGCGGCGATCAGCTGAAAGTCGGAGTCAGCGACAAGCTTTTAGGACGTGTTGTTGATGCTCTAGGGAGACCAATTGATGGGCTAGGCGAAGTTCCTTACCAACAATTTTATCCAACTTATTGCCAGGCACCAAAAGTGATGCAGCGCTCAAGAATAAATAGTCCTCTGCCTGTGGGTGTAAGGGCGGTTGATCTTTTGCTGCCTGTGGGCGAAGGTCAACGGCTCGGGGTATTTTCAACTGCTGGCGTAGGTAAGTCCAGCTTATTGGGGATGATTGCCAGAAACAGTACGGCGGATGTTAATGTGGTGGCTTTGGTCGGTGAACGTGGACGTGAGGTACGCGACTTTTTGGCGGAAAGCTTAGGGGAAGGTTTAAAGAAGTCGGTAGTGGTTGTTAGCACTAGCGATGAAACTCCGCTTCGTCGCATTACTGCCGCTTATACGGCGATGGCGATTGCTGAGTATTTTCGCGATCAGGGACAGCGCGTGATGTTGCTGATGGACTCGGTTACGCGTTTTGCCCGTGCGCATCGGGAGATCGCTTTGAGCCTAGGGGAACTACCTGCACGTCAAGGTTACCCGCCTTCCGTATTTAATGCTTTACCGGAATATTTTGAACGCGCCGGAAAGGTAGAAAAAGGAAGTATTACCGGATTTTTTACCGTGCTTTTGTCCTCGGAGCAGATTGAAGATCCGCTAGGCGAGGAAATGCGCGCAATCTTAGATGGACACATCTACTTAAGTTCTCGATTAGCTCATCATCAGCATTATCCGGCTATCGATATATTGCGTAGCATTAGTCGTCTGAGCGACCAGATTGCCTCAGAAAAGCATCAGGCCCTGATGCAGAGATTTAAACGGCTCTGGTCTGTTTATGAAGAAAATTATGACTTAATTAATATTGGGGCTTATAAAAAAGGATCTGATGCCGCCATTGATGAGGCCATTGCTATGCACGCAAAGTTGCAACAATTCTTGATTCAGCATAAGGCAACATATATGAATTTTCAATCCACGTTGGATAAAGCAGCTGAAGTGTTGGGACTGTAAGCTTACAAACTATTAATAATTTGCGATGAAACAGCGACCCCGAAAAATTCTGTTTATCAGTCTACTGATCATTGCTTTATTTGGCAGCGCTATCGGCTTTTTCGTTTATCACATTAACAAAACAAATGTTTCTTTTCCTTTACTTCCTCCGGGTGCTTATTTTGGTGAAATATCAGCACTGGGTGGTCAGAGGCATAATTATTCACCATTGCTTATTGAGAGTAGTGCTGACGGTCAGCAGTTATTGATTATAGTTTTTATGCCGAACTGGGTACCGCAGCTGGCTAAACTGGTGGAGAAAAAAGATTTTATCACTAACGTTCAGGCAGGTGATGGGCCGGCTTTTGAACCACCCATTTTAAAAACAGAATTTGGCGAGTTTAAACTCTACGGAAAAGATAGAAACGGATATTTCAAAGGAAAGGTTCTCCGATCCGATGGGCTACGTGGCGCATGGAAGATTACACCGGTTGCTGAAGGTATCATTACGCGTAATGCGGAGTTGCTTAATGTCTACGGCGTTGATTTATCGCGTTGGCTGAAAATTAGCGGAGAGATTCGTTATAATCAGGACACTTTGTCCTCAATGCGCAGTATTTTATCCAGCCAAGAGCGCAATAATGCCAATATGGAATCTCATATTATTGATCAAAATCAATTAAAAGAACGCGCACAGAAACAAAGAGATCTTGTTAGCCAAGAAATCAACAATGGGCGTAATCAGCAAAAAGCCCTAACCAAAGAAATTACCATACTGGTTGATCAGCTGGCATTGGTTAATCGGATTAGTAAACGCGGACGCCTGGTATCTTTGGCTCGACAGATTTCTACTCGGGAGAACAAGTGGTATTTAGCTAACTGGCAAGGCCAAGAGGAGATTGGCGGTTTTGATAATTTAGGCGGAGATCTAAATATTGATATGACCCGCTTAAATGAACAGAGTAAGCACGCCCAGGAAGTAATTGCTTTGAAAGATGAAATCAGTAGAGAAAAACAGAAGATGCAAGAACTACGTAAAGAGATGGCAAAAGGGGTGAGCAAAGAGCAACGAGTTGGGGAGACAGCGGAGAAACGGTCAAAACCAACGGCTAAACCAAAAGAAGAAAGCGGATTTTTTGAACGGATATTTGGATTTTGATGATGAGAGCAATGGTGAGGATAAGTCAGCTTATTATTATACTTATGTTTGCGCTTAGCTTTTTGCCGGCTTACGCTCAAATTGCTGTCTCTAATAAGCTACCCGAAGACGTTTATTTAATTTCCGATATCGAGGAAATTCCTTTTGAAGTGCAAACTTCTAAAATGGTTGTTTGGCAGCCTGAGCAGGGAGTTTCCGTTTACCCGGCGCTGAGTGACCCTCTAGGCAAAGGTGCGGGCATGCAATATTTTATCGGCGGGCCAGTGAATTTGGAAAATCAGGCCCAAAAAAGTGAGCTATATTATTCGTTTTTATTAAGCGATGCCCAGGGTAATTTTTTTGCCACCCCGGTAAGTATTATTGCGCTTAAGGATCTATTCTCCCAAGAAAAGGAGTTTTCTGAATTGGAGACGCAAAATGCTGGTCTGATTAATAAGATCAATGATACTGAACAGAAAATGGCTAAGCTGGAAACACGAGCTATTGAGCTTAGAAATATGATTTCTGAAATTGTCGGAGTTAATAGGTTAATTAAATTAAGAAAAGAGGCAGCAGCACTGCAAGCAAGAAACGCTGGGTTACAGGCACACCAGGAATATCTACAATCTTTGCAGGAGAGGGCCAAAGCTGTTCCGGAATTGGAGGATATTGATATTTTAAGAAAAGAGCTTAATGCAAACCTGCAAGCAACCGCAGAAGCGACGGCTTTGGCTGACCGCCTGGTAAAAAGAAGAAAACATACCGCCATGCTTGAGCTGCAAAATAAGCTATCGGCAGTTAGAGAGACAGCAAATGATGATCCCAAAGCTTTGGCCAAGCAGGCTTTAGAACTACGTTCCGAAAGAAAGCGCCTGGAAATGAAATTAGGAAAATCCTTACCTGCTCAAGCTGAAGAATTTTAATTAGTAAAAAAAAGAATTTTAGCCCGATAATCAATAAGGACTGGAAAATCAGGGACTTAGGACTGACCTGATAGCACAGTAAAATGCCAATTTTTGAAGCATATTCTCGGAATTATCGATTAAGGGTTGCACAATGGTTAGGTAGCAAACGCTACCAAAGGGGTAACCGGAAGGCTAAAGTTCGAAGGTAAAACAGTAATAGGTCAACTGCACATAGGGTGTCGGAAGTTCAGCTTCGCACCCTTTTCTCTGTAACCATCACGCTTTTGGTCGACTACTTTGTCAGACTTCGCGGCTGCGGTGCGCGAATAGTTTACTACACTTACACTCCTCGCTGCTCGATTTCCTCGCATTCGTCTCAAAATCGCGATGGTTACAGGTTAATCTAAGATTTTGACTTTTTTTAAGCTTTGTAAAAAGCTGTTTTCCCTGACAAATATTCCATGCAATATCCCACACTGCGTTATCTGCTAAAGTATAGTTAACGGCCTTTGTTTTAACTTGCTTCTTGTGTGCGGAATAAAATTCGCCGCAAAGATGTTCTGTCTAACTGCAGCTCGCGGGCAGCTTTAGACTGGTTTTGATTATTTTTATTTAGTGCCTCTTTAATCAATTGAATTTCAAATGACTGGATTTTCTCGCGAAAGGAGTTACCCTGTACTTTGGCGCTTAAACCATTTGCCTGTCTAGCCAAGCCATTAAATCCTAAGTCCTCAGCTTCAATACGAAATCGCTTATGATAATGAGCATGAAAAGCAGCACTTTCGATACAAGCCTGTAACTCTCTGATGTTTCCCGGCCAATCATAAGCCAGCAACTTAGCATGTGCGCTTGAGGAAATATTATTTACTCGTAAAGATTCGTGACCGGAGATTTTATTGATAAATTGCTGCGCTAGTGCGGCAATGTCTTCTTTTCTATTTCTTAAGGCCGGTAGCTCAATCGTTAAGTAGGCAATGCGATGGTATAAGTCGCTGCGAAAAAGTTTCTTTTCTTGAAGATCGGCAATATCTTTGTTTGTCGCCGAAATTAAGCGAAAATCAGAAATTGCCTCTTTGTTTTGACCTAGGCGCCGAAAACGCTTTTCTTGAATAACCGAGAGAAGCACGACCTGTGTTTCTAAGGGCAAATCGGCGATTTCATCAATAAATAAAGTGCCGTTATGGGCTTCTTCTAAAAGTCCGATGCGCGCTTCCGTTGCGCCGGTAAAAGCGCCTTTTTGATGACCAAAAAGTTCGCTACTTACCAGATCTTGACTGATAAAGCTGGGATAAAAGGGAATAAATTTCTTATTATGATGACTTTGTGCTTGGTAAATGGCATTAGCTAAGACTCCCTTTCCGGTGCCCGTTTCTCCAAGAATCATTACCGGAGTATTACTGGCGGCAGCGTAGGCCGCTGTTTCAATGACTTTTTTCATTGCTGCATTAGCAGAATGTAAATTTATTAAACCATGTCTTGCTTCCGGCGTTGTGAGCAGCTTTTGATAGTCCCGCTTGAGCTGGTTAGTGAATATGCCATCAGTAATTAAAGCAACCAAATGATCGGCGTTTACCGGTTTTTGGAGGAAACTTGCCGCGCCATGATGAATGGCAGTGACGCCAAATTCATCGGCATTATGTCCGGTAAGGACCAAAATTCTTAATGATGAATCATGATCTAATAATTTGGCGATTAATTTTAACCCACTTTCCGGACCAATTTTCTCATTGATAGTAAGATCAACTATCGCTACATTGGGGCCATGTGCTTTTAAAGATTCCAATGCTGTTTGTTCATCTTGTGCATAAACTATTTCCAAATTCTCTTGGCGGCGTCTAATACTGTTAATGAGTGAAGCAGTTTGTGCTTCATCATCATCGACAATGAGAATGACAGGACCTTTGGTTGAGCTGGAAGAATTATACATAAATGTTTTAAGTTAAGTTGATAAACTGCTATTTTCTTAGTCGTTATGAGGGCCCTGGTGCAAAGTGCTACATTTAAAATTAGAGCACATTACTCTGTATTCCGGCATCAGCAAGGATGCGGTTAAGTTCTTGGTAATATTTGTTTTGGCTGAAATATCCGGCCTTGTGGAATTGGGGATTTATTTGCTCACAGCTATCTATGGTCAAGTTTTGAGCTGATGCCTCAAGATACAAATGATCGCTAAGAGTAGGCACATAACCTAAGGCAAAAATAGAGATTTGTGGCCTAAAAGCTTCTAGTCCAAAGCGCAAGTTGTCAATCGTTATGTTTTCATGAAAAAAGTTAAAGCCATCTGTCTCTTGCCAATGTTTTAGAGACTCCGAGCAGATCTCTTCAATTTCGTAAATGATATTAGCCCCAGCAAATGTCTTAAACTTACTCTTGAGGCGATAAGTGAAAGCGATAGGGGGCTCTTCTACCTCTTCTTTTCTTTTTTGTTCTTTGTCAGGTAGGAGGTTCCCGCGGATACAGATTAGCTCTTCTTCCGAAATGCCCTCACTGGATAAAGTTAACTGTTGGCGCCCACGCAAATTTATAAATGTATCGCCGGTTTTTGTTGATCTATCTTCAGGAAAGAAGCGAAGTTTGGTTAAGAAATAATCAGCCAAGAGCCCTAATGGCACAAACTCATTTTTTGCTGATCTATCCCAGAGGATATTTAACTGCCTCTTTTGTTTACCAAAAAGCCAATTGCGAGAAATGTTTTTGCTTTCAATAAGCAGCATTTATTCCTCTTAAAAACAAGTGGCAAGCGACAAAGCGGACTACGTTAAAATCTTGGCGTAGCCAAATTTTGCCATAAATAAACTAAGCCCAATAAAAAAAGCAAATAGAAACCTGTTAAAAACGAGAACGCTTACTTTTGTTCGTTCTTAGTTAACAAGTTAGGCTCTATCCAAACATTGGCATGGGCCTTCAAGTTAGCAATTAGGCTCTGATAAATATTCTGCTCTGTCTGTGACGTTTCTTCACTGAGTAATTCTTTTCTGGCTTTCGCAAAATCTTCACTTTTGGGTGGCACAGCCTCAACCAGCGCAACAGCGTAATAGCTTTCACCGGATAAGTAAGGTGTGGAAGCCACCGGCTGTTTCGGTGTTATGTTAAACAATTCATCACTATCTTCCATGGCCGTAAAAGGCTCCTCTTTTCCTTCGCTGCGGCTAAAAGCTTTGGAGTGCTTAACCGGAAGCGCCAGCTCCTGAGCCACCTTTTCAAATGCGGCTAACGAGTTTTGCTCTTTTACTTTGGTCAGTAACTCTTGGGCTTTTATCTGAGCTAAGTCCTGGGCCCGCTTTTCCTGGAGTTTGTCTATTAATGAAGCGCGGACGATATTTAGCTCTTGTATAGCCGATGGTTTCTCTTCTTCGATTTTGACGACAAACACTTTATTACCATCTTCAATCATTTCAATGCTGTTTAGAGACATTGTTTTTAGTGCCTTGCCTAAAGCAGGGAGCGAATCTTCGACATTATCGGTGGGGTAAACAGAAGATAATACCGTTTTATTTTCACTTGCAGCAAACTGCTGTAATGTAGATCCATTGCTGACAGCGTCCTGAGCCTTGCTTGTAAATTCTTGAGCAGCAAATGTCATATAGGGGAAAGCTTCTCTTTGGCGATAATCCTGCTCAATATTGGCTTTGACCTCTTCATACGGGCGATAGCTAGCTTCTTGAACTTCTTCAACATAGACTAAATAATAGGCATCTTTGGAGTTAATCGTTTCGCTGATTTCGCCGACACCCAGATCCATAACTTTACTCTTAATAACTTCGGGAATATCTTTGATTTCCAGCCAACCCAAATCACCGCCCTTAGATTTTGTTTCGGTGTCTTCGGAATAATTACGGGCTAAAGCAGCAAAGGCCTCGCCACTATTAAATTTTGCCTTAATTTGCAGTGCTAGTTCTTTTTTCTCTTCTTCCAGTTGTTTGGGGTCCTTATTTTCTTCGGCCTGGGGGATATTCATCATTTTCTCTAAATTGCTCTGCTGGACCTGCTTAGCGATTTTTATCTGACGTAAGTGCATTTTCTTAGGCAACTTAAAGTCATCGATCTGGGAATCATAAAGTGTTTTTAAATCTTCTTCGCTTAATTCAACTTGGCTGGCAAAGTCTTTGGTTTCAAATTGAACATAGGAATATATCACTTTTTTTGGAAGGCGATAATCTTCTTTTGTTTCCTCATAAAAAGTTTTAATTTCTTCTTCGGAAGGCAGAGTCAGCTTGGCGAGCATTTCTTTTGCCGGAAATTCGATGTAAGCAAAGGTATATTGACTGTTATTGCGAGTATTTAAATTTGCTAGTTCGGTATCTGTAACTAAATCAAAATCACCAAAAGATTGCATTAATGACTGGCGTAACAAATCTTTCTGCGTTTCTTGAATAAGCTGCATCTCGTTGCCGCCACGTGCTTGTAAATACATTTGATAAGCTTCTTGCGTGACTTGATCACCAAGCTGCGGAATAGAGGCAATAGTTTTAATAATATTTGTTTTTACTTGCTCAGTTCCTACCGCCATGCCGGTATTTTTATAAAATGATTTAAGTAATTCTTCATCGACCAGGGCGTTTATCGCTTGTTCACCGAAGTTGAAAAACTTCTCATAATTTGCAAAGTTAGCTCCTAGTTGGGCGCGAGCGGAAGATTGAGCTCTTTCGTAGGTAAGGCTATATTTGGCATAAGGTATTTCCTGCTCATTGACTTTCGCTGCTGCCGGGGCTTTATTACCTTGGGAGAAGTATTCAACGCCGAAACTCATCATTAATACGGCGGCAAAAAAAACAAGCACTGTCTTCATTACTGACTTACTATGACGACGAAATATATCTAACATAATTTACAATCCAAATATGAATCCACTAATAATATTTGTGCACCTACCTACCGAGAACATTGCTGTTCTAAAATTTATTCTTGAAAGCTATGAAAGCCTCGCTATTGTCCGCACACTATCAGCTGAGCGCGGAGAGCTGGTTCTCCTCGGAACAGAAGACTCAGCAAAGACTCTTCACGAACTTCTCCAAAGTTTGGCTCAGGAACTTTCTTTATCGGTAATTCCCCAGCCGGACAACGTCAATGAAGATTGGCTGCTATCTGAATACTATAACAGTTTAGCTGTCTAGAGTTTTCTTCAATAGCTCGTTAAGTAGGGTCGGATTTACCTTTCCCTGCGTATCTTTCATAACTTGGCCAACAAAAAACCCGAAAACTTTTGTTTTTCCGCTCTTATAAGACTGCACCTGCTCAGGGTTGGCGGTGATTACCGCGTTTATCGCTTCTCGAATTAGTCCGCTATCAGAAACTTGTCTGAGTCCCTTAGTCTCCACGATATGTGCCGGACTGCCACCGGTTTCAAACATCTCGTCAAATACAGTCTTGGCTATTTTTCCCGATATTGTTCCGTCGTCGATTAATTTAACCAGCTGGGCCAGGTTTTCCGGGCTTACCGGACATTCAGTCAAATTTGTGCCTTCTTTATTCAATCGACCAAAAAGTTCCGTAGTGATCCAGTTAGCAATCGATGTTGGGTTGTTGTGCAAAGACACAGCCTGATCAAAGTAGGACGAAACCAACTTTTCCTCAGTGAGCAGTTCGACAATATATGGATCGAGTTTATAAGTATTAGTAAAACGCCGATACGCTTGTTCTGGTAACTCAGGAAGAGTTTTGCGAACGTTGTCTATCCAGTCATCATCGACGATCAAGGGGAGTAAATCAGGATCCGGAAAATAGCGATAATCGTCAGCATATTCTTTTGAGCGCATAGAGCGTGTCTCACCGCTGACATCATCCCAAAGCCTTGTCTCCTGAACGATAGTTCCTCCTGAGGTAATCACTCCAATTTGCCTTTCTATTTCATAATCGATCGCTTTTTCTACATAGCGAAAAGAATTAAGATTCTTGATCTCTACTTTGGTACCAAATTCAGTCGCACCGATTTTGCGCACCGAAACGTTAGCATCGCAGCGCAAACTACCTTCCTCCATGTTCCCGTCGCAGATATCCAAATAACGCACGATTTGTCGTAATTGCCGCATATAGGCCCCTGCTTCTTCGGCATTGCGGATATCAGGCTCAGAAACGATTTCTACTAAAGGCACACCGGCGCGATTTAGGTCTACTAGGGAGATAGGTGCGGCATCCAAATGGACACTTTTACCTGCATCTTCTTCTAAGTGGATGCGCGTTAACCCGATACGTTTTACGTCGCCACCCACACGCACATTGACATGACCGGCCAGACAAATCGGCTTATCATATTGCGATATCTGGTAGCCTTTGGGTAAATCCGGATAATGATAATGCTTTCTGGCTAAAATGCTTTCGCGCATTATTTTACAATTGGTTGCCAGTCCGAGCTTAATTGCAAAATCTAACACGCGCTTATTGAGGACCGGTAAACAGCCGGGAAGTGCCAGCGTTACCGGGTCGGTAAAAGTATTTGGCTCAGCACCGGACTTTGTTGAAGATACAGCAAATATCTTACTGTGCGTAGCTAACTGCACATGAACTTCCAAGCCAATTACTGCTTCAAAATCTTTCATAACTTAAATTTCCCTTAGCATTAAAAACGTCGACCAATAACTTTGCTCGTATCGAATTTTGTTTCTTTCCCAAAAGAGTAAGCTACCTTTAGTAGCGCATTCTCGCTAAACGGTTTGCCGATAAGCTGTAGCCCAATGGGAAGGTTTTTGCTGTCTAACCCGCAGGGAATGGAAACACCTGGAAGTCCCGCTAAGCTGCAAGGCACGGTAAAGACGTCACCTAAATACATTTGCAATGGATCAGCGGTTTTTTCGCCAATTTTGAAAGCTGTTGTTGGCGAAACCGGAGTGGCGATTACATCGCAGTTGTTAACAAATGCTGCCTTGAAGTCATTAATGACCAATGTTCTTACCTGCTGAGCTTTTTTGTAATAAGCATCATAGTAGCCGGCAGAAAGCACATAGGTGCCAAGAATAATACGACGCTTTACTTCAGCGCCAAATCCTAGGGAGCGGCTCTTTTCATACATTTCCGAAAGAGTTTGTGCTTCCGGATAACGATAACCATAGCGCACGCCGTCATAACGGGCGAGGTTAGAAGAAGCCTCAGCGCAAGCAACAATATAGTAAACGGCAATGGCATACTCGGTATGCGGCAAAGAAATTTCCACAATCTCAGCACCGAGCTTCTCGTATGTCTTGAGCGACTGCCTAATGCTATCTTCTACCTCTTTGTCCATGCCTGGAATAAAATACTCTTTGGGTAGCCCAATACGTAAGCCTTTTAAATGGCCATCGAATTTTTTTATTTCGTGCAAATAGTCATGCACCGGCACTTCCATGGAAGTTGAGTCACGTTTGTCTTTGCCGGCGATTGCGCGTAAGCAAAGAGCCGCGTCTTCAACGCAGCGGCCAAAAGGTCCGATTTGATCCAACGAAGAAGCGAAAGCAACAGCGCCGTAGCGGCTAACGCGCCCATAAGTTGGTTTTACTCCGACTATGCCCGTGAAAGAAGCAGGCTGACGAATCGATCCTCCGGTATCTGTTCCTAAAGATAGAGGAGCTTGTCCCGCAGCTACAGCCACAGCCGAACCGCTACTTGACCCGCCGGGAACGCTTTCAATATCCCAAGGATTGCGTACTACACCAAAGGCGGAGTTCTCGCTGGAGGAACCCATAGCAAACTCATCTTGGTTAGTTTTGCCAACGATTACCGCACCATCATCTAGCAGTTTTTTAACCGCGGTGCAGTTATAGGGAGGAATAAAGCCTTTTAATATTTTGGAAGCACAGGTTGTTTTAACACCTTCTGTGACTAACTGGTCTTTAATAGCGACGGGAATGCCGGTTAAGATCGGCGAGTTTGATTTTTGTAAAGATAACTTTACGTCAGCGGCTGCCGCCTGCGAAAGGGCCAGCTCCTCAGTCACAGTCAAGAAACTGTTATAGGTGGAGTTGGTGGCTTTGATCTCTTCAAGATGTGCCTTAGCCAAATCTACTGAGGAGAAGTTCCCCGTTAGTAAGCCATCGCGCATTTCCAATACTGAAAGTTTAATTAATTCATTCATAGTGACACCTAACCGATAATTTTAGGAACGCAAAAGCTGCCACTGCGAAAATCGGGAGCTATCTTTTGCACTTTCTCTACAGGGAGTGATTCTTTCACGACATCGTCGCGAAAGGCGTTGGTTACGCCATGCACGTGGCTGGTCGGCTTGACGCCCTCAGTCGGGATTTTGGATAACTGTTCCACATAATCTAAAATATCGCTGATCTGCTGCTTCATTTTGTGCAGCTCTTCTTCGTTAAGTTCTAAGCACGAGAGCTTCGCTACTTTCTTCACTGTTTCTTCTGTGATCGCCACAAGTTTTCTCCTGTTGTTTCACTGATCTCGGATTTATCTGTAAAAATATAGTAAATCAAACAAATTACGGCTTTCTCTATAGACGAAAACCGCTAATTTATAAAGTGTGTAAACAAACTGTAGTTTTGCTATGAATGGCAGAAAAACCGCTTCACAAAGCTGGGAAAAGTAGGACATTGCTAATTCTTGCTGTTGAGCCAAAATAGTTGTTGGGCGATGAACCGATGGGTCGGTTAGCTTTAAATTTAAGAAGGAATGGAAAAATTAAATTTTGCTAAAGGCACAATAATTTTGGGCGTGGATGAAGCCGGTCGCGGCCCTTTGGCTGGACCTGTCACTGCTGCCTGTGTTTGCTTTCCCGAAGACTACCGTAACGATCAAATTAATGACTCTAAAAAATTATCTCATACTAAACGTGAAAAGTTATATACGGAAATCACAGCAAACGCTCTGGCTTATTCCATTATTTCCATCGGCGCAAAGCGTATAGATAAGCATAACATTTTAGGCGCAACTAAATTAGCTATGCTTTATGCCGTAAAGAGAGTAGCGCGGCAGTTAAAAAATATTCACGCTCTAAGCAGTAGTGATTTTCTTGTAATAATTGATGGCAATCAACCGATTAAAACAACGCTATGCCAGCAAAGCATTGTTAAGGGTGATAGCAAAGTTATGCAAATTGCCGCCGCTTCTATCCTAGCTAAAGTTACCCGTGATCGTCTAATGAGCGTCCTTGATAATAAATTTCCTCAATATGGATTTAGCATTCACAAAGGCTACCCCACCGTGCTTCATTTACAAAAAGTTGCCGAGCATGGCCCCTGTGCCATTCATCGCCTAACCTTTCGCGGCGTGCGCGAACACGTGGGGAGGCTTGAAACTTATTAAGATACTTAGATCTTGCTGACAGCTCTCTTTATACGCCAAGGCTTACTTAATTCGGACAAGTCGAGTAGCCGGGGCTGATCATGTTTTCGTCATAGACAGCCACGCAGGCGAGGGAACCGCCAATTGTTCTGTCGCCACCGCTGAGCAGCGAAGCTCTGATTTTAACGGTAAAGTTGGCATTAGTGATAAACGTGGCTGTTGTGCCGGCGACAATAGAATCAGCGACAAAAAAATTTTTAGCCGATGATCCTTCTCCGGTAATACCATTGACGGTTCCGCCGGAGCCGGAGGGGAGAACAGAGCGGTGTCTTAGAGTTAGCGGTGCAGCTGAGAGTCTAACACCATGGTTTGACTCTGTCGCATCAGTAGAAATAATTTGCGAATTATCGATTATTAATCCGGTAAATGTATCAGCGTAAATTTCCTCTGCGGCATTGCCAATCTTGCTTTCGATGCGGCTATTGGCAATAGATGAGCTGCCACTATTGAGGTAGAGCGCGCGAATAGTGCCGGAGGCATTCTCAAAAGCACTTTAAGGTTATTTACATCTATCGCTGAAGATGTCGTAATTAATCCGTAAACAGTTGTCGATGAAGCGCTACCGTCAACATAGACATCGTAGTTCTTAAGTGTCGTTGTTGCTGTATTCCTAACTACGCGCACACCTATCGGACTATTTACTCCGGTGAGACTCATTGTTAGTCCTTCAATATACATACCGGCATTACCTGTTAAATCTTGATAAGTAATGCCCTGTGCACTTACCGAAGAATTTTCGATATGAATGTCTAAGTTTTTTACTCGCGGGGTTATATCGTCAGCTGCATCAACGCCGTCATCTACGAAAGCTATTCCATGAGAGGAATCGAATTCTTCTATTACCTCTTGAGAATTATAAATTTCCGGCCAGCCGTCACCGGTGACATAAATCCCATAAGCGTTAGCTGATCCTGAGCTGTCCTCCATCGATATATATAGATTGCGTATAGAAGGAGCAGAGCTGTATATAGTCAGTCCTCTGGTCGTTACTGTACTGCCGCTTCTGCTTAAATAAATCTCCCAATTTTCCAAAGAGGCATTAGCTGAGTTTGTTAATCAGACTATCGATGTTGTGAGGCTATAAGAACCGGAAGCCTTAAATCTTACGTCAAAAAATCTTGGCGATGTATTATCAGCATAAGCAGCGGTGGCAAAATTAGCTCCTGTGGAAGCGGCCTCTATCGTTAGGTGGCTAACTTGAGAATTATCCGCACCAATGACAGTGCCATTTGATGCGATATCATTACCGGTTGAACGGATTAAAGTTGTTTCTCTACCGGCACCGATGATATCGAGTTAGATTTTTAAAATAATAGAATTATCGCCAATGTCATAAATTCCGGCATCAAGCATGATGGCATAGCGATTACTGGCCGAGGCATCACTGATGTTATTAATGGCGGTAAGTAATGCACTGCCGCTGTTGGATGCTGTATCTAGTAATTTTACAACAACAATTTTACTAAAACTTAACACACTTGATGAAGGTGCCCAAGCTGAGCCGTTATAAGCTAGCACTTGACTGGATGTTGGGTCTGTTTAAGAAATTGCTTGTCCTTGAATTTTTGCAACGGTGGGATTTGGATAATTGCCGCTTAAGTCGTCTCCAGCTGCAGCTGTGGCCGCTAAAGCACCGGCTTGTACGGCGGTGACATTATGGGGATTGCTGGAAGACAAGACGTGATTTTAAACGTCGGCATCAAGTTTGGAAATATTAAGGCCACCAGCGATTTTGGCATCGGTAACAGCTCTATCTGCTAGATCGGCTGTGTTCACTGTGCCGTCTTTGATGGAAGTCGAAACCACAGCGTTTGTTCCTGTCGTGTAAGCATACATAGCATAGGGAACCATGGTCAGTTTCTTTCGGTTGCTGAGTATAGTTTGCCAGTTATTGGAACCAAGATCTTGTGATACTTCCAAGTAAAGCTGCTTTTTTAAACGAAGTAGTGCTTAAAGCCGTGACGCTACCCAAGGTATGATTAAAAGTCGGATTATTTACTTCCATGATTTTTATTTCAGTCCAGAGAAGAGTGCCGTTGCTGGATTTGTCATATAACCTAAAACGCAGTCGATAAGTCCCTGGAATTAAGGTGCTATTGATAGGAACAGGGATTTTTTTGCTTGGTAGATCGGCTTTGGCAAAAGTGATGTCAAAAAATAAAGATACAATACAGCAAAAAGCAAAAAGTAGGAGAGAAATACAACGGTTATCTGTCGCGCTGATTTAATGTTCTTCTATAAGGCCTCAGATATTTTTGATACGTTTGTTGCTTCTGACGAATATGTTTATTTGGATACGATATCTTGTGGGCCAATTCTGCATATTAGAGGGCATGTCGAGCTGTCAACGAAATTACTGACTATATATAGTTCGAGTGCGGAACGGCTTAAATCCGCCAAGCTTGCGAAGCTTAGGCGGAGCGCTAGAATAGCTTCATTTTGCCTGAATGTAAGGATATTTCTTTGAAACTTACTGTGGTTGAGGAGCATCAAAGAGTAGAGTTTTAGAAGGCTCACTATAGTGTTTAAATTATTCAGGAGAATCGGATGATGAAAAATGTAGTGTTCTTTTTTTGCTGTTTAGAGTGTTGTTGATTGCTTCCAATGCTCACGCTCAAGATTGGGGTCAACCTGGGAATTATAACGAATACTGGAATTCTGTTAAATACGGTTTTCCCGATGAAGCGGCTCGCCAAGAAGATATGAAGTTTTACCGTAAGTATGCTTGGTTTAATCCGGCAGATATGATGGCTGAAACTGATACCACTTTCGGGCAACTTGACACGACAACAAATGTAGTAAAAACCTATTATAGTAACTATGGTTATTATTTAGCGCCTTTTGCTACAGACATATTTTTAAGGACAATGCTTGATCCGCGTATTAGCACTGATCCTAGTCAGATTGAGCCAATTGCTCGTCTACATGTTAATGGCTGGATAGATCCGGTTAAGGCTGCAGCGAATGACCCGGCTAATCGTTGTAAAGATAATGTGCTTTTGGCCATACCACGAGATATGTCGAAGGGAACTACGGTAACAAGTAATACGCAGATGTCTCTGGCTATTTCCACTGCTGCCCCCACTACTATTAAGGAAGAATGCTATACAAATCCATGCTCTCCGGCCACACAGGATTGTGCTAAGCGAAAAGTTGGAGCTGCTGCTAATTTTGATTTACGTGGTTTGAACGTGGTGGCTTCGGTAGAAACTCCTACAACATTTGCGGCAGCAAAATATTTTCGCTCAGGATCATTCATGTCGCGGCTAAAAGCTGAATTATGGTTTGGTTCATTTTATTCAGTCATGATTCCCAGGCAGGAATTTGCTACCTGGCGTTCGACTTGGCGACAGAAGTATGCGGACACTTCTTATGATTTAGGAGGTACTATTCCTTTTTATCGTAACTTTAGCTAGAGTGATTCTCAGCAATACAATTTGCTCACCTATACCTGTCCGCTTCTCAGCAGTTGTGGTTCTGTTTGCACGCGAACGGCGAAGGAATATTGTCCTGAGTACTGGGGATTTGCGGACTATACGCAATTTGAGACATATAGTCCGCCTAATCTCTATTCGATAGCTGGGCTTAATGAACCGCCTCTTCAAGCTAAGAGAGTAAGCAGCCCGTACTTCACTTTTAGTAATGATGGGCTGGCTAACTCCAATATCCTTACGCTTAGTAGTCCTGAATTAAATAGTGTATTTCAACTGACCCCCGCTACGCGTTTAGGATTATTTAATAAGCAGAGAATCGTTTCTTACTATGATTTAACAAGTAATGCCTCTATTTCATCGGTGATTAAAAAATTCTCGGTGAAAGATACTAAATCTGGGAAAGTTGTTTCTTGTAACATTTATGATGCTTACAACCAGATTTTACCCGGAGCTTCCGGCTATGCTGAAATCTTAGCCAGACCTTATGTCGGTGGTTATTCGGGCACGCAATATACCGTTCCAGTAAAAACAACATTTTCGGGTAGTAGTGCCGGGACTGATTGCAACTAATTTGTAGCCCGCCGATTAAAAAAAACGAGAGGTTTTTAAGGCCCCTCGTTTTTTATTAGTTACCGTCTTTTTCTGTTTTAGTTGCCGGTTTGATATTTTCAGTTGTTAACCAACGGTCCGCAATTATATTGGCCGATTCTATTGCGCTACTAAATATTGCTTTGTTTCTTTCTATACCTAATGCTTGCATATATGCAGATGATTCTTTTATTGTTGAGTTCGGGATTAAATCCAGCGCTTTTTGATTCTCGTCTAATGTTCGCGACATTGTAGATAAATTGCCTAAGCCATTATTTATAATATCCTCCTCAAAGTTCTGAGAGTTATTTTCTGCTTTTGGATAAAAATAATTTATTACTTTTTGAATTAGAGCAACCGGCGAGATATAGGACCAAATAGTTTTAACGCCAGCAACGAATTGGTCGAGTAAAGTAGGCTCATGGGCAGATTTATTTTTAAGTGACTCTGCAAGAAAACCTGAACTAATTTCGGCTTTAATTCTTCCAGGAATTTCTAAGGCCCTGGCATTGTAATCATAAATGTTGTTTGGGATATCCTGATGTTCATTACCTGCTCAATTTAGGCTAGTATTATGTGATCTGTCGCCCGCAAGTGCGATAGGATTACCACTATCGGTGAATCCAGGGGAGTCGAAAGTCTTAGCCCGATATACATCATCGGTGTTTGCTGCACCTCGAAGCTCATTGGCCGCTCGCAGCAGACTAGTGCTGTTGATCTCTTTATTCAAAGTAGGCAAAGTAGCGCTGTTTAGCAGGAAGAGATAAATCTTTAATGGAAAATGCTTCTCCGCGTTCGGATACTTGGGCAGCGAGAATATCATTGGATTTTTGTTGCTCGGCTAATGCTTTCATAAATTTCTCCTATGAAAAACCTTAAAAATTCAGCCTCAAAAGGGACTATCTATTACTGTTTATGACAGATTCGTACAGAGTGTTGCTTTTAAGTTTACCGACCTCAAAATTCTTATATCGCTTAGCTTTTTATTCCGGTCGCGATGTAGCAGATTCGACACTTTTGTTTTTCATTGGTGTTCAAGCTTTAACTGCCAATTATGCAGAACACCCCAAGTGGAAAATTATAGGTATGGGCTTTACTTTATGCTAATCATTGCCCTGCTTGGGTAATTGTTAAAGGATGATTTATGGAAAAAAATAAGAATTGCTTTGCTAGTGATAATTATGCGGGTGTTTGTCCTGAAGCCTGGGAATCTTTAGCGAAAGCAAATGACAGTTTTGAAATCTCTTATGGTGATGATGATTGGACAGCTAAGGCTTGTAAGGAAATAAGAAAGTTATTTGAAACTGATTGTGAGATATTTTTTGTTTTTAATGGCACAGCGGCGAACTCGTTGGCGTTAGCGTCTTTATGCCAATCCTATCACAGCATTATTTGTCAAGAAGTGGCGCATATCGAAACGGATGAGTGTGGGGCACCGGAATTCTTCTCTAATGGAACTAAGTCGTTGTTAGTTCCGGGCGTAGAGGGAAAAATAGATTTAACAGCAGTGGAAAAGGCCATTACTAAACGTAGCGATATTCACTATCCTAAACCGAAAGTGATCAGCGTGACACAAGTTACAGAGCTGGGCACTGTTTATACAGTTGATGAATTACGGGCAATAGGGGAGTTGGCGCAGAGATATTCTCTTAAAGTTCATATGGACGGAGCACGTTTTGCTAATGCTGTGGCGGCATTAAATGTTGCGCCCAAAGAATTAACTTGGAAAGCCGGAGTTGATGTTCTTTGTTTTGGTGGCATAAAAAACGGAATACCCGTAGGTGAGGCTGTTATCTTTTTTAACAAAGCACTAGCTTATGAATTTGATTATCGTTGCAAGCAAGCCGGACAATTGGCTTCTAAGATGCGTTTTTTGTCGGCGCCATGGATAGGTATGCTGGAAAGCGGAGCCTGGTTAAAAAATGCGGCACATGCCAACAAATGTGCGCGGTTGCTTTATGACAAACTAAGCAAATTAAAAGGTGTTAAGGTTTTATTTCCACAGCAAGCAAATTCTGTATTTATTGAATTAAGCCCCGCGGTTATTGAAAAAATAAGGGCATGTGGTTGGCATTTTTATACTTTTATCGGTTCCGGTGGGGCACGCCTAATGTGTTCTTGGGCAACCAAAGAAGAAGACGTTGAAAGTTTTGTTGAGGATTTAAAAGCGGTCTCCTAGTAAAATAGTTTATTGGCCGTTGTTTGTCCGTGCTATCACTGGTTTTTTAATCATTTTTTAATAATGTTGCCCGCCCAAAGTTCTTCTAGGAACTGTTCGATGGGCATAGTTTCAATTTCTTTGGACAGTTTTCACGCGGGGGTTCATTGCATATCACTAGCAAGCGTTTCAGTTTTATTTCTTCAGCTAAAGCAAGAAGTCCCTTGTAGTCTCTATTGCTAGTTAGTTCTTTAGTTTTCACTTTTATAGCCAAATAATCACCAATAACAAAATCAACTTCAAATTGAGAAGTGCTCCGCCAGTAGGTAAAGGTTTCACTGCTGCGTGTGTAACTTAAATAAGCTTTTATTTCGAGAAAGACCAAATGCTCTAAAGCTTTGCCATAAAGTTCTGTCCCTTTTTCAATTAAACCTCGTTTTAAAAGGCGATTTGTAACACCTAGATCGAACAGATAAAATTTAGAGGTCGCCACGGGCTTTCGTTTTATCGTTTTTTGATACGCCGATAGTTGGTAGGCGACCAATGTATCTTCGAGTAGTTGGTAATATTCTTTGACCAAACGAGGAGGAAGACCTAAATCATTTCCGATTGAAGTATAATTAATCTGCTCTGAGCAAGTTAACGCAGCTATTCCCAGAAAACGTGAAAAGTTTTCTATTCCACGTTTAATTCCCTCTGCTGAGATCTCTTCTTTGAGGTAAAGACCGATATAGGAATCTAAGTCCTCTTGCCAATAATCGGAGGATAAAATATGAGGCAGCCTTCCTTTATTTATCCGCTCCATAACTAATGATGATCCTGTCTCGGGATAAACCAGAGGGTATAGATCATAGCGTCATGCTCGACCCCCAAGCAAATTAGCTGATGCCCCCTTTAATTTCCTAGCGCTGCTTCCAGTAAGAATAAAATGAATATTGGGATTTTTATTTATTATCGATTGCACTTCATTAAGAAGTTCGGGCAAACGTTGTATCTCATCGATAATTACGAGGTTTTGTTAAGAAGAAATTTCTTGACGAATTATTTCCGGTCTGGCCGACAGTCGGCGATATGTATCGTTTTCCAGACAGTCATAATGTTTTGCCTCGAGAAACAATTGTCTAACCAGAGTGCTTTTCCCTATTTGTCTTGGACCGAGCAAAAGAATAGATCTTTTACTTGCCATCTTAAGATCTAGTATTCGATTAAATATTGTCATAGCAGCTATTTGCTATAATAATGCTAAATTATTCTTGTTGAATGTAGAACATCATGAAAAACTGCAGATACCAAGCGGATTATTATAGTATTATTCTTACTAGCTGAAATAATTAACAATATTGCCAGAGATGAAATTAGCTAAATAGCCAAGGAAGGGCTAGGAAATTTTAATTCGCAAATCGCATGGTGCCACTAATCCACATTTTGGGCGGCCAGAAATAGGGCGCGGCTAAGAGCAGCAAAAAATTGCTGATATGGTTCCGGATCTGTTACCGGAGTGATATTGTATTGGGTATTTGCTCTAAGCACTAATTGTTTGCCACGAGGATAAGTGCTCACAGTCATGCGTAGTGAATAGCCGTCAAGTTTCGTTCCGCTAACTGTTCCTAGGTCTAAATCAGCTTTATCAATTACAAAATTTAAATCTTGAAGTGTAGCGATGATGGCGCGCAAAGTTTTTTCTTTATCCGCAGTATCAAAAACTCGCGATTGAATTTGTCTTAGTTGTAGTTGAGATTGATCGCTGTCCAAAATACGTTGGTTTGGTGAAACGCACGCAAATAAGGATAGCAGGGAACAAAAAAAGAACAGGTGTAAAATAATTTTCATCGTTTCTCCGCTAAACTACAAACTTTGCGCTTCCAAAAACAGTGCCTTTGATAATTTATCAAAAAATTCTTGGTACAGATAAGGATCTTTCAGGCGCTCTGATTTTGATATTTCATTATTTTCATTCCAAACAATGCGCTGGAAAGTAACACGCAAAGCAGTGTTTCTGCTATCTACGGGATGTGTAACTACGGACGCGCGGATTTTTTGCGTAGTATCGATAGGCATATTTCCTCCGACTAAAGCGATAATAGCTATCTTGGCTATCACTTGTCCGGTTTCCATGGCATCGCGATCCTTGGAGGCAACAATTACCCCTAATCGTGTTTCTGATTCATCAAGATTAAAACCTAAATCTTATAGCACGGCGGCTCCTGCGTGTAACAAAACCTTTTCATTTGTTGTTTCAAATCGCCGCGTCTGCGCTTGGCGCAGGGCTAAGCTTTCTGAATTAA
Organism: Deltaproteobacteria bacterium; assembly: GCA_020852715.1. Taxonomy (GTDB): domain Bacteria; phylum Bdellovibrionota_C; class UBA2361; order SZUA-149; family JADZAE01; genus JADZAE01. The sequence continues at coordinate 28,664 of JADZAE010000006.1, forward strand.
GCATGAGTGCTTCTTTAGGAATTGTGGGCACACATCCGCAGAGTAAAATAATCAAATGGAACAAAGTCGGATAGCGGCACATGTTTTTACCTAGAAGCGAGATGTGTGATAAGCAAAGTCTCGAACTTTGCCGCGATTATCAAATTTAATTATCACGGTTAAAGTTTTTTGCGAGTTGTTAACCGCGCCACTACCACTGTTATAACCGGCACTCCCGGCGCCACCGACTAGTCCATCGCCCATAATTGCGCCGCCTAGTATCAGAGCAGAAACTCCACCGGAGTCGCCGCTATAAACTGTTTCAGTTGAAATTTTATCGTAGATTCATACCTCGCGTCGCTCATCGTCAGTAGAAACTATGTTAGGTGAGCCGAGCACGGCGGCCACATCTGCTCCTGACATACCTACTCTGATTTCGCGCTGCACAGTGCTAACTGTCAATCGACCTGACTGCGTGTCATCAACTGCGTTACGATGATATTGAGCGTTATGACAGGATGTAATTAATAAAATTCCAAGCCCGAGAGTAAACAAAGAACAGATTTTCATGATTGCTCCTGATAGAAAATCATTCATACTTGATTATTAAATTTTGCCAACCGTAAATTATCGCTTTTGTAAAGAGCTAAATTAAAACCCTAAAGGCGATAAGCTTTATTAGGGCTTACGGCCAACCGGAGCCAATTCACTTACTTTCCACTATGCGCCCTTCCACTTTCGGCGAAACTTGTGGATGTTCAGCTAAATACCAAACCAGCAGATCTGTTAGTAGTGGGCCATACTGATTGGTAACTACCCCTTTTTCCTTTACTACCGAGTAGCCGTCGCCACCGCGCAGAAGAAAACTGGGGGCAATTATAGAATAAATCTTTTCCGGGTTAAGGTTTTCAAATTTTCCTTTAGCGTTTAATACTTCAACACTTTTAATGCGCTTACCGACGGCTTCCTTGTTTGACCAGTTATATTTTAGTCCGGCTACTTGTAAGAAACGCCCCGTGCCTGAAGCTTGTCGATCGGTTGCGCAACTCAGGCCGTGTTCTAACATTTTTCGAACATCGCTTCCTTTAAGTTTAAAAACAGCAGTATCATTGCCAAATGGCAGCGCCTCAAATACTTGACCCAAAGTTATATCTCCGGCGGGGATGCTCGCGCGCATTGCTCCACCATTTAGAATAGCAAAATCAGGCTTCTGATTCCTAAATGTCCAGAGCATGGCGTCGGTAAGTAAATTGCCAAACGCACACTCATTAAAGCGGCAAAGTTCGTTAGCTATCGTTAGATCAACATTAGCTTTGCCAATGTTTTTCTTAAAATAAGAATCTAAAGATGAAAGCCAATCAATAAGAGCGTTTTGTGCTTCTTCGTTTTTTACATTGTTAGCGTTAACCGGATCCAGATCCCCCCGCGCGTTCAATAAATCCCCGTTATTATTAAATGAGGCGAGTAAATGTCCTAAATATTTTCCACGACTGCCGGCCGTGACGATAGCTACTTTTTTGCCATCAGCGGCTGTTTCGAAGATGGGATAAGGGCCCTCAGCCTCTTTTAGTTGATTAGACAAAACACTGTGTGAATGACCACCGACTATAATATCAGCGCCATGTAGCTTCTGAGCAAGCTGGCGATCATCCGCTAGTCCATTATGTGTTAGCAAAATAATAATTTTTATCCCTTGAGCCTCCAGCTCATCGATATATTTTTGCACATTGGTGGCTAAAGGTAGAAAAGTTAGGTCGTCTACGTTAAACACTAAATCTTTTGCGTCTTCTGTGATGCCGCCAATGATGGCAATTTTTTTGCCTTCTCGCTCGATGATCAGATATGGCTTAATATTTTCTTTGATGTCAGATATTTTGGACCAATCAGCATTGGCGCTTAGATAAGGAGAGTTAACTTTAGTCACCAGCTTACTGACATAAGGTAGTCCTTTATCAAATTCGTGATTGCCAAAAGTTAAAGCATCATGTTTCAGCTGGTTATTTAACCAAGAAGCGATCTCGTCTTGATACACCGTAAAAAGTAAACTGCCCTGGGAATGATCGCCGGCATCAAGAAAAATAGCCTCAGAATTTTTATCCCGCCTTTCTTTAACTGCTTCAATCATGGCTACTGCGCCGCCATAACAGGCTGGCCCATTTTTACTATCACTTGGCGTACACAGCTTACCGTTCTCGTCCAGTGGCTGATACTGTGCATGAAAATCATTAATGTGAAATACGGAAATTTCAGTTGTATCTGGTGCTGAACTCTTATTGATTGAGCAGCTGACTAATAAAAAAGGCAAAAGAAAAAAATGGAATCGTAATACTTTCATATAGTCCCCCAACGTTAATAGCGGATACCATTACATAGTCAAATTCAACTATTATAAGGTGATAGCTTATACAAGATCTGAGAAAAACTAAAGATTCGATTTTTTTGCTGGCTTAAGCCAAAGCCATTAGCGCTGGACGATCTTAAGAAAGGAGGTTTTGGGCATGAGCACAAGGTTGTGCTTTGCTATGGGGTTAGCTGTAGCTTCGCATTTGTTGTCAGCGATGTTTCCCTTTGTCGCAGCGGCCGGCATGAAGGCGTTAGGAATTTTCCCTGCGTGTTTTGTGTTTTATGCTGTGAGCACATGCTTAGTGATGTTTGTAGGCATCGCTAGTCGCAGATGTAGAAATGAGAGTAGAAGTTCGTTAAAGCAGCTGGGAGGGGAAAACGTATGGCCTAAATTTTTCTGGGCTATATATTTCTTTGCCTGTGCTGGTGGCTGTTATTATCTAGGCCTAGCTATTGCTTCGAATAAATTGGAGTTTATGTTTTTAACTAGGCTAGACTGGATTATTCAGATGCCGGTGGTTGTTTTGTTTCTTCGCGAAGTGATGACGCGCCGTAACTTATTGGGTGCTGTGATTGCTGCTCTGGGCGGTATCGTGATTGGCTGGACAGGAGCGCTAGGATTAAGCGGTGTTCTCTATGCTGTAGGCTATGTTGGTGCCTCAGTCTGTGCTTACACACTTGTTCGTTCATTGTTTAATGTAAAACCGGCTTCTAGCGGATTTATGCTAATGGCGATTCGGAACGTGGCAATGATGTTAGTATTTGCTATCCTGATGGCAATTGATGTGGCCACGCTGAAGAATATGGCAGCAACAAATAGCAGCTTTATGCTGGTTCTTGTTGCAGGAACGTTTTTATTTTTTTTATTCTGGGCACGCTTTGAAGCACTAAGAGCAATTCCGTTATGGCTTTTTGCAGCATTGGCCCCTTTGCAAACTGTAGGTGGTGTGATTATTGCTTTTGCTGTCGGAGAATTACTTTCTTCTTTGGCTTTGACTGGTGTTTGTTTGGTATCGGTCGGTGAATTAATCATTGCTTATGATATGCGCCGACAATTACTACAGGCCGGTCAGGCTTAATATGGTTGCGCGGTAATATTACGGGATTAAGCTCGTCCCGTTTTTTTGCTATCAGCCCTTTTATTTTTTGCAAAAAAAGTTCCCATCTTAACGATAAACACTAGTCAGCCATTTTTTGAGGAGGCTATATGCTGAAACGACTCTTTTATCGCTTGGGAGCTTTGCTTTATACATTCTTCACAGGCGTCAAGCCGCCGACTCAAGGTGAGCGGCAAAGCGTTGGTTACATTGGGGAAACGATTGCTACGCGTTATTTAAAAAAACAGCGCCACACAATAATCAAAAGGAACTGGAAAACCCTTAGAGGAGAGATAGATATTATTGCTATGGAGGGAAATGAGCTAGTTTTTGTTGAAGTAAAAACGCGGATCAATTCGGCCATCGCGCGTTTAAGGCTTTTTGATACGATTACTGAAAGAAAGAAAAGAAAACTTAAATATTTAGCTAAGCATTTTTTGAGTAAACATCTTTATAATCAAACGCTTCCCTCTTATCGTATTGATGCTATTGGTATTATTCTATCACCAGATAAGAAAAAAGTTTTGCATTTAAAGCATATTAGACGCGCAGTATGATTTCAGACTTTCAATAGCTCAAGAAAGCACTTAGCTGTAAGGGCCCAGTCAAATTTGGGGCGCACCATTGTAAGAGCAAGCTGGCTCATTTGTTTAAGTGCGGCCTGGTTAGCTAGCAGCGCATCGCATACAGCAGTGAGATTTTCTCTGTTGACGTCTTTTAATAAAATGCCGCTTTGACCATCGATAATAATGTCACGCATTCCTGTGTGGTAGCTGCCAATTACGGGCAAACCGCAGGCTTGGGCTTCCGCGCAGGTCATATTAAATGAATCAAAGTAAATAGAAGGAAGAACACATAATCCGGCATGTTTAAAAGCATTAGCTAATGCATGCTGATTTACAGCACCATGAAAGGTTAGGCTGGGGAGAGATTTTGCATAGTCGAGATTAAAATAATTCTCACGGCTCCACATTTGCGCCGACCCATATATATCTAAAGTGAGATCCGAATACTTTTGCTTAAGCAGACTATAGGTTTCGACGAGCAGATGCACACCTTTATCGACAACTAAAGCACCGGCAAAAACTAATTTGCGGTGGTCACGAAGGTTAATATCGCCGGGAGTAAAAGTTTCTAGGTTAACACCATTAGGAATGATACTTATCTTTTCAGCCGGGCAATGTGATTTTATGAGCTGTTCTTTTTGCGCTGATGAAACAGAAACAACTTGATCAGCAATACGAGCAATTACGGCCGGGCTGACACCAAACGCATTGCATGATGGTTCATGATCGACAAAGATACGTGTTTCAATCTTCTCGTTATAACGGGACTCCAATAGCGCTTGAGCGCAACACATGACAATCAGATGATAACTTTTAACTTGATAAACTTCCTCCATCTCGTAAAATACCCGCACCGTGTCATAACTAGGCCCCAGGTTAAGATAGCAAATACCCTGATGAACATTATGCTCTACAGCAATACTTTGCCAAAATAGTTCATCCAGATTGCCGGCAAAAAAAACATTTACACCCGCTTGACAAAGCGATTTGGCCAAAGCCAAGCTAGCCATTTCGGCTCCACCGTTTACGCCTACAGGATTTAAAATTTGATCTTTGTGCACGATCAAAACGGTTGGGGCATTTTGGTCAAGAGTGATCATTCATCAATTGCCTTTACCTTTTTCAGCTACAGCTAAACTTCCTCGCGGTGCGCCGATTGGCTGATACATATAATTGAGATCGGGGAATATTTGCATGGCTAAATGAGAAAACTGTTCAGTCGCGGCGGCTAAGTTATTTTGCGCACGTAAGATCATGGCCTTCATTGCTGCCGATCTAGGATCAGTTACGAATGATAGAGAGTGATCAATGCATTCTAAGGCTAGAGCATCATTGCCATGATCAAAAAATATTTTGGCTACAATTTGCATAGCTTGAGCAGCTGATTCTTGTGCTTTATTAGACCAATCGAATGTGGAAAAGATATTTTCAATTTTGGCATGGGCAAGAATGTGCTCGATAATTTCACATTGATATTTGCTCTGATGGCGAACCTCTTCGGGATTAGCGAGATTTTGTTTGTGCTGTCGGTATAAGACAACTGGAGTATTGTTAAGCGAAAAGGAGCATCCGGCGATTGCTGCGCGCGCCCAGAAATCGTAATCTTGCGCCCGTAGTTTTCTGCTGTCATATGGACCGACAAGCTTAAAAACCGAGTTGTGAATCATAGTTCCCGGTTGGGGAAAAACGTCTTCGAAAAGTAAATTTAGTAAAACTTGATTAGCGGGAATTTGGCGATAGGTAAGCTGCTTATAGGGAGTTAGATTTTCATCACTCATTATTAAGTTGCCGTAAATTACCTGCGCCGATGGATTTTTGCTTAGGTGTGTTAGGTGGGATTTAATAATACCCGGTATCAAACTATCATCATCATCTAACCAAATGAGAAAGTCACTGGTCAAATTTTGAACAACACTATTTCTCGCGGTAGGGCGACCTTGATTAGTTTGGTGAATAATGGGTTTAACTTTCGGATTATTTAAGCTCTGCAAATATTCTTTTGTACCATCGGTCGAGCCATCGTCGACAACAATTATTTCTTTAATGAACTGTTCTTCGATAAGCGCGCTGTAAAGTGCCTGCTTTAAAAAATCCAAACGATTGTAAGTTACGATGCCAATGGCCACTGTAATGTTGGACATAAGACTCCTGAAATTTTCTAATTTTTTTGCAAATAAACTTGTAAATTCTCGACAACAAATAAGATGATTCTCAAGCTTTAATGTATTCAACACTTACAAGGAGCAGCGAAATAGTATGAAACTGATGTATCTAGCGGTAAATATTGTAGTTTTCTTAAGCCTGTGCGGAGTTACTAAGGCTGATTTGTGGGAATGCTTTGATATTGTGCAAAAGCGAACCACAATTACTGAAAATCCAACCACTTCAGTTGATAGAAAATGCTCTCCTTATTCTCTTGGACATGTGCCTTATAATAAAATTAGCAGTGAAGAATTTGCCGGTTTTATCAACGGTATCAAAGAAGAGAAAGACAAATTAATTTTTGAACAAATACAAAAAGGTGTTATGAGTAATAAGGATTTCAATAATAAACGCAATTAATAATTTAGCTCTTCCATTCCCTTAAATAGAAGAAATTGCTTATGTATTTTTCAGTGCGAGTGGAAAACGATTCTCTAGTTTTGTTTCTTCAGGGAACGTGGCGCGTTATACAGCTAAATGAGGTTCTTTTAGAGTTAAATACATTTCCATGGCCAAATAATCATCAGCTGATTATTGATGGCTCTACGCTTAGCGAAATTGACACTTCTTCGATCAATACACTTTTAAAGTTTCTTAGTAGCAGAGGAAACTCGTTTGATATTATCTCATGGCGCGGCTTTTCAAAGCGCCAACAAAATCTTATTGATTTGGTAAAAACTCAGTGGAATCTCGAAAGCTCATTGAAGCCACGAAATATGTTGGGCATTATCGAGCAGCTAGGAAAGGGCACGCTTGATGTTGGCGTGGCGATATTTGATATCTTTTCTTTTATCGGACAAACCCTCACTGCTTGTTGGCGCTTGCTTTCGCGGCCGAAACTTTTTCGTTATAAAGAGTTCGTAGTGCAGCTCGAACTTGCCTGTGTCAATGCTCTTCCTATTTGCAGCTTAGTCACTTTTCTCATTGGTTTGGTTGTTGCCTATTTATTTGCCGGACAGTTTGAAAAATATGGGGCGAATATTTTTATTGTTGATTCAGTAGCTTTAGCTATGTGCCGAGAATTGTCACCTATTATTGTTGCCATTATTATTGCCGGACGTTCCGGCTCGGCTTTTACGGCACAGATAGGAACGATGAAAATCAGCCAGGAAATAGAAGCGATGACCGTTTTGGGACTTTCTTATATGCAGGTGCTGGTGCTGCCGCGTGTATTAGCGTTGGTTATCGCGCTGCCTTTGCTCGTTTTTATTGGAGACTTGATGGGTATTTTCGGCGGCTTGGCGATTGCAAATTTGCAACTAGGTGTAACCGGATCGACGTTTATTGATCGCTTGCAAGCAGTTTTAACTGCTCGACATGTATTGGTGGGTCTGATTAAAGCCCCGGCATTTGCTTTTTTTATTGCCTTGATTGGTTGTCATTTAGGTTTGCAGGTCGAAGATAATGCTCGGAGCGTTGGTTTAAATACTACAGCTACTGTTGTGCGCAGCATTGTTGCTGTAATTTTATTAAACGCCGCGTTTGCTATCATTTTTGTTAAACTTGGAGTTTAGTAAACCATGACAACACTAACTTCTCGGCAAAATGCTATTATCTCTGTGCAAAACGTAGAGACTTATTTTGGCGGTAAGGCCGTGCATCAGGGCATTAGCTTAGATATTTACCCGGGCAAAATTGTCTCGCTGATCGGTGGCAGCGGTACCGGTAAGTCGACCTTGCTCAGGGAAATAGTTGGGCTATTACCTCCTACCCGTGGTGAGATATTTTTGTTTGGAAAAAATGTTTGGCGTCAAAGCGAAGATAAAATGATCGCTTTACGTCGCCGTTTTGGTATGCTTTTTCAAGATGGTGCTTTATTCTCAGGACTTTCGGTGAGAGAGAACATTGCTATACCGCTGGTGGAGCAAACGCAAATTGCCTCACCAATTATTGAGGATTTGGTCGATATGTGGCTGGGGCTAGTAGGGCTGAGTGTGGATACGGGCGATAAAGTTCCCAGCGAACTTTCCGGTGGTATGCGCAAGCGTGTGGCTTTGGCTCGTGCTTTGGTTTTAGAGCCGGAAATTATTTTTTTAGATGAGCCAACTTCCGGACTGGATCCGATTAATGCACGTGCTTTTGATAAATTAATAAAGACTCTCTCTGAGAGTCTGGGTCTAACTGTCTTTATTGTTACTCATGATTTGGACACAATTTGTGGCATTACGGATAGACTTATTGTATTAGAGCAGGGTAAAGTTTTAGCAGATGGTGCGGTGAAAAACGTGGCTAAAATCAAGCATCCATGGATAGAGTCGTATTTTAACAGTCGAGCGGACCACTAAAGAGCTGATGGAATCACAAGCAAAATATTTTCTGGTCGGAATCATTGTCAGTATGCTGATAGTGGCTGCCATATTTTTTGTTCTATGGGTATCTGATGTCGACGGAGATAAGGGGACACGTTTCTATACAGTGTATTTTAAAGAGCAAGGCTTAAGTGGCCTGCAGGTTGATAGCCAGGTGACGATGAAAGGAATTAAAGTGGGCACTGTTTCTGAATTTAAAATTAGACCTAACGATGTAGAAAGGGTGAAGGTAACATTGAAGTTAGCTAGCAACACGCCGGTAAAAACCGATACACGGGCTGTTATTAAACGTAATTTGCTCACCGGACTAGCGATCATCGAATTAGCTCATACCAGCAATAGCACCCCGGAGTTAACGGAGATTCCGGATGGCGAAAATTATCCTGTTATTAGTGAGGGACAAACGCCGCTTGATCAGCTCACTAGTTCTGTGCCTAATGTGATTAATGATGCCAGCGAAGTCATGCAGCGACTAAAATATATATTTTCAGATAGTAATTTGGAAAATATCACAAGCATTATTAAAAACATGGAGTCTTTTTCTAGCTTCTTAGGCGAAAATCGAGAGACTTTTAGCCAAGCTGCCAACAATCTTAAAGAGACATTAGAAAATAGTAAAAAGCTTATTCTTGCTTGGGAAAAGACAGGTCGTAGTGTTGATAATAACGTCAATACCGCAACAAAGGAGTTAGTGGAAGCGCTCAATCAAATTACAGAAACATCTAAAACTTTAGATGAACAATCAAAAAGCTTAACTACTTCACTGAATCAGAATACTGTTAAATTAGTTAGCGAAGTGTCTAATCTGGCCCGTGACTTGAGTATCGCCGCCCAGTCTTTAGCAATTACATTAGAGGAATTTGAAGAGCCGCGAAAGGTTATTACCGGCCCGGCAAAAGGGGCCTTAGGGCCAGGTGAAAGTCGGGGAGGGAATTAATTATGCGACATTTATTTTTACTATCCTGTTTACTTATTTGTTGTTCCTGCACGGTAGAACTTTTTGGAAAAGTTGAGTCACGCTCGTATTATGTTTTGCAGGATAAAAAAGAGAGCGTTCACCCGCTGGTGGGTAAAAGTGCAAATATTACCATCGTTGATAACTCGTCAGCACGCTATGTTAATGGTCAGAAAATAGCTTTTGGCCAGAATTCGTCGCAGCGGGGTTATTATCAATATGCTAGTTGGTTTGATTCGCCGGCGAAGAGAGTTCCTTTTTTGATAAGACAGCGTTTTGAACAGCTAGGATTTTCTACTTGGCTTAGTGAAAGAAAAAATGAGCAAAAGTCTTTTCAATTAAACACCGAGCTCATAGATATTTATCATGATACCAGCGATAAACCCGGCGCGGCAAGAATTGTGATAGCCGCAGAATTAATTGATTTAACCGGCTATCAATCTTTGGGTAAGAAAACCTTCGTTCAGAACATTAAATTAAAAGATTATGAAGTGGAATCGGCGGTAGATTCTTTCAATGTTGGAGTTGCTATTATTATTGATGACCTTTCTGCTTGGGTGTTAGGTTTTATTTAAAGGTTTTATCGGCATGTTCAAGCAGGGGTTGGTCAGTATTGTTATTGAGGAAGTGGGTTTTAATCTTGATCGATGCTTACAATCGGTTACTCACCAGCAAAACACGGATGTCGAAATCCTTATTATTTCTGCCTTAAGTGAAGATAAAAAAAACCTGATTACTTCTGCGTGTAAGTGGCCGATCACTTTTATTCACAATACCGAAAGCAAAAATGCCGCCCTTGACCGTGTCAGCGGTGAATATGTGATGTTTTTGGAAAGTAAATATAGCTTGAAACTAACGGCACTGGTTGAGCTAAAGTCGTTGCTAGAGATCAATAGCGCAGCTCCTTTTGTTTACTGTTCTGTAATGAGAACGGAAGCAGATTTTGCCGGAGAAGATGTAGAAGTTTACGAGCAGACCAGTGGGCCTTTTTTTGAAACGAAAGCCTGGTTTCGTAAATTTTTTCCAAATTATTCGCTTTTTAGAAGATCAGCGCTGGATGCCGAAGTTAGGTTTAAGCAAGATATTCCCGATCCCTTTCGTGATTTCTGTCAGCAAATCATTAAAAGAAAACAAATTCCCGTTTATTTAGGCAAGCCTTTAGTAATGCTGGCAGAGCTTAGCCCCGAATCACTAGGGGCAGGATATTCGCTTTATAACTTAGCCCTGAGCGCTGTGCATCATCCACAGCAATTTTCGCTGGACCTTAATAAATGGGCACTAGCTTTCATTGATTTTTGCCGAGAGATAGAGAAGCGCGTGCAGTTTGTTTTTATTGCTAATGAAGAAAGTCCAAGTAATCAAAAGTTTCAGATTTTAGCTAAGCTCTTAGCTGAGAGTGGAGAGCTAGTGCATTTATACTCTAAAAATCAGAAGTTTGCCTTAATCGTTGAGGGCATGAGCAGGTTAGCTTTAGATAACGATAGTTGCGATCAGATTATTTATCAGCTATCACTGTTGGGTGGTAACATAGTTTTAGTTAGTGATGAACGTGTGGATTTATTGTTGGCGACACGTAAGAATCCGGCAATTATTGCCCGTGTTTTGCTTAGTTCGGCCAATAATCCTTTAGACTATTATGGGGACCTATTTATCGATTTAAGTTCATCGGAAAGGGCAGCACATTATGCCACTGTACAGTGGAGTTCCGTTGTGCGCTATGATGATTTAGCAGACAAAGCTGAGATTAGAAAAAGTTTAGTTGATTTTTGTGAAACTAAACGCAAGCAAGCGAAAGAAAACAATACTGCTTTGTTCGAGCAGCAGATTAAATTACATGGGCTTGATTTAAATGAGGTTGATGATAGCTCACTGGAACTGAGCGTAATAGTTTGCTGTCGCAATGTCGAAGAATCTCGTTTGCGTCGTTGTCTCTTATCACTTCGCGAACAGAGTAGTAATGCCAAAGTGCAAATTATTATTTCTGATTTTGGCAGTAGTGAAGCCAAGAAAGCAGAATTACTAAAACTATGTTCAGAAATGGGTGCTCATCATTTATATACTGATGCTAAATGCCCGTGGGCGCGTTCTCTGGCGCTTAATATTGGGATTCAGGCTGCTAAAGCCAAGTGGATAATGACCACTGACGCTGACATGATATTTGCTCCTAATTTTTTTCGTATGCTCGCGTCTTATATCGCTGAATTTGGGGAAAAGACCGCCTATTACGCACAATGTGTAAAGTTGCCACCTTGTCATTTACCTCATGGTTGGAGGGCTGAAGATGTTGTTTCTTATGTGACTAAAGGCAGAATTTATGGGCGCGAAGGAAAGGGTGGCTGTCAGGTGGCTTCGCGTGAACTACTTATGAAGATTAGAGGGTTTAACGAAAACTATTCGGTTTGGGGCTGCGAAGATGAAGATTTGTTTGAACGTATCGGCTGGGCAGGTTTTGATCGTGTTTGGTTAAGGCCCGGCTACTATATGCACCAATGGCATCTTCCTAATATTTTCCAATCAGCTTCAGAAAGTAATAAAAAGGAATATCAAGAGCTGCGTGATCATCCGCGGATCATTGTTAATGCGGAAAGCTGGGGTATTCATAACAGCAGTAAAATAAATGCAGTTGCCCCCAAAGTAAGCAGTAACGCCGATTTTCATTTAAAGACCAAAGAGCTCGAAGAGAGGTTAATTAACCTTGAGCAGTCGCCATTTGAGCAGGCAAAATTATTTACCGAGCTTAGTATTCAAGCACTACAAAATGATCAGGTTCATTCTGCATTACAGATGCTCCAAGATGCTGTTTTTCTTGCTCCGCAATTAGCTGAGGCGCAGGTGGCTCTGGCTACAGTTTATGTTCGTCTGGGCATTTATGAACGTGCTACGCTTTGTATTGATCGAGCGTTAGCAAGCAATCCCTCACTACCCGTAGCACTGGATTTGCGCCGGTGGCTCACAGAGCATTAATAAATTAGGCAGTAATCTTATTGATGGTGTCATGGGCCAATAACAATCCAAAAATGCCAGTAACAGTGGACATGCTACCCATGGGACGGCGGAGACGACCGCGGTTAAAAGCCTGTAAATCATGGGGATCGCTGTCTTCCAATGTCATAATAGCGTGAGGATTATCGGGTTCAATTGAGTAAACGCAGCGAATATTCAAATCGGCATTACGATTTTTAAGGCGTTTTTTTAAAAGGCGTGCCAATGGGCAATTTCTTACTTCAGGAAGATTACCAATGCGTATTAAACTTGGATCGCGGCGGAGCGCTGCGCCCATGGAGGCTAATAGCGGTAGCTGCATTTTTTTGGCAGCATCCAGCAAGGTAGCTTTAGAATTTAGAGAGTCAATCGCGTCAATAACCATATCAGGATTACCGGAGAGAAATTCAGCGATAGTTTCTTCGGCAATAAAACCGCGCACTGCCTCGACTTGGCAATTAGGGTTAATATCTAGGACACGATCTTTGGCTATTTCGCATTTTGCCTTTCCCATGGTGGAGTGGAGGGCAAAAAGCTGACGATTAATATTTGACAGACGCACATCATCAAAATCGATTAAGCGGAGTTTGCCTATTCCGGCACGTGCTAACGCTTCAGTTGCATAGCTGCCTACTGCTCCCATACCGCAAATGATAACAAAAGAGTTAGCCAGGCGCTGAACCGCATCTTTACCAAGTAATACTTCCAGTCTTTGAAAAGGATTTTGATCCATCAATTAAGCCTGCTTTAGTTGGGAAAATAAACGCAGGGCGTTATGCCAGACAATTTCTTCTAACTCAAGCGGATCTTGTAATCTCTCTTGGGCTATAAGATTAAATAAATTCAACAAATTTGCCGGGTGATTTAAGCTAAGATCATTGTAGGAAAGAAACTCGGATAAACTTTTCTCCTTAGGAAGTGGTATATAAGGAGCGTCTGTTTCTATCAATAAACGATCAGCTGGAACTATCTTTAGTATTTCTCGTAATTTTGTTTTGCTAGGTTTAAAAACAATACCGGAAAATGAGAAGTAAGCTCCTTTGTCTAGGAGTTTAAAGGTGTCTTCTTTAGAGCCGGTATAACTGTGCAGCATAAATCCGTTTTGTAAGGCGGGAAGTTTTTTAAGTATGGACAAGAGCCAGTCACTAGCGTGGACACAATGAAGAACAGCGGGTAGTCTAAGTTTATACGCTAGCTCCCATTGTTTAGTGAATACATCTTCCTGTATGTCAAAAGGACAGCTTTTAATTAATCTATCCAAGCCAATTTCGCCGATAGCCACGGCATTTTTACTTAAATACTTTTCTATATCGTTAAGCCAAGTGGGGGTTTTATTATTTGCTGAATAAGGATGTATTCCATAGGTGGGATAGATGTTTGGTTTATCCTTTGCAATTAAGTCTAATCGTTCCCAATCTCTCTCACTGGAGCCGGCGGAGATAAATTTATTGATTTTATATCTCTGACAATCTGCCAGTAGCTTATTCAGCTCATTAACAAGTTTTTTATCTTGTAGATGTATGTGACAATCAATGAGCATTGATAATCGCTGTTATTCTCTTTAAGTTGCTAATTAGGGCGCTGACTTCATCTAATGGAATCTGAGAGTCGGCATCGGATAAGGCCTTTGGCGGGCAAGGATGAACTTCAGCAAAGATACCCTGGTAGCCAAAAACGGGCGCGCTAAGAAAATACTTCTTAGCTAATTCACTATCGCCTCCGGATGTAGCACCATTTAATTTTTGTGTGGCGTGAGTGCAGTCAAGTATGACTTGGTCAAATACCGATTTAAATGTCTCCACTAAAGAGAAATCAATAACCAGGCGATCATAACCAAAAAAGGAACCCCTTTCTGTGAGCCAAACTTGAGCATGAGGGTTTACGTTTCGTATTTTATCCGCGGCCTGACATGTTTGCACCGGGCCGAGCCACTGTCCTTTCTTGATATTAACAATATTACAGTTTTGTGCAGCAGCAACTAAGAGATCTGTCTGGCGAGATAAGAAAGCAGGAATTTGCATGACGTCAATAATATCGCTAAGCGCCTCGGCATGTGTCGGCTCATGAATATCCGTAGTTAACTTAATTTGTGGAAATTCTTTTTTTATTTCCTGAAAGCATTGAATCCCCTCCGCTAGGCCCGGGCCTCTAGGGCTGCTGACCGAAGTGCGATTGGCTTTGTCAAACGAAGCTTTAAAATAAAAATCAAAGTCATTTATTAAGTTAGAAAGAGATCGACCCGTGTTTAGGTATAAGTCCTTACTTTCCATCAGGCAGGGGCCAAGTATTAATGTTTTCATAGCTTGGTCTTTCTTTATTAAGGGTTAGTCTTCTCCCCCTAGGGAGCTAGTAAAACGAAAGCAAATTTTCGCAAATGGATACATACTCATAGTATATTAGAGAAGGAATGCCAATTAGCCTGTATTTCCTTGTACTTATATTGTCGATATTAGGCTAAGTTTTTATTGATGTTAAGTCTTAATTATGCCGATTATCCCGTGAGCGTTTTTATTTTAATTTTTGCATTTATGATTCGTTTACCTAAATTTTTACCTCCCTTTTTAATACCATTACTAGATGGGATTAATGAGTTTCGTTCATTAGAGGAGTTCTTAACTGAGTTTGTCAAAAGAGTAAGTCACTATGTTAAAGGGGAATATGCGATAACTGGGTATTCCACAGGGGGAGATCCGATTATTGTCTCTGTCGGCCATGATAAAAGAGGTGAGTATTTTCAGATTAATGAAATACTGAATATCTGGGTACAGTCCGGTTTACATGATCAAGTTTTACATGATCTTCGCAACCGTAATTCTTCGGTTTCATATAGCTCATATAGCTGGCCATATCAGAGTAGTGACAAAGTAAAATTACTCAGCGGGAAAGAATTTAATTTTCCCTGTCAGTACCAATTGTTAATTCCTTTTGCTTCAGCACATTTATATCGATTAGAGAATGATTTGGATTTTTATGGCTATAGTGCTTACTTCTTCTCTGATTTTGCGGAGTTCTCCGATCAGGTCATTCAAGCCCTAATAAGTCTTCCCGAAGTTTTATCTGATATCGTTCAGTGTTACATACGCTCGCACTAGCAAGGGATCAGGCAGCGCGTTCTTTCCAAAGAATCTGCTTAATGTAACGAGTTTGGCGGACACCAAGGATTTGTTCTACTGCCGACATTACTGCTTCGCCTGGATCTAGTTCGCGCCCGGAAGATACTTCGTAATCAACTAATTTGCCGGCGTAATTGGCAATATGAATACCTTCACGTACTGTATATTTCTCGTCTGCGCGATGTGCAGCATCAAGAAAGTCGGCAACATAATCCAAAACGAGCGGGTTAACCCGTGGTAGGTTAGCCTCAAGGATTTCGCGCTCCTCGGCGCGGTTTGGGCTATCAACAAGAATTTGTGGTTGTAAACGGGATTTAATGTATTCCGGTAACTCGAAGCAGGAAGCATCATCGTTCATTGTTGCCACATAGCGAAAATTAGGATGAGCTTTAATTACTAGGCCGACGGCTACAGACTCAACATAACGACGGCTATCCAAAAGCGGAGCAAGTGAGGCCCAAGCTTTTTCCTGCATACGATTACCTTCGTCAAATACGCATACAGCGCCGGTTATCATAGCTGTAACTAGTGTGGAGGCTACATATTCAACTTGCGTTCCTTCTTGCAGCCCACCTTCAGCAACCACAGGATTAATTAATACGTCATTAGGTTTGGTATCTGAAGTCGCTTGGAAAAAGAACACCGGTAATTCTAAAGAAGCACCCACAGAGTAGGCAAGCATGGTTTTACCAACGCCGGGTTTCCCCACTAAGCGTGGGCACATGGGTAAATCTTTGGGATGATGACAATGCCAGCAGGCACGAAGCTGATTATAAACTTTGGTATTACCAACCCATCTAGTATCAAGCTCTAGAGGTTTAGCCAGGCGAATACGTATATTATCAATAGTCACGTACTGACATTGAGCCGAGCCTTCGACCTTAAGTTCTTCTGATTTGACTACTTGTTTTTCAGCCATGAGCAAATACCATGTTAAAGATAACTATCTCCGTCCTCATATCCGGTTAAGTTATGAAACTGCTTCAATAATTGTGAGCTTAAACTTCGAATCTAGCAACATGTTGAAATAACTAATAAAAATGAAGCCCCCAAGTCGGTTTTCCAGTGGTTCTTAACTATGCTATGTGGGGTCTCCTTTAATAACTTACTTAGGTAATAATATGGTTAGAATTGTTTATATAGTTTGGTTTCTTCTGCCCCTGTCGTTGATTATGCTGTCGGTTTCAGCCGTGGCCAGAAACACAGTCGGCAAGCTAAAAAAGGGTTATGCGGGTTTTTATTTTAAACAGGCGATAGTAAGTTTACTAGTCTTTGTTTTGGCTGTTTATATTGATAAGAATTGGTTTGCTGAACTTTTCGAACCCATCGCCATTTATTTTACTGACCGCACTGATATAGCAGTAAGTATTATGAGCTGGTTGGTTTATCCGGTCTTACTGTTTGCATTTTCTTTAGTCGCCGGCAGCTTTATTCGTAAAGACAATTCCCCTAAGGTTAAAACTAATAAGCGGTAGTCCCTTGGTTGATGGTTCGCTACTAAAGTTTGCCTTGATACTATCTAGTAAAAATCCCCTTAAGGAGTCGGATAGCCACAACTAAATGCTGTTCATAGAATTACTTAGGTCTAGGGCAAAACTTGGAAATTTCATCCCTATGTTCCGTTTCTTGGGAAGGTAATATCGCTTGCTTATCGCCATTGATGCTTAACTGAAGCTTAATTAAAGCATCAAGGACTGTTTCCGGACGTGGAGGACAGCCGGGGATGTACATATCAACCGGAATGATTTTATCGATTCCGGAAACGACAGAGTAATTATCGTAGAAACCGCCACTGGAAGCGCAAGCACCAAAAGCAATGACCCATTTTGGTTCAGCCATTTGTTCATATACGCGACGTAACACCGGGGCCAGCTTATGATTAACAGTTCCCACCACCCACAAAAGATCTGCTTGTCGAGGAGTAAAACGTGGGAGAGCTGCGCCAAAGCGGTCGGTATCATAGTGAGAACAACTAACAGACATAAATTCCATCCCACAGCAAGCGGTGACAAAAGGGTAGGGAAACAACGAATACTTACGACACCAGCCGATGGCGGCATCCAGTTTGGTGGTAATAAAACTTTCTTCAGCTGTGAACATATTTACCTCTAATCTTCGTCTCTACAATCAGTAGCAAAAATGAGGCAGTCATTAAAGAAGAAAATTGGGTCAAAGCCAAACCTTGAAAATATTGGCTTCCCCAACTCGTTCATAGCTTTGCCTTTTACTTATATTGCGGACTAGATGTATGCCTAGCCCCCCTATGGGTCTGCCTTCAATGCCGGGGTTGAGGTCTAGTTGAGCGTGTTTTAGGGGATCAAAAGCCTGTCCATTGTCGCGAAAAATTAGACAAAAGCCATCATTATCAGTCGAACAAGAGACGTTAAAATCTTGTGCTTGATACCGATAAGCATGCTTATAAATATTGGTAACCACCTCTTCGACGATTAATTTCAGTTTGTTGATTTCCTCTGAATCTAACCCAACTGCGTTTGCTTCATCGATGGCAAAGATTACGACATCACGAAAGATGTTGGCGGAGCTGGTAAACGTTTGCTCTTTCATTATTGAGTATCTGTTTAAATTTCACTGACATCATTGAGAAAAGTGAAAATCGCAGTGAAGCCTGCAATTTCAAAAATCTTTTTTATATGCGGTGGAACATTACATAAATAAACCTTTCCTTCTTTAGCATTAAGTACTTTTCCTAATCCCATAATAACCCGTAGCCCGGCACTAGATATGAATGTCAAGTCGGAGAGATTCAAAGCAACGTTTTTTTCATTTTCCACAGCGTCTTTAAGTAACTCCTCAAACTCAATAACGATACCGGAATCAATATAGCGTTTTTCATAAATGCTGACCGTTAAGTATTGTGTTGACAAAGAGTGATTATCTCAGAATAAGCATTAACGAAGTAGGTGATAGCGGTAAAGACGCGTTGGGAAAGGACATCGATAGAATTACCAATGAAGCCGATAAAAAAGTTGGCTTTGAGAACCAGCCAGAGGCGCTCGATAGGATTTAGGTCT
>JADZAE010000007.1 GCA_020852715.1 Deltaproteobacteria bacterium
ATATCCGTCGGATTGTTTGTTGTGAAAAACCAGTCCCTTGCTCAATCAGTTCCCGCGTGAAGCCTCGGCTGAACATGAATATTACTTCCAACCATCTGTATGTTCGTAGGCTCGCAGAAGCATTCATCGCAGCTTTCAGCTCCGTTAAATTACAGTTCTCCAAATTTGGTATT
The DNA here is from genome assembly GCA_020852715.1 of Deltaproteobacteria bacterium. Classification (GTDB taxonomy): domain Bacteria; phylum Bdellovibrionota_C; class UBA2361; order SZUA-149; family JADZAE01; genus JADZAE01. Next base: position 174 of record JADZAE010000007.1, read on the forward strand.
ATCGCATCTCTTCCCACACATACTTAAAATCACACATCAAACAAAAGTACAATACCTTTTTTCGATCAACTTTTTTGAAAAACGCTATAAGTGATTGTCGAACACTTCTTCCCCTCAATGATGATATCCGATTCTAGTCTCGTGTAGGTTCCATAACTATCGCTACGAGTGATTGGTTTTGGTGTAGACCTTCCTTTCTGAAATCCTGAGACATTGAAGCTGTAAGATTTAAGCGGTACGTCACGATTGTTACATACCGAAAAAGATATTTGGGTATCAAAGGGAGCCGCATTGATAGGGATATACAGCCGCTCAAGTGCGTCTTCTCGCATTCCTTCAAAAAGTTTAACAAGCGCATGCTCTTGAGGTAGCACAGCATTAAAAAACTCGGGAATATCGCATTCTTTAAGAGCCGCAGAAAGAGGGATTACTGTAGAAAGTGGGAGTTCTTTGTTCTCCTTTCGAGCGGCGGAGAGCGTTGAGAGATGTTTTTCTAACTTATTCTTTCTACAGAAATTATCCCATTCTATACCGCCCGCGATCATAGCCGCGAATTCCTCATCGCTAATAGTTTCCCATTTAGTCTCTCCAGATTTATCGGGCAGATAGGCGCCAAAAAATCCTTGTTTCAAGAGTTCCCTATCGGTGGAAGAGATATTTGGGTAGCGAAGCGAAATTTCATCAATCTGCTCTTTGCTTTGCCAAATTTGATCAACCCACTTTGATTTTTGAATTGGGTCGGCCTTGATATCTTTGAAAGTGTACTTCGCTGTTAGCCAAGTCGCCCGTTGATAGCTTTGATAGTTTTTATAATAAAAGAATCCACCAATTACTATGCCGCCCAATACTAAAAGTATCGCAGCTATCTTAAAAAAAATTACTTTATGTTTACGCTCAACAAAATAGTAAAATAAAAACAACCCCAATACAGTGGCTATCCAGATCATTTTCTTATTCTCCCAGACTGAAAGGCATTCAATTCTTCAAATTTCATTTTGACCGCTGTTCAACCCTTTGCCCTCCAAACTTTATCCATTGATCGACATCTGAAATTCTGAACCTCCAGAGACGACCAACTTTGTGAGCTGGAATGCTTTTGCGCTCAAGCCACTTGTAGACAGTAAATGTCTTTACATTTAAGTGCTGAGCAATTTGCTCGACTGACACCCATTGTTCAGTGGAGCATTTATTGGAAACAAAATCAATAAATCAAATAGGTTAGAGGATTATGGTGGCAAGCGACCTTACCCGCTAAGATAGGTTAAGAGGCTAATATGCTTAATTTTATGGCTTGTTGTTGATTAATGGAGCAAGTCTAGGCCCCTCCCCTGCAATACATGCTCCGGTAAGGTGCGTTAGCCGTTTTTTCAATTTGCCTTAGGGTAAATTTTTATAATGGTTATAGTTGTTTCTGATTTGCATTAACTATATTATACAAAAAAGAACCTAGCTCTTTTGCTTGGTTATATAATTGGTTTTCGACTTCAATTGCGTTTAGCTTTTCCGATAATTTCCAAAAATTGATCGCTCGTATAATAAAGAAAGGTAATAGCTGATTAGCTAATAATAATTCATCTATGTGCTTATATAAAAGACCTTTTTTTAGCCAATTAGCAAGGATAATGACCCACTCAGAAGACGTAATATCTCCAGATGAGCGTATTTTTTGAAATAATTCACATGATATCCAGTCAAATTCTGACGGATTAATAGAGTTTAATAATAATAGAGCACGCTGCTGCATTTCAATTGCTGCTGACTTGTGCGAGAAGGAAATTCCAGATGCGATATTGGTTGATTGTATTTCTGACGGAATTATTGAAGATGTTCTAATGCCAACCTCTCTTAAAGTAAACAGGGTTGACGCGGCTATTTGGGGAAACATATATTCAAGTTTTGTAAAACTTGGGTTGTGCAATTTTTGGTCAAGCATCACTTGTTTGTGCGCTAATCCTTTAGTTAAGGCCGATAAAGTTAAAAAAATATCTATTCCATAACAATTAATAAAATCTGGAACTTGGACATTGTGTATTATGTCAATTAATTTTGAGTTAAACGCAAAGTCCCCTGCAATTGGCTGGCGGACAGTAGCACCTGTTGTTGCAAATACCATTGGAAAAGCAAAATGATTGGTGGAACTCCCTTCGAACCTACTGCGTTGATAAAGAGGAGTAACAAAATCCGCTTGGTTATCCAAAATAGGTTTTAATAAATCAATTATCCACCTCGGACTTGCGGATTTAATATCCACATCGATAGTTAAACAGTAAGTGGCTTTCTCTATATAGGCTTTCCTTATGAAAGCTAACAAATTTTTTCCTTTTCCTCGGGGCGGGGTAATTGACACTGATTCTTTGGGGAAAGTGGTAAATGTTGTTTTAAAATTTGCAACCGTATTGTCTTCGCTTGCACTATCAATATTCACGATTTTGACTTCAATTGGCAAACCTTTAGAAGAACATATAACTTGTAACCCCTGATCAACAAGTGTCACGACATTCGAGATAGTTTGCTCCTCATTAAAGCTTGGGATACAAACATATATTTTCATAAACTACATTCCGAGAGCTGTTAGACGGTAATCTTCCGTTTTATAACAAGTTTTCAATTCAGATATAATTGGGTCAGAACAACTATCTGATACCAGATCAATAAAATAAGCCAGTTTATTAACTAACTGTCGTTGCTTAGTTAAATCAGCGATTAAATGGATATAAAAACTATTAGCTATAAGATCCGCAGCTTTTACTAATATTGGAGCTAATCCTGCTGCTTTAGTTCTGCTAAACATTTCCCTATATTGTTGAACTGGATCTAAAATCTCTGGCTTAAAAGAAACTGCTTCAATCCAAGTCAAAACTTTTTTTGAAAATGTTTTTATAATCTCCTCTGATGTGACATCGGAATCTTCAAGTAAATCATGGAGGATACCAGTGATAACAATATCTGTTTCATAACCATAGTCCAGTAGGCACATGCCAACTTTTAAGCTGTGGAATATAACGGGTTTAGGGTTTCGTCCAGTTCTGGTATAGTGTTCAACCAAAAATACAATGGCCTGTTCCAGTTTAAAAGCCTCTTCGGGTGAAATAAAAGTCTTCATTTTATTCTTAATTCACTATTAGAATCGAACAAATCACTTAAAAAGAGATCATTAGGTATTTTGGGTCTCTAGTTATATAAGAGCAATATTCTGATAACATACTTATAGATATTTTTACAATAAACTTTCTAGGGTTTGCTGCTATTAATTAATTTTGTGACAAAAGATAGCGAGTTAAGTAAGGCCTTCTTAGGATCAGAATGGACATGTGTTTCTATAGAAAAATATATGGTCTCCAAATCAATGACATTCATAATATCATTAATTATACTTTTATAATTAATTACTCCTTGGCCAAGCGGCACATAACTATTGTTAGTATCAAAATCTTTTAAATGAAAATACTTAATATGGGCTTTTAATAATTTGAGGTCATTTTTTGTAACTGTTTGGCTAGTTTCAATAATATTTGCAATGTCAAGCCAAATACCAAAATTTTCGTTAGGGCAGCAGTCTGTAACCATTTTTAAATCACTAAGTGTATAAATATAACAAGGAGGCTCATTTTCTAATAGCAAGTTAATGCCCCAGTCTTTCGCTTCAGCTAAAGCGAATTGAAAAAGATTGTCTTCGAGGAGACTATACTGTTCGTTGCCAGTTCGTAAAGATGAGAAAACTCTAACATTATTTGTGCGAAGAAGTTTCGCTATTTTTATGGCTTTATGTATATATTTTTTTTTATCCTTTAAACTCAAGGATGGGGTAAAATTAAAATGTTGATTTGCCACATTTGGGAGGGGATAGTCGTTTAAGTACCATTTGAACAAGGGTGATGCAAATGCTGAAACATTTATATGGTTTGATTCTAATTCTTTAGAAACGTTTTTTATATCTTCTTCTGAGTAATGAATTAAATTCTTATTATTTAATGTTCTAAGCTCAATAAACCTAATATTATTTTCGTTAAAAAAAGAAATGGTTTTAGTTAAATTTTCACTTATTTCATCATTTATCGCAGCTAACCTAATATTATTACCCATAATGTTTACTAAGCGTGGTGTTTAATAATTTAAAAATATGATCAACTTTGCCTTCTGAAATTCTATGGCCGGTCCATAAATAAAATGCTTCTAACCCTTGATAAATCATCATGTACAATCCTGAACAAGTATTACATCTGTAACGCCTCAGCTGGAAATGGATAAGCGAGCCTGATAAATAGCCTAGTAGCAGAATCCGAGTAAAAGGAGGCTACAATGGCTAGAAAGAAGAGGCATAGACTTAGTGGAAAAGAGAAAGCCGA
>JADZAE010000008.1 GCA_020852715.1 Deltaproteobacteria bacterium
CGATATTGAGTCCTATGATCAGGCTCTTGAACTTTTAACTCCTTGGTTTGCTGAAGATTATAATCAGTTGTGGTGCTACAGCTCTCTCGGTGGACTTAGTCCTATTGAGTTTGAAACTTCGTTTTATCAACAATTACAACAAAAAATAGCTTGATTTTTTATACCAAAATTTTTTACCTAATGTGTCTTGACGAAACGGTGGCATTACAAAAAGCTACATATTTTCCATCGTCGCTAAGAGTAAGACCTTCGGGGTAACCATCTGCCCATTCGCCTTTTGCATTAATAGAGATTATATTTGTTTGTTTATTTACCAAATCTCTAACATAATTTGCTCCGCCCCAGTTTCCATGAATGCTAGCAAGATCGGGCGAGAGGGAGCCAAAAACAACATATTGTCCATTTCCACAAGTGGGAGATCGGGCTCCCCCTTGTTATACATGCGAGCAGTAGCAAAAACTTTATTCATTTTGCGTTTCTGTACTAGATTCAGAGCTGCTTGGTTAATTTCAGGAATATCCAGATAGTATTTTTCTCCGGCCGGGATTTGAGAAGTCAACGCATTTAGCAGCTCTTGAGCAATTTTCTTCATTGCCGGCAAATAGCGGTTCAACTTTATAACAACCGATACAGGGTCGAATAAGGCCAAAGCCCAGAATCTTACTTCCGTCAATGATAACTAAACTCTGTGCTTCGGGTTGTTCTAACCAGTTGCGTAGAAAAACTTCACGCTTAGCCGGAAAGTGAGCGCTGTCATAATCAAGCAATTGTTCAAAAGATATTCTATGTGCCGAAACAATGAGCGGATTTATTGCTTTCTGTGTGGCGAATAAGCCTTCAAAACGAGCATTGGAATAGCTAGGCTTAAAGCCGGCTGATTCATAGTTTTTTACTTTAGCCAGCACACCATCAACGCCAACGTTTTGTTTGTGCAAATAGCTAAGAGCTTGTTGGCCTAAGTCTACACCGATGCGTCTGTCACGCTTTTTTGGCACCACGATAAATAATTCGATAAATCCAAAATCTTCTTCATAGGATACAGCTGACACAGTGCCCACTGGTTTACCATTTTCCTCAGCGATAAAGAAATCATGGGAATCAGCGTCATAAAAACACTGAGCATCATTAACTCCCGGTTGCCACCCTTCTGCAGCGGCCCAAGCAATGGCCACATCCACATCCTTTTTCTGCATCACCCGTATAAATGTCTTCATTGTCGCTCCCGCATATCACTCAGCCGCTTCATGTTTAGAATCTATTCTACTTAGAAAGTCACTGACAACATTTAAGTATCCTACAGTTTTCTCTAGATGGTGATTATGAGAAGCGTCAGTAAAGATTTGCACGCATGAATCTTTGGTCAGGCGCTGAAAGTCGTAGATATTCCGAGGTGCCGCTTCGTCGTATTCTCCCGCGGTAAAAAGAACAGGAAGGGAGAGAGTTTTTAGAACAGGTAGCATAGAAGCTTCTTTCAGTGTCCCGAGCACAGTAAACTCGCTTGGACCCCACATATACTGATAGATAGGCGCCGAGAGTTTTTTAATGGTAGCAGTTAACTCTTCTGGCCAGTTTGACAGACGACAGAGATGACGCTTGTAGAATTCTATCATGGCGTTTTGGTAATCTTCGCTGTCATAAGCACCGCTCTGCTTAGCTTGCTTTACCTGCTGCTGAAGTTCTTCGGGAAATTGTGCTAGACATGCTTTGGCGTCAGTCAGCCAGCGATCAGTATCGACCAGTGGTCCGAAAAGAATTAGACTATAAATATTCTTCTCACCAAATTGACCAAGAAAGGCCAGAGCGAGCATTGCTCCCCAGGAGTGTCCAAGTATATGTGCTGGCTTTAAACGCAAAGTTCTTCGGACAATATCGAGTTCTTCAGCATAGCGGCTAATCGACCATAGTGCTGTATCACTTGGTTGTTCAGAGTTACCACAACCCACTTGGTCATAAAAAACAACAGGCCGTTCTTTAGCTAAGGCGCTTGGTGGTAACAAATAGTCGTGAGAGCCTCCGGGGCCCCCGTGTACAACCAATAACGGAGTTGCCGGCTTATCTTTGCCATAAATTCGATATCATACTTTGCCGCCTTCAACCGGGATAGTGACTTCTTACGTTTTCATACTCTTTTGAAATTAAAGTTAGATTTCTCGATAACAACATATCATCAACAAATTTGTAATGATCTGGCAATAAATTTTATGTTCTTATTGACTAAAATCTGAATAGCCGAGAAAGCTCATAGTTGGCCAGTAGGATTTAGCCTTGGGAAACGTACATCCAAGCGGGATAGTGTTTTGTGCGATACCAGATATTGTAACACCTCGGAAGGCTTCCAAAGATAGAGCGTTAGCATCAGAATTGTTTTGCCGACAAAGCAAAGCATCGGAAATAAGGGAATCAATATTAATTGTTGCATTAGAAGAATGAATAAGGATCTGCAGATGATGGCTCTTGATAGTATCAAAGCTTTTTATATCGATTGAGCCGGCGACGATTATTTCGATCAGTGAATTATTAGCATTTTCTATACGCAGTAATTTACCTACCGTAAGATCACCGATAACCACGATAGTAAGCTGCTTTTCGGTATTATGCCCAATACTTAAATAATTAGTAATAAGATTTCCATAAAAGAATGCAGATTGCTTTAACGTTAGTTGACTGGACTTGCAGGTGAGCGAAATTAGCTGGAAAGGGGTGGAGTTATCGCTAACAGCGCATTTGGTCATACTTGGACCGGCCCCAAGAGCGGCATAACTTGGTTTTCGAAATGAATCCTTTTGATGAGAAATAAAATAAATTTTATTATTGGCTGATTTCCCTTGCACTAAGTTCGAGCGGTAAGAGTTGTAAGGGACTTGGTTGATCGCTTGCTTTTCTTCCGTTAGTAGGGCGAGTTTGTTAAGATCTTTCAACTCACTGATCGTTCCTTGTTTTATAGCTTGCACATACAAAAACTGTCGTTTCAACAGGCGTTCAGTGCTGATCACCAGAAATTCCATGAGCAAGAGGCACAACAGACAATAAATTAAGACAAAACCTTTATTCATAGTAGAAAGTCCAAAAGCTCTAAACGATGCGTGGCTAGTAGATAAATGCGTCGGCTTATTGCTTCCTCAAGATCGACATTCCTCGCTGAATTAATCTGAATATCCAACCTTTTGATGTGTGAGCCAATAGCTGTATCCTCAATAAGCAAAGTATTAATATCTTTTATTAAGGGCTGATTTTGTCCCGATTTATGATAAAGTTTTCTGAGGATATTTTTACTGTCCAGATAGATAGAATAACTATGCTCAATGGGCACAGCGGCTAAAAAGATATCTTTACTAGTAGGAGACAATGGCGATGAAAACAGATCTATAGGTAAAGTTTGTAGAGAGATAGAAACAGCTTTTTTGCTAGGACATGCAAGCGAGCTAATGATATGGGCTTTGCCTCCATTGTAGCTCTGCGCGCTAAGACCAACTAACAACCAAGTAAAATCAGATAGGTCATAACTAAACTCACTAATCTCTTGAGGAAAGCAATAGGTTACAGTTTTACTGCTTGAGTAGAGTATCTCACCACCGTACTCAGGCAAAGGGTGTATGAAGGAAATAATAGAGCTGCCTGCTTTTGGGGGATGATTGCGCAGATAATAGACAAATTTGTTATGTCGACTGATATTTTCTGACTGTTCAAGCAAAACACTATCCAGAAAAGTGAGAGTTTGTGCTCGGGAGAGTGCGAGCGCTATTTCTTTATGCGCCCCGTCGATAGCGATAGTTGCTTCCTGGCGGGTGTGCAATTGTTTTTGAACTTGGCTTAAGGTTTTTATTGCTGGAAAGCTAATAACTATTAAAATGCCAGCAATCGAAATGCCGACCAGTAGTTCGATTAATGTGAACGCTTTGGTTCTAATTTTCATAGGTGATTCCCTGTTAGGTTGATGGTTTGATCGGTTAAGGGGAAAAGTTTGTCGAGAGAGCATTGATTTACGGTTGTGCCGGAAATTGTCGTGCAGTTTAGTTCGGGAAAATCGTTTTGGATAACAGGGTTGATGCTATTTATTGTAGTTGGCGAATTGCCGATAAGAGCGTGAAGATTTAAACTGATTTGGGCGGACCGTCTAATATTTAATGTCGAAATTTTAATCGCAATAAGCTGTCGTTGCTGTTTAATAAAATGATCAAGCAAGATGCCTAATCCTAGAGTGAGAATTAATAGTCCGACCAGGGACTCCATTAATATATAGCCTTGATGATGTTGATACTTAGTTGCATTCATAGTGGCGATATCCTGTGGAAGCTTGAGTTATGGTACAAGAACGTTTAGCAGCGGTTAAAATTATTTTGCCCGGAGAAGCCGAGCCGTCTGCGCGCAGAACAAGGGTCTCGGGAGTTGATGAGAAATTGCCGAATTTAGCTTGGCTAATAACAATATTTTTGCCGTTAAAAGGGGGCAAAAAAAGGTTGGCTTTTGGGCAGGAGTCAGAACAGGCGACAATGATTTCTTGTGATCCGGTGACAAAAGTTAGTTTAATTTCGTTATGGCTGTGATAGCCGATCAAACTTAAAGCATTGATGGCGGCGAGCAGATCTTCGGCTGCTTGCCGTAAGTAAATTTGCTTAAAGCCCACCGGGTTGAGAACTGAATAGCCAATAATAAGACCAAGTATAGCCATAGTCACTAGTAGTTCTAGTATTGAGTTTCCTTTAGCCCTTAAAATCATTGCACTTTTTAAAACCTCTTTGTATTAATTCAGCAGATCCTTTAACAAAAAACGACTTATACTTATCGTATGGAGATCAGAATTTGTTGCGATTAAAATCGCCATTATTAGCTAGAATTTCGGTGATCAGGGCACGGTTATTTTTCGTTACCGCTGTCGTGTTGCTACTATTATTATGGAATACACCTTATATTTTTCCGCTAAAGCTTTTTACTGTCATCGTGCATGAGTTGACCCATGCTCTGACCGCCTGGGCGACGGGAGGCAAACTTCTATCCTTTAGCTATGACTATCAAGAGGGCGGTGCGGCTATTACTTCCGGGGGTAACAGATTTTTAATTCTTGCATCCGGTTATTTAGGTAGTGCTTTTTTTGGTGGTTTAATAATTACCTTAGCCACGCGAACTAATATCGATCGTTTTTTATCTTTTATTTTGGGGATAGGTCTTGCCGGATTAACTTTTTACTATGCCACAGCTGAAACAAAAATTTTGTTTGCATATTTATTCGCGGCATTTTACTTGCTTGCTGCTTTTCAATTTTCCTCAATGGTTTGCGAGGCTCTACTTATTCTTATCGGTCTGGCCAATTGTTGCTATGCTTGGATTGATATTGTCCAAGATGTATTTTTATCGACCGGTAGCGTTTCTGATGCGACTACGCTGGCTCAGTTAACCGGATTTCCTAGTTTATTTTGGGGAGCATTTTGGTTATTGCTTGCCACGTCCATGACTTGGTTTTTTGCGCAAATTGCTCTAAATGGTAGAACGTCGAGAGATATTGTCGAAGAAGTCTTAGAAGAAGAAGGAAGTAGTGATGAATGAAAAGAAGTTCGGGGTATTATTTGTTTGTTATGGAAATATTTGTCGTTCTCCATTAGGAGAAGGAATATTTTCTCATTTGGTCGAAGAAGCTGGGTTAAGCGAAAAGTTTGTGATTGATTCCTGCGGCACCTCAAGTATGCACCAAGGAGAAGCACCGCACCGCGAATCTTGTCTTGTAGCAAGCAAACATGGTTTGAATATTATTAAGCAGCGCGCGCGTGGGCTACGCGACGATGATTTTTTAGACTTTGATTTGATTCTTGCTTTAGATGAAGCTGTTTGTGCTGATATTCTGGAGAGACGTTTGGGTAATAAGGCAACAATTAAGTTGTTGCGCGAATATGAACCGCAGGCCAAAGATCTAAACGTCCCTGATCCATATTATGGTGGTCGTGACGGTTTTGAAAAAGTATATCAAATGATAGATTTGTGCTGCCGCGAATTATTAAAAAGCTTAAGTCGACGTTTTTCGTTTTAACTGGCGGTGGACAGAAAGCAGGAAGCTTTTTCTCCTCAACTGTGAGAAACCAGCGAGGAAATATTTATGACTTTACCGCCAAGTTTACTTGAACAATTAAGCAGAGATCTGGGTAGTCCGGTTAAAATGATGCACTCTATGTCCGGAGGCTGCATTAATAATGCGGCGATTATGTCTCTCGGTAGCAGTGGATACTATTTTTTAAAATGGAATACTCATGCCCCTAAGGGTTTTTTTGCCGCTGAGGCATTTGGTTTAAGTAAACTTGAACAAACCGAAGTTATTAAGGTTCCTAAGGTTATCACTTATGCAGATAACGATAAATCAGAAGTCGACTATCTCGTATTAGAACTATTAAGCAGTTCTGACCCCAGCGTTGAAGACTTAGAAAAGTTTGCTCAGCAGCTGGCGATGTTACATAAAGTGATCAGTGATGAATATGGCTTAGAGCGAAATAATTTTATTGGATCATTGCCGCAAGAAAACACAGAGATGAGCAACTGGGGCGAATTCTTTTTTAATCAGCGTTTGGTAAAACAGGCTCAGTTAGGCTCAGTGAGCGGTTGGTTTGATTATAACTTTGAAAGATTATTTGCGGTAAAGCAGCAAGTGATCATCGACCTACTCAACGAAGTCAATGATGAAGGACCGACATTATTACACGGTGATTTATGGTCAGGAAATGTTTATTGGACAAAAGAAGGTGCTGCGCTGATTGATCCGGCTGTGTATTTTGGTAATCGCGAGGCGGATATTGCCTTTAGTGAAATGTTTGGTGGTTTTGGCCGTCGTTTTTATCAAGCTTACCAAGACGCCTATCCGCTTCGGTCTGGTTATCCTAAAAGAAAAATAATTTTAAATCTTTATCACCAAATGACACATGCCAATATGTTTGGTGGTAGCTATGTAAGTGAAGCGTATTCTTCATTAACCAGAATCTAAATAAATCTATCAAGCTAATAAGTTTTTATATCACTTCGTTCAAAATACATTAGCGATTGGTTACCAAGGACGTTTTTCGCCGAAAAGTGGGTCTTTGTTCTTTTCTCTCTCATTGTATTTTTTTTCTTCCAACGCGGAGTCTTCTTTTACGCGTTTATAAATATCCAATATTTCTTCTTCCTCTTTATGATAATTATTACTAGGGCGCTTTCCCTCCCAGGTGGACACAGTGTCGATAATTACGGATTCTAAAAAAATATGACCATCACTAGCCGCAATAACTAAGTATCGACTATTGGGAGCCTCGTTTTTACCTTCCCATTCAATAGTAGTCAGTTCCTTGGAATTAACCGCCTGTGGGCGGATATTACCGAGAGTATGACCATCATCAAAAGATACGGAAATTGAACTGTTGACAGAGTCTCCTTGTTTTCTTACTTTTAATACCACTTTGTTGATTGGCCGTTCTCCGACTTTTTTTTTCCATGTATAATCTATTCGGCCATCCTTTCCGTCGCCAAGTGTTTGACCGACAAAATAGTTTTCCGCGAAAAAGCCAGGCTGTTGTTGCGCTTTACTAGATGCAGGCAAAATAAATAAACAACAATAAATGAGTAACCAACAAAAAAGATGTAATAATAGACCGTGCTGCATAGTTGGATATTTTTCCATAAATGTTGCCTTATTAAGGCGATCATTATAGCAGATGACAGATTGTTGTCATAGCCTAGATTAGGTAAAAATTGCCAAATGAGTGAAGCCCGAAAAAGATTACGTGTTTATGTAAGTGGACGTGTGCAAGGAGTTTGTTTTCGCGCTTGCACCTGCAATGAGGCTTTTCGCTTTGGTGTCGGTGGTTACGCTCGTAATTTGCATGACGGTCGGGTAGAAGTGGTAATGGAAGGAACGGAGGCGCAGTTAAATCAGTTGCTGGAATACATCAAAGAGGGGCCAGTGCACGCACATGTTTCGGGCGTGGAGATTATCGAGGAGGGCCCAACAGGAGAGTTCTCGCAATTTTCTGTGGTTAGATAAATGGTTAAGTTAGTCAAGTTAGTATTTGCCTTAATTGTTTTTTATTTATTATTCAGATTCGCCGGTGTTTCTGATTTAATCGCCGTTTTTGTTCGCATTAGCTGGTCATATGTCTCTCTGTTGATCATCCTCCCTTTTATTATGATTTGGGCCAGCTCAATTAAATGGCAAGTATTTATTCGTGCCACTGGTCACGATGCCCGTATATTGCAGTTAATGAAGTTTTATACAGTGGGTTATTTCTTCAACACATTTTTGCCTTCTTTTATAGGTGGGGACGTTGTCAGAAGTTATCACTTGGGACAAGAACTAAATAATTATCGTTTAGCATTTGCCGCCACTTTCCTTGAACGATTTACCGGCCTCTTGGCCATGTGTTTAATTTCGCTTTCCTTCGTGCTTGCTGGATCAGAAATTACAAAAGGCGTAGAAATAGTGGTTTATTTAATGGCTACGGTCACGGTTTTAGTTGCTTTACCTTGTTTTTCTGAGCACTGTGCAAAAATTTCTTTTTTTGTCACCAGAAGAGGCCTTTCCTTGTTTGGTCCGGCTAAATATTTTGGCCAGCTAACACAACTGACAGATAAGATTGAAGAGGCGATGAGTTTTGCTCGTCATAATGGTAATTTACTAATTAAAGCAATGATCTGGTCATTGGTTTTTCATTCCTTAACGGTGGTTAACACTTATGTTGCCGGATTAGCTTTGGGGATCAGTGGAGTTTCTATTACGGGACTTTTTGTTGTTGTGCCCTTAGTGCTATTGGTGGGGATGGCGCCGGTGACACCGGGAGGTTTGGGAATTCAGGAAGGCGCATTTATGTTTTTTTTAAACCGCCTGGGGATATCTGAGGCGGAAGCCTTGGGGGTAGGATTGGTAATTCGAGCTAAGACAATGTTAATTGGCCTGGTTGGTGGAATTTTCTGGTTAGCAGTAAAAAGTAAACGAACAAATAAATAATGATATTTTTCCGAGAAAATTTAACGAAGATTTTTAGTCGTCGTGACAATATTTTAATGACGCTGGCTTTTTTAGCATTAGTTATTTTATTTACCAGCTCATATTTTAGCATTTCTTTTGGTTTTTATCCGAGTTCAGGAGGGCGTATAGAAATATTAGCAATTGGCATAATTGTATTTTTTCTAGTGTTTTTAGCTAAATCTTTTACTTGGAATGATAAATCCGGACTCGCCATTTTATGTCTGGTCCAACTATTTTGTGTTTTTTCTTTTCTTAGCTATTTGGACGGCCGTTTAATTTACAGTGATGATCACCCAAATTTTATTTATCGTTTGCAATTATTGAGGGAACACTTCCCGCAGATACCCTTTTACAATCCTCGCTGGAATGCCGGGTACTCATCACATGAATTTTATCCAACAGGCGTGATTAATATTTTTTTTGCTGCTTGGCCTATTCTTTATTTAGTGGGAGATTTTAATTCAGTTAGTGGCGCAGTCGCCTATAACTATATAATAGCCTATGTTTTTCTTGGTCTTATTCCGCTAGCCACATATTGGGCTGCTCGTTTATTTTTGCTTAGTCCGGTTGTTGCGTTGATAGCCGGAGTTTTGGCGCTTATGCCTTCTATGGGTTATTTTGAATGGGTTATGCGGTATGGAACATTGGGTTTTGGTTTTTCTTTAGGCTTATTACCCCTAGTCTTTGCCCTATTTTATCGACTGGGGTTTGTTGAGGATAGTAACAGGGGCAAATGGTTTTATGTTTTTGCGCTGTTTGCGATTTTCTCACTGGCTTTTCGTTGGACTCCATTTGCCTTGATGTTAATTCCGCTGGCTTTGTATTTTTTGCTTAATATTAAGCGAGTATTCTCAAATACTAATTATACTTTTTGGTTGGTGTTGGCGTTGCTTCTATTTACCGCGAATGTCAAATGGGTTTGGGATTTTATTGAGTTATCAAAAGTAGGAAACTTTGTTTCCGGGAATACTTTACCGGGCGCTCATGCAAAATCTTTTTATTCAGGTAGCTTAGTTAATACATCAGATAATGTCCTCCAACGTTCATGGAGTGTTTTTAAGGCTATGGGGGTCAAAGTTAATCCCTTAATTTATTTGTTTTTAATACCCGGTCTCTGTTTGTTGCCGGATAAACATCAGCGACGTGCACTAGGCTTGAGTGTGGTATATTTATTATTTTTAGCCGCCTTTGGTGAGCAGTGGAAGCCACAATTAGAGTTGAGAAGAATGATATTAGCAGCTTCTTTTCTGGCTATCTTACCTGTCTCGTTAGCCCTTGTAGAGTTTTGCAAGAAGCTACTGGAACTTAGAAAAAACAAAATTTTAACTCTTAACATTTGTGCGACAGTGGCCTTTATTTTTCTTTTAGGATTTATTGCCATTGTTCCGCTAGTTACTGCTTCGGCTTATACCAATAGGTCAGATGAAGCGTTCCGTTTTTCTGATTCTTTGGTGGATAATTTAAGTGCCGCTGTTCATCGTTGGAGTGGGAAAGGGCGAACGTTTATTTTAGGATTTATTTTGCACGACTTAAATGCATCAGATTACTCCAGTCAAGATGGTGGGCATGTTTCGCCTTTAGCAATATTTTCCGGGCGACCATTTTATGCCTCTGATTATTATCACCGTCGCTGGAGTACAGTAGATCCTATTCCTGCTGATTATCGTGCGCGTGGGGAGGAAGGCATAGAAGAATTTTTAGATTTAGTGAATACAACGGCAGTGATTACTTTTCGCAAGGAATGGGTTGACTACTGTAAACAGCGCTCTTGGTATAAGCAAGTGTTTCAGCAAGGTAGATTTCGCTTATTTAGGCGCACAAGAAATACCGGTGGTCCGGTTTTGTCGGGAGTGGGAAAGGTTAAAGAAACGCCAAGTAGCATTATTGTTAGTCCCGAAACCCAAGAGCTCGTAGTAAAATATCGTTACTACGATCGGTTACGCGTTTTTAATAGTGTTTCCGGTGTGGAGATTTACCCGGTATTTGCCTTTAAGTCCGATACTGGGAAAAATACAACAGAAGATATTTCATTTATCGGCTTGCGTTTAACAGCAGAAGCACTAGCCGCAAAGCCTAATATCGAAATAGGGTTCTAGGAGCAGAGTAAAGTGTTTGCTTTCTGTTCCTAAAGGAGACAGAGACGGCATTCTATCCTAGCGTAGTGTTGGTTCAACAGCATAATCATAATTTGCTGGTTGCAGCGGATTATTTCTTACTCTTAGCAAATCAGCAAACAATTGCTTATTTCCTGTTATTTTTAATAAGCCCTTATTATTCGCTACTGTTCGATAAGCAGTGGTATTATGCAAGGCTAGCTTGATTGATTGATCTTCCCCCGAAAAAACGTACAGTAAAAACAGAGGTGGAGTTACCCACGGGGTAGCGCTGCGCTCAGGCTGTCAAAAGCCAGCTGTGCGCTACCCTATGGATAACTCCTCTCATGCACCCTAACACACAATATTCACGCTGCCAACGATAGTACATGTACCATGGCAGGTGTTTTA
>JADZAE010000009.1 GCA_020852715.1 Deltaproteobacteria bacterium
CCATTTATCGATCGTGGACAAGCCAATTCCTAAGTCCTCGGCAACTTGCTGCTTGGTTAATCCACCTTCAATTACCAACTTGGCTGCTTCATCTTTGTATTCCTTACTGAATTTCCTGGGCATATCTCGCTCTCCCTTAATTTCCTGACAGTTTTACTTACTCCATTATTACTGTCCGGTAAATCGGGGGAGGTTCATTTCAACTTATTTTTTGCATACGGTATAAATCCATCGCTACTGAATTTCGAACGATGAAGAATTTTCATTAGCGATGGGTCGTGATGAGTATAAACACTTACCTTAATATATCGTAGGCCAATTAAAGATGATTTTTATTGGCCTCGACTTGTTTTTTTAGGCTCATTGTTTTCGTAGTTCAAAATAAAGAAGTGGCACAGCCATACGACTCAATAACAAAGATGCTAACTCTCCGGCCATTAGAGACAAAGCTAAGCCCTGAAATATAGGATCAAACAGTATTACAGAAGCGCCGACGACGACTGCTAAAGCCGTTAGTAGCATGGGGCGAAATCGGACAGCTCCAGCATCAATAACGGCTTGCGATAAACTCATCCCTTCAGCGAGTCGCAGTTCAATAAAATCAACCAGTATTATAGAATTGCGAATGACAATTCCGGCGCCGGCCATAAATCCAATCATTGACGTCGCTGTAAAAAAGGCTGAGGCTATGGCGTGTGCAGGTAATATTCCAATTAGGGAAAATGGAATGGCTGCCATAACAACCAAAGGCGTGGCGAAGCTTTTAAACCAGCCAACCATAAGTACATAAATTAGAACCAATACGGCTGAAAAGGCGAGACCGAGATCTCGAAAGACTTCAAGCGTAATATGCCACTCTCCATCCCACTTAATGGACAAGTTCCTATCAGAAAAAGGTAAATTGATATGATAAATCTCTAGATCAGAACTCGAATTACCAAAATTGGTCATATCAATATTTGCTAGCTTTTTATTAATCTCATCAATCGCATATACAGGGCTCTCAAATTCTCCTGCGACATCAGCTATAACATATGTGACAGGAAATAAATTTTTGTGATATATGGTCTTATCAGTAAAATCGCGTTCTACTGTAACTAATTCCCTTAGCGGCACAAGTGGCAATAATTTTCCGTGGGCAAGAGGTTCGGGTAAAGCATTTGCGTCGCCAGAGCGCACATTTAAACTAAGCAAATCCTCAAAGGCAGTTCTTTTATCGATGGGGAGTTGAATAGTAATATTTAAATCTTCCTTTTCCGTATCTACATGCGCAAGATCGACAACTGTTCCGTCAACTGCTAGTTTTAATGTTCGCGAAATAGATTCCGTAGTTATTCCGTGTAAAGCAGCTTTCTCTCTGTTAATCTGAAACCGCGCACGTGGTTGCTCACTCTCAACATACCAATCAATATCTACTACCCCCGGAGTTGCTGCCAAAATTTCCTTTACTTTATCAGCGAATCGCAATCTTTCCTCCTCGGATTGGCCATAAATCTCAGCCACTAATGTTTGCAAAACCGGTGGTCCTGGTGGAATCTCAGCCACTGTATAACGAGCTAAGTATTTAGAGGCGATAGCGGAAACAATTGGTCTAATCCGCTTGGCTATCTCATGGCTTTGAGCAGACCTTTCACTTTTTGGTACCAGATTAATATGCAAGTCTGCATGATTGGATTTATTTCTTAGATAATAATGGCGAACTAACCCATTAAAATTATAGGGGGAAGCCGTGCCAACATATATTTGATAATCCCTAATTTCCGGTTCACGGCTAACTTCGATTGCAATTTCAGATGCTACCTGCAAGGTTCGCTCTAGTGCTGTTCCCTCAGGTGTATTTATGATTATCTGAAGCTCACTTTTGTTATCAAAGGGAAGCATCTTTACTTGCACTGTGCGATTACAGACAGTGTATAATACTCCAAGCAGTAATACAAATATAGATACAAAAAAGAACCTACGGTATTTTGAGTTTTCAATGAGTGAAGCCATTAAATGTCGATAGAAGATGGTAAATAAATCTTCTTTATGTTCACTACTTAAATCTTTAACACGGTATTTCTTGCCCCAGGAAAGAATTCGTATCGCCGCCCAGGGGGTAACGATAAAGGCAACCAGTAAAGAAAATAGCATAGCGGCTGTCGCGCCGATTGGAATTGGTCTCATATACGGACCCATTAACCCCCCCACCAAAGCCATGGGCAAAACGGCTGCAATTACGGCAAAAGTTGCTAAAATTGTTGGGTTGCCGACCTCGTTTAGCGCAATGATCGCCAAGTCGCTACTGGATTTGGATTTATCTTTGTTTAGCTGAAAGTGCCTGACTATATTCTCGACAACCACGATAGCATCGTCAACGAGAATACCGATGGAAAATATTAGAGCGAATAAAGTAATGCGATTAAGAGTAAAGCCATAGACGTAAAATATTGCAAGTGTCAAAGAGAGTGTTGCTGGTATAGCAATGGTGACAATTAGCGATTCACGCCAACCTAAAATAAAAAGAATCAAAAGGGACACACTAATTATCGCTAATGCCATATGATATAAAAGCTCATTAGACTTTTCGCTAGCAGTTTCACCATAATTACGCGTAACTGTAAGGTTAACCTCTGGGGGAATAAACTGATCTTTTAAGGTATTCACTTTAGCCAAAATCGTTCGCGTTAGATCTGTGGCATTGGATCCGGGGCGCTTAGCAATACTTATAGTAACTGCAGGATCCTGATGTTGCTGGATATTATAATTCGCCCCAAAAATTACATATTGCCTCAGTTCTTCGGCCCCATCTGTAACTTCAGCTACATCTCTGACATACACTGGACGACCGTTATATACACCGAGAACAAGGTTACCTAGATCATCCGCTGAACTTAAAAAAGCTCCAGTCTCGATTAAGATTTCACTATTGTTATTAGTTAACGAACCGGAAACATACTGTTTATTTGCCTGTTGAATGATCGGCACTATCGAAGACAGAGTAAGATTTCGTGCAGCGAGCTTAACTGGATCAATAAGAATACGCAACTGACGGCGAGCACCACCAATAATTGTAGTCTCGCCAACATTTTCAATTTGCTTTATCTGTTCATCAATCTGAGAAACTAAACGACGTAGAGTTTGATGATCGTATAAAGAGGAATGAAATGTCAATGCTAATACCGGAACATCATCAATTGATCTAACCTTAATAAGAGGGAAAGAAACTCCGGGTGGAATGCGATCATAATTGGACTGTAATTTTTGATTCAATTTAACCAGGCTACTTTCGATATCTTCACCAACTTTAAAACGCACTATTGTCAAAGCTTGGCCAAGCTGCGACATCGAATAAATATATTCAACGCCAGGAATTTCCCAGAGAAGCTTTTCCATCGGACGCGTTGCCCGTTCTTCGACCTCTTTAGCGGAGAAACCCGGCATCTGTAAGAATACGTCAAACATTGGTACTTTGATTTGCGGTTCCTCTTCTCTCGGTAAAATGGCAATCACAGCTATACCGATAAGAATGGTGCCAATGATAATAACAGGAGTAATTTTTGAGTTTATAAAGGCCCTAGCTAATAGCCCAGCTAACCCCAAACCGAATGATTTTGCGTTGGATGAAGATCCCATGTTTTCGTTCATGCTAATACTTTATATTCTGACCAGAAATAATGTTCTCATGCCCTTTAACAATAACCAGCTCGTCGGCATCGAGTCCGCTCAATATCTCAATCTGACTATCAACTACACGTCCAGTCCTTACGATGCGCATTGATGCGGTATCGCCCTTAGCTATATACGCAAATTCCAATTGACCTCTTTTTATAATAGAAGAGAGAGGTGCAAAAATAGATAGCCTTCGTTTTAATGGAATTTTAACAGTAACTAACTGCCCACTCTTTAAAGAGGTTTCATTTTTTAGTTGAAGCTTGGCCGGGAAAGTGCGGCTGTTGGGATCTGCCGAGGGGGAAAGTTCAATCATCGTAGAGGGTAACTTGCTATTAGCAAAAGTAACCTCAATTAACTGACCAACTGTAACATTGTTAATTATATCCTCGGGAATGCTTGTCTCGACTTGCATAGCCGAGGGATCCTCCATCTCGATAATTGATTTGCCCGGCAATGCTTGATCACCAATATCGAGAAATTTTCTCGTAACAATACCATTAAAAGGAGCCACAATATTAGTATATGCCAGCATCGCTTCAGCTTCATTAGCCGCAGCCTTTGCAACGCGATAACGTCCTTCTGCTGTATCGTATTCCTGCTGGGATGCTGCTTTTTGCTCTAGTAGTAAGGTATAGCGCCTTAATTCTTTTTCTGCCTGTTCACGAATAGCAACAGCTTGATCAAGCTTCGCTTTAATTTCTCGCAAATCAAGCTCAGCAATTACCTGTCCCTGTCCAATTAGCTGGCCGGGAGCAATAAATATACCGCTGATGCGGCCGGCAATTTTGGGTTCAATTGAAGCGCGCACACCGGAACGAAGCGTACCAACAAGATTCTCAAACGCTTGGTAATTGTCTTTGGTTACTTTCTGAACCGTAACATCTATTGGCGGTCTCAGAGCCGATGTCGGAGTAATTGGAGAATCACAACCAGTAAAAATAACAAATAAAGTAATCGCAAATAAAACTCTTAGAAGAAATCGCCGATTATAATATTGTTCGCTCATTTGTTTTATCATTTTAAATATGCGCTCAATTATGAGTTAAAAATTAAATGTTTTTGCAGAATATGAGCAAAAACATTACTATTTATGTTGTAGCAGTTTACAGAAAGATATTTAAAAAGCACTTATAACGTCAACAAAGAATTTGAACCCGACGAATCATAGCTATAAGTACATAATAATCGTTTGCTGTATTGCGAGTAGGATTAAGGTACAGCATTAATATTTCGTTAAATGCCCTTTTAAATCATAAAAAAAGAATTTGTTCACTGATCGTAGTCGGGGGACCAAAACGATTAAGGGGGGATTAAATGTCATTTATTTTTATGATATTTATGGGTTTTTTGAGATTTAGCTAGTCGGGTAACGAAACAATAAGGCAATATCGAAGAATAACCGTCGGTATAACTCACAAAACAAATGAATTGCCAATTTTAAGCCAAACGTAATACATGCCTTAATCGAGAGAAAATATCAATTTAACATGTTCTATGTATTAATATAAGAAAAGCATTGTTTGCTAACATGGATAAATGCTTATTATAAGTTAAATTTCTGTCGATTAAAAAGGCAGTATCGCAGGGTAAGAATAAAACCTTGAAGAACATGGCCTATAAATGGCGTCTTATCTCGCGGTTGATGATTGAACGTATTACAAAAGGACTTATATGGTTAAAGCTTCATTTAATCCGGTTCCGTTACTTGCTCTGAGGGATATTATTATATTCCCACAGATGGTGGTACCATTGTTTGTTGGGCGCGAAAAGAGTGTGCGTGCCTTGGAAGAAGCTGAAAGGCAGAAAAAGCCGATAATGCTCGCAGCCCAAAGAGATGCAAAAACGCATCATCCTGGTCCTGCTGATATTTATGAAGTAGGTACGTTGGGCGACATAATGCAAATGATGAAGCTCGCAGACGGAACTGTCAAAGTTTTAGTTGAAGGAAAGAAACGTGCGCGAATTATCGATTATGCCGAGAGTGAGAATTATTTTTTAGTTAATATTGAGGAGTTACAAGAATCAGCTAATTTAAGCAATGAGCTTAAAGCTTTGATCCGATCGGTCAAGGGCTCTTTTGAAAGCTATGTGAAGCTCGGGAAAAAAATTAGCCCGGAAATGATTCATCAAATTCATTCTATCGAAGATCCATTTCGTCTTGCCGATGCCGTAATCGTGCATCTTAATATAAAATTAGAAGATAAACAGGAAATACTAGAAACAGACGATGCTGCTAAACGCCTGGAAAAGATATTTGGACATATGAAGTCTGAGATAGAAATTTTGCAGGTGGAAAAACGTATTCGCACCCGCGTAAAAAAGCAAATGGAGAAGACGCAAAAGGAGTATTATCTTAACGAGCAAATGCGCGCCATTCAGAAAGAGCTTGGCGATAAAGATGATTTTCGCAACGAGATTCAGGAGCTCGAGGATAAGCTTCGCTCAAAAAAGATGTCCGAGGATGCCCGGGAAAAAACCGAAAAAGAAATTCGTAAGCTCAAAATGATGTCGCCGATGAGCGCAGAAGCTACTGTGGTGCGTAATTACGTTGACTGGATGCTTGGTTTGCCCTGGGGTGAGTTCAGCGAAGAAAAGCTTAATATCAACGAAGCGGAACAAATCTTAGATACGGATCACTACGGATTGTTTCGAGTAAAGGAACGGATATTGGAGCATTTGGCTGTTCAGAAGCTTGTAGGTAGGATTAAAGGTCCAATTCTAGGTCTAGTGGGGCCTCCTGGTGTCGGCAAAACGTCGTTGGGGAAATCGATAGCGCGCGCGACTGGCCGTGAGTTTATTCGTATTGCACTCGGTGGGGTGCGTGATGAGGCAGAGATCAGAGGTCATCGGCGCACCTATATTGGAGCTTTGCCCGGCAAAATTATACAATCGTTAAAGCGCGCC
>JADZAE010000010.1 GCA_020852715.1 Deltaproteobacteria bacterium
AGCAAGGAAGATGCTTAGAGAGCAGCAAGCTCAAGACTCACTACTTGCTGCTTAATGGGTTTCATTAATAACTTGTTACTAGGTTATTTATATCTGCCGTTTGTCCTGTTTCCGCTGAACCGGTACATCCTCTAAATGAAGAGATCTTGTTAGTAATTTTAAGCCTCCTTTAACAGGCTCTCAGAGAACGTGTTATATTTGTGTTATTAGGGCCTTAAGAAGGAACTTGGGGAAGTCTTGACATATCCTGACCGTTCTAGTAGCTATTCACGCCGATATTTTAAAATTGGGTATAAGTTAAGTTAGTTCCTTTGTAGGCGCTCGTCTGCAAAGGAGCTGAGAAAGAAGGTTTTGCTCCTATTCTGAAAGAAAGAGGTAAATTGAGATGGGGAGAACAAAGAGGGAGAGCTTTATCGTCGCGGAGTATCTGAAATTCATTGCTGATCAGAACAAAGCAATGGAGGCAGCAAAAGAGGTCAGAAAAGACCTTGAGATCAAGAAACGTTGCTGCAACCCCGTCGAAGAAGGGGACGACAACATGGATAACATTACCAAGTTGGCTAATCTTTCTGAGGCGCTGAGTATAGCGAATCCGGCAGACTTTAATACGGTGCCCCGGATCGACGCGATGCTCATTACACTCCGTCATTTGGAGGAGATGGCGTTTCAGGACAAAATCAATGCATTTTTAATTCTCAAGGTTCTGAGAAAACTCGAGAGAGTCCTCGCTAAAGTTTTTGGCAATGAGGTCACCATTGAGGATGGCTTGAAGCGGCTCAATGTATCTCAGGATCTGACAACCAGGAGCACGATGACAGAGGTGCAAGAGTTTTTTGCCCATGTCATACAGAAGATTGATAAAACAGTCTCCTGCGAGGAGATGGATGATTTCATGGCTGAGGTCGGCAAAATCATCCCCGACCTAAATGTTGAATAATCCTCCGATGGCTGGCGGCAAGGAATAGCAGGTGAAACGCGCTATAACCCCCAACACCGCATTTCTTGTCGCCAGCTTGGTATAGAAGAAAGGCTGGCAGGGGTGGTGAGAAGATGTCGGGATGACCCGAGTTATATTTGCCACCCCTTGTCGGCTTTACAGCGCCCCGCAATTGAATGTTTTGATTTTGGTTAGTTCTCAGCTTCTTATCATTAACATCAAGGTAGAAGAATAATTCCACAGCTTACTTAGTTAGCAATGATCCCTAGCCAGATTGTTACTAAGCAAGCTATGAAAGCTTGAAGGTTTTAAGCTCTGCGTTTGCAGGGCTATAATTTAACTGAAAGGTGATAAACCATGCCAAAGTCCTCAGCGACAATGGGGACAATGGGGAGAAAGCAGAAATGCTCCGACTCAATTGCTCAGGTCACGGAGCTTAATGACCTGATTGCAGAGACAAAAACAGAGTTAAAAATAGCTCTGCAAGGCCGAAACAAAGCCGAGATCAAAAGGAATGCCGATTTCCTTAAATTCCTTTACTCGGTGCTCGAGCAAATGAAGCCAGAACAGGAGCGGGAGTTCTGGCCGACAAACGTGGGATAACAAAGGGGGAGACACACTACATGTCTCCCCCTCGGTTCTATAGCTTTCATCGCTTAAAAAACATCGCTTTTCGACGAAGCTTTCACAGCTTGCGGATGCTTCGTAGGAAAGTGCTGCTGTGCGGCATTAAACTGTTGTAAAAGAGGTTTTCCCATGACTGCAGAAACGAGTGATTGGATTGATGGACTGGATGCAGAGGCTATTAAAAAGTTCCGTATTAGGTATTTGCTTCACATCGTGGATCTCAATGTTATAATTGAGCGGGAAAAACACAAAGAGCATCCGTGCCGGAGACGGATTACGACGCTTATCAATTTGCGCGATAGTGCCCGTAAAATCCGCAATGCTTTAGTGATCAAATCCGGCCAAAAACAGTGGGAGCTGGAATTAGGGGAGTATTACGCCTAAGAAAAACCAGCAGGGGAGCGGAAAAACATCCCTCCCCTGCTTTGCTCTTAAGGTTTTGGGCAGCACTTTCTTTTATCGTTCTAACTGCTCAGCTCTTACAAACAAACACCGACCAATGAGTTTTACAAGTAATCGGCAAAATTCCAAACTCTTCTGCTTGCACAACTCCGTAGGCCAACATAGCATTGGCGACTTTAGTAAATCCGGCGATATTAGCTCCGGTTACATAATCGCCTTTCTTGCCATAAGCTTCAGCTGTATCGACACAAGATTTATGAATGCTCTTCATAATAATCAACAAGCGGTTATCGACTTCTTCTCTGGTTCAAGACGACCTTAAGCTATTTTGGCTCATCTCCAATCCGGAGATAGCAACGCCGCCGGCATTAGCTGCCTTACCCGGACCATAGAGAACATTGTTTTCCTGAAAGAGTTTCACTGCCGCAGGCATCGAAGGCATATTCGCCCCTTCGGGCACGCAGATATAGCCGTTGCTGACCAAAGCCTGAGCGTTGGTTTATTCGATTTCATTTTGCGTAGCGCAAGGCAAAGCAATATCTACTTTTATCCCCTGCTCGCGCAACACATTCCAGAGGTCTTTTCCCTCGAAGCACTTGGCTTTATATTTATCGGCGTATTCGCTGATGCGACCGCGCTGTACATTTTTAAAATCCAGCACATACTGACACTTTGCTGTATCAATGCCGCTTTCATCAATTAGCGTGGCCGAAGAATCATTAAGCGAAATGACTTTATCGTCCAGCTGAACTACTTTTTCCACGGCATATTGAGCGACATTCCCGGAAACGCTAATGGCCACAACTTTACCTTTAAAATCCAGACCGCGAGTGGCCAACATTTCCGCAGCAAAATAAGCAGTGTCATAGCCGGTCGCTTCAGGCCTAATCAAGCTGCCGCCATACTCCAGCCCTTTACTGGTAAGCACACCAGTATGCTCGTTGCGAATTTTTCCTGAGTTCCGCACATTGTTGAACTTCCACGATCCTACTAGGTTAAGCCCCTAAAAACACGGGATAAAAAATAGGATATAAACGAATTTGGGTGTCTCGTGCTAAATCTGCCGAATGTTTATCAGAAAGAAACCAAACAAAAGCGGCAGTATCAGTATGCAGATCGTAAAGAAGATCTGCAGAAGGAACGTTGTTTTGCGAACAATAGGGTGCAGCCGTAATGAAAGAGAATTAACAAAACTGGAAATCGAAGCAGAATTGCAGTTGTCGAAATTAAATCGGCAACTGCACCTCGACTTTGGCAGAACAGAAAGAGAAAATACAGCGCTTGAGTTACTAAGTAGCAGTTCAGTGAGGGCAGTTGGACCAGAGCTTATTCTTGGCTATATTTTCGACTATATTGGATTTAGCGAATTGCCAGATGAACTATTCAAAGACATCGTTTTAGCACGTCTTGTTTATCCCAGCAGCAAGTTAAGAACGACCGAGTATCTTCTTCAGCACAAAGGTAAGTGAATTGATGTAGACCGAGTATATTGGTTCTTAGATAGATTGCATTCGGCTTATCAAAAAAGAGTTGAGCAAATTGCATATCGTTACACTAAGCAAACACTTAACGGGGATCTATCTGTTGTATTTTACGATATGACGA
>JADZAE010000011.1 GCA_020852715.1 Deltaproteobacteria bacterium
TCAATGCACGCGATGCGAAGCTTGAAGCGGCGCGCAGAGCAAAGAAGATGCTTAGAGAGCAGCAAGCTCAAGACTCACTACTTGCTGCTTAATGGGTTTCATTAATAACTTGTTACTAGGTTATTTACATCTGCTGTTTCCGCTGAACCGGTACAACTTCAAGCAATAAGTCATAACGCAGACAGATATATGCCTAGTGTCTATGGCAGCCCTCTCATCCCGATAAAAGCACCAGGATATTTAAATGTTGATGGGAAAAATAAAGTCGAATTCTTCGAGTTATCAGGACGCGTGCTTGAGGAATCTTGGTAGTAAGATGAAAACGGGGAGAAAGTTTCCTTTCCAAGAGAATATTACGGAACATTTACTTCGCCAATATTGAAATTAAATAAAGTAAGAGAATGGAAATATCAAGCTCTGACTCTTAATTTTAAGGGGACAAAGTGGTCAGATCTCCGCTTAAAATACGATATTCCCTCTATCAGTCAACAATTTATCTTAGCTGTCGAGAGAACAATGGATGGTTTTGAAGCTATTGACTGCTCTAAAGATACCAGCGGTGTCTGCGCAAACTATAAAGGAAAAACAGTAAATGACTATTGTAAATACGCCAATGGTTCCAAAGGTGCTTATGGAGCTAGCCTCGGAACTTTATTTATTAATAAAATGAGCGTCGGCAGCGGCATAAAAAATTTTGATTGCATTATATCCAAAGCGAAGCCAGTGGCCGGATCTAAAAACGGAAAAGTTGGTGAATATAGTCCTTTGGGATTAGGTCTATAATTGGATTATCTGATGGTCGAAACCTACGATGGTTTCTCAGCTACTGTCGGGAAACCCTACTATATCCCCCACAACAAAATCGACGACTTCTGTGAGATAACCAAAGATCGGACCACCTTCTCCGTTGCTGTATTTGCTGATGTAATAAAAAAGCTCCCGGTAACGATAAGTAAATAATATTTAGAAAAACGGGCACACGTAAAAGGCGCGTGCCACCACGCTGAAATCACGGCGAGCATTGTTGTAAATTTCATAAACAGAGACGTAACCGTTCAGGTTTTTGGCCGACTACTTTGTCAGACATCGTAGGTCGAGAGCCGCTTTTGGGCTTTCGAATTGCTCCGCGAGTAGCTCACTATACTACCGAGTTATTTCGGTTCTTGGTGAGAGGATAGCGAGTTCTTTTCTTCAAGAGTCTTTGACGAGGGCCGCATAAGTACCCTCGATTGGTGCTCGCCATTCGTCTGTAATGAGGAATAAACTGCTCGCTGGCTTGCAGTTTATTCTTTATTATTGTTAGGCGCTAGATGTGCTTCTAATGTCGCACCGCGCCTCGTATTTGGCTCAAAATCGCGACGATTGCAGGTTATTTAAAAATATAAATTTTTATTTTTTTATGTTTTATAAGCAGATGCTTTCTCACATATTAATAAGTCATGAACAGATATCCGCTAAAAGGAACTGGTTAAAGTTCGCTGTCTTTTTAAGTAATTAATCGATATAAATAAACATCTTCATGGCGAAAGTTGGTGCGCACCCCAATTAAATCCTTTTCTTCGGCAACAATATAAATCAAAGCATATTTCGAAAAAAACCGGCAAGAGCATCGTAATCTTGGCCTACTTGCTTGTGTGTTTCAGCAGAGATAGCCAAATAACTGGCGTCGGCAAAACCAAAGCTGAGAAATAAATATGCAATTGCATCCATGCCCCAGTAGGAGGCAACTAAGTCCACGGTCTTGAGCTCGCTTATATCAAAGGTTCTGTCATAATAACGAAGCTCATAATCAGTATCTGATTTGTAAATGTTGCTTCTGATATTGTGAACTGTAACTTTGCCCCCATTAAATGTGGCATAAGGAATAGTCTCAACGTCAACTAATACTTGGGAGAGCTTACCACCGAGAGCATAGTTCAATACAGCGCATGACCAAGCCGAACTTAGAAGCATGAATAAATAAAAGAGAACTTGTTTGATTAGCTTTATCATTATTAGCTCTACCCAATAATCAGTTATCTTCTAGGGGGAATTATCAATTCATGACTCTTTTAGCTATTTATGTATAAGACTCTAGACAAGGGACTGGCGCTTATGTTAAAAAACACTGCCTTCTTGAAATTTACCAATCCCGCGAGGTTTATCTTATGAATTCACGGAACTTTTTAAGTTGCGTTATTATTCTCGTCTTAACCGCAACCACTATATCCTATGCCCAACAGAACCTAGCGCATCCCAATATGCAAAAACTCAAAATTGGTTTTGCTATTCCGCTTTCGGGGAATGGCGCTTGGCTGGGTAAAGCTTTTCAAAATGGTGTCGAGCTTTATTTTGAGGGACACCCTGAGTTCAAGGGCCAAACAGAATTATTCTACCAAGATGAAACCACTGCCAATACCGCCATGGGGATCAAAGCCGTTGCTCACCTTATCGAAAATTCAAAAGTTGATGCTCTAGTCGTTTTACTATCCCCTGTTGCTTTTGCTGCTGGGCCAATGATTGAAACAGCCAAAATCCCAACCATCGCCATTGCTGGCGCTGAGGTATCCAAAGATCGGCAATACATGGTTAAACTTTGGCTCGCTACCTCGGCCGAGGGCAGAAGTATAGCTGTGGAATTAAAAAAACATCCCGAATGGAAAACCATTGCTTTTATTACCTCGGAGCAAGAATCTATGCTCGCTCGAAGCAAGGCAACAAAAGAAGCGTTTAGCAATAATAATGTTGATATCAATATTGTCTTTGACGAAAACATAGCCGATACGGAATCATTTGGGATTCTTGCTGCGAAAATCGCGCAAAAAAAGCCTGATGTCTTGGTGCTTAATCTTATGCCTGGTCAGGTTGGCTTGATGGCCCGAAAACTTTGGCAGTATAACTACAGAGGCCAGCTAATAGGCTGTTCTACTATGTCAGCTAAGAGCGAACTAGACTTAGCTCAAGGGAGCTTAAAGGGAGCACTATACGTAGATGGTGATTACGACTACGGGTTTATTGAGACCTATCGTCGCAAATACGGTGAATTTCCACTTCCCGGGACAGCCAATGCCTACGATGCTCTGAAAATCTTAGAGCATGCGTTAAAGGCCAGTGGAGAGATAAATCATGAAAAACTTAATCAAAATATTCGGCTTCAAAATTTCAGCGGGGCCTTGGGAAATTATTCATTCATTCCCAACAACTTAAATAGCTACGATTTGCCAGCGATATTGAGAAAGATTGATTAAACACAAAGGCTGTGTCGCAAGTCTTATTTTTAGCCTTTAACAATTCGACTTTTGACACAGTCCCTTATCAAATTACTGCAGGGTTTTGAGAGCAGCAGCAGTATTAA
The DNA here is from genome assembly GCA_020852715.1 of Deltaproteobacteria bacterium. GTDB lineage: Bacteria > Bdellovibrionota_C > UBA2361 > SZUA-149 > JADZAE01 > JADZAE01. The sequence goes on from JADZAE010000011.1 coordinate 3,335, forward strand.
CTACCTTGGCTGCATCAAAGTCAGCATTGGTTTTAGCGTTAGCCTTCATGAACTCTTGGAGTTCTTTTAAATGCTCCTGTAGGCCGGCTTTATTGCGCTCAAGCAGCTCGGCTTTGGAGTGAATTTTCACGCTCGCCAGCATTTCTTTGAGGTCAGCTATTTTAAAATCATTTTTAACAATAATTTTATCACCACCGTTAGACCAACCTGTTTCTAAAATCATTTGGCTGGCAGGATAAGTTGGGAGTTTTTCTAAAAATGTACCTACCATATTAATTTCGCCGTCAATCGCTTTAGCCACTAGCGCCTAACTGCCATCGCCTTCCCCGGCAAAGTTTTTAATCTCTCCATTCAATCCTTGCTCTTTCCAAAAACCTTTGACATCAGCAACATTAAACGGAGCAAAAGCAATCCAATGCGCCATACCGTTTTTGATTGTCTTCCCTTCTTGAGAGCTAACCGAATTCGACAATATAATAAAGGATAAAGCTGTAATTATTGCACAGAATATCTTGTTTCTCATCATGGTTATTTCTCCTCTTACGATTATTAAAAAGATACTGCGTTAAACTTTGGATTGTCCAACAACTTGTTCAAGATTCACAGAGACTTTAGAAAGCACGCCAGTTGCATCTTTCAGTTCAACAATCTGGCGATTACCAAGTCAATTGCCTGCTTTATCCCCATAATATTATCAGCAGCCTCAGAAGCTGCGCTAGCAGCAATTTGTGTGTTATTTGCCACATCCTTCGTCGCTTGAAACATACCATCAACCGCACCGCTGATGTCAGCTGCCGCCCGACGTTGTTCATCAGCAACTTTAGCAATTGTCTCCAATGTGCGGCATACTTGGTCAATAATCCCTACTGTTTCTTCCATCGCTTTTAATGAAGTTTAGGTGCCCTTTGTCATCGAATCAATAGTCCGAGCTATTTCCTCTGATGCACCAGCAGACTGATTAGCTAGCTGTTTCACTTCACTGGCCACAACAGCAAATCCCTTGCCAGCAGCACCGGCGCGTGCTGCTTCTATTGTCGCATTTAGTGCTAATAAATTGATTTGTTCAGCAATGCCTTTAATAAATTCGACAGTCTTTGTTATTTGCTGTGCGGATTTTCCCAAGCCCCGCAGTATTTCCTGCGTCTCTTTTACCTGCTTGTTCGCTTGCTGCTTTCACAATTGCTGGCGATTTCCGCAACACAGGCGCTAAGGTCTTGCTCCGACTCATTCTGTTAACTCGATGTCGCGGCGAACTCCTCTGTCGAGGAAGCAATAGTATTAATCGTGCTTAGTAACTGATCACTCCTTTCTGCTACTAATCCGGCTTGTTCATTCATGCGAGTGACATTATCGACTAAAGCACCGGAAGTAGAACTTAGCTCGGGTACCGAAGAAGTAACAATATTAGATTTTTTGGTAATTAAACCAATCATTCCCCTTAAACGTAGCAACATGTAAGAGGTCGAGCGACTTAAAAGTTTTAACTCGTTAGACGAAGATTTTTGCAGATTCTCAACCTTAATTTCTTTCAGCCGTTTATCTAGGGTCAGATCGCCTTGAGCTAATTTCTGAATCAGTGTCACAGAACGGCGAATAGGTAAGCTAATAATCATCGAAAATAGCACGGCTAAAAACACTGCCAAAGTTAAAGCGATAGAAGTAATTTTCTTGGTATCCGCTGTGGCCATATTTTCAGTGTCTTTTAACTCTTTATCGGAGTTCTCTTTTGATTGCTGCGCCTTACTATGAATAAGCTCGCTTATTTCCTTATGCGAGTCTTGCGAAGCCCCATACATCAGTTGATATGCTTTCTTAACTTGGAAATCCCCATGCAACTTGATCACTTCGTTATATTCATTAATTACACGATTAAGTATCGCCTTAGTATCTTCATTTTTGGCAATCTCAGTGCTTTTGAGGTTTTCAATAGTTTTATCAATACCGGTTTTTAAATTATCAATATCTTTTTGGTCATTACTTCCTAGTAGCTGAAAGATAAGTAACCGCAGTTCATTTAGATTATCTTTCGATTTTTACAGGGAGTTTAACGTGGTGATGTGTCCAGAAAATGGCTTTTTTATTAATTCAATTGTGGTAAAGTTTTGCTTACCCTGATGTCAGAGTATGGCCCCTAGCAATGTAAATGATAAAGCTATCTTTATGACGATAGAGCTCAAACCAACATTTAAGTAAGTGTCTCGTTATACTCATAATTGACATTCTCAAAAATGGACTATTCTCTACTCGATACTAGTTACACAAAAATATCATTTACTTGAGCAATTTCTATGGCTGATTTAAATCAGTCTTCGCAAGCATTTTATTTGCGGCACCAAAGCTAATAACCTTTAATCATTATTATACCGAACACAAAAAGTAAGTTGAGCGGTGCTTTACTAGGTAATACTATTTTTGTGTACGGTATAAATGGTAAGTTTTTCAGTATCATTTAAATTATTTATGGATTTTTGTGTCAAAAAACCACAAATACCGACATTCGTAGTGCTAAATGCCATCAAAATATTGGGGCCTATGGTTGCCTTTATTTTCTCTTCTTAATAGAAAGAGACCCTCTTAATTCAATTTATTTGCTTCATTAATGGAGTTTTTATGACAGAGACAACAGAACTAAGCTCAGAGATATTGGTTGTAGCATCAAAATTAAAAAAGCACATAAAAGAAAACGCCGGCATGAATACTTCAGCTAGCGTGATGAACGTTTTATCCGAACGCGTTCGCGAAATGTGCAATCAGGCTATTGAGAATGCGAAAAGCGATGGGCGCAAAACCGTTATGGATCGCGATTTCCGCTAATTCCAGGCTAATTTTACAACAAAGCAAGCGGCCGCTATCGGCATTTTATTCATCGCCGACAGTGGTCTGTTTCTAGTCCTCATTCTAATAGCCGACCATCTTGTGTTGTCTCTGCTGTCGCGCAGAGTCCGGTTCCGTATGCAATAAAACACGGTGGGTTTAAATGCTTTCTATCTTTGTCCTAGGGTAATAGTACATTCGTAATACGCTTATTTTATAAAATAATTTTTCCCGTAAAGGCTTAGTTCATGCGTCCATCAATAATACCTCTCGCTTTATTAGCGTATATACTTTTACTCTTTGCGCCAATTGACATTATCGGCTCCAATATCGTTATTGATAGGCTTGCTGATGCTGGTCATCTACTGATTTTTTTTCTAGCCACAATTCTCTCCCTCCGCATAATGACCAAACATAGTGCCCCGTCACCCGAACTAATCAAATTACTCGCTTTAGGTATTGGTTCATTGATCGTAATAACCGAGCTTATACAACCATATGTAGGTCGCTCTGCTAGTTTTTACGACGCCTTGTTTGGATTATTTGGACTAGCCCTGGGCCTCATAGACTATAAGATGTATTTCAAACGGATAAGAGGAAAATATTTATATGCTACTATTCTCCTAAATTGCTTGCTCGTCACGCTTTCATTGATTCCTGTGCTCTATGCTACTGAAATTTATCTGCTTGGGCGCAAAATATTTCCGGTGATTAGCGATTTTGAAAGTCCGCTGGAGTTAAAGCTTTGGCAGCCTTATGCATTATCGTCAAATAGCCAACCAAGCATCGCTTTAAGTCGAGACTTTAAGTCTTCCGGAAGAAGTTCTTTAGCTATTGGACTTCCTCAGGCTAAATTTGCCGGATTGGAGTATCGTTGGCAGTTTTATTTTGAGCGTTCATTCGATAAATTATTATTTGATATATACAACCCGAGCAACCGCTTTGTTTTACATCTACGCGCCGACGACAAACGAGAGGCGGAATTTAATGATCGCTATAACAAACAATTTGTTATCCCCCCCGGTTGGCACACTATCAGCCTTCCCCTTACCGATTTAACAACTCCCGGTGGCCGACAAATAGATATCTATAAACTTCGTAGGCTTCTATTCTTTTTAGATGAGGACTATCTACCTTCTACTTTTTATCTGGATAATATCAGACTTGAGTAAGGATTTATCAATTGCTATAGCTCTTCCTGTGCGATGCAAATTGCTAATAGTTTTTCAGCGATAATCATTTAGGAAAAAATATGAAACATTTTTATTCTCTACTAATTCTTATAGTGACACTAGTTATTTTGCCCCTAACAGCTCAAGCCGCCGGCCCGGAAGAAATGCTGCGCGGTGTAGTAGAATCTTTAAAAACATCCGGAGATCCTAAAGTATTACTAAAAAACGTCCACTGGCAAACAGCGTTTGATAATCTCAGTGACTATCAGCGCCAAACCATGAAGGTTGGTTCGCCGCAAGCGCTGGAAAATTACTATGTGCGACTATTTGATGATCCGGCCGGGGCAATTAAAGCTCAACTGGAAGATTATACTGTTGGCATGAATGACGAGGCAAAAAAATTAAATGCAGAGCAAATTAACAGGGTCGCCTCCTTGATGAAAACACAGATTGAGGAAGGAAAGCAAAAACTTAAATCAGTGCAATATGAAATCGGCCAAGCTGATATCAAAGATAATCGTGCCATCATCAAGCTGACTTCCATCCATGCCGGCAAGACGGCTGAAACCTATGTCAAGATGATCCGTATTGGTGATCGTTGGTATTTTCCGAGCTTGGATATTGTGGCTAGCACTTCAGGTGTTAAGCAATAACCGCAACAACATAAAAGCCATGAATAATCAGGAATTAATTAAATCCGGGCTAAATGTTTTACGCCTAGAAGCCGAAGCGATTGAAAAAAACCGCAGCGACGCTAAACGATAATTTTGCCCAAGCTATTGAGCTCATTTATAGCTGCACCGGCCGCCTGTGTATCACCGGTATGGGAAAAGCCGGTTTGGTCGGGCAAAAGATTCAAGCTACGTTTGCCTCAGTTGGGACGCTTAGTTATTGCCTCCATCCGGCCGAAGCCTTGCATGGTGATTTAGGCATGGTTGATAAAAAAGACGTGGTCATTGCTCTTTCTAAGAGTGACTCCTTGGAGATTGCCATCATTCTTCCCATGCTTAAAAAACTTGGCTGCCGGATAATTTTGATTACCGCTAAAGCAAACTCCCCCGCTACCCAGGGATCTGATTGCGTTTTGCTGTTAGGTAGCACTGAGGAAGCCTGTCCTTTAGGCTTAGCATCAAGTTCTTCTACCACAGCCATGCTCGCTCTTGGCGATGCGTTGGCCTTAACTGTAATGAAACAGGAAACTTCACTTCGGAAAATTATGCGCTGAATAATCCGGGCGGTGCCTTGGGACGATCCTTAATGCTCGCTGCAGAAATAATGCTCACCCGAGATAACTGCCCGCGCGTTTTAGCACAAGCTGCTTTGGGTGATTGTTTTGCTGCTATGAGCAAGGTCCCGCTTCGAGCCGGCGCTGTGTGCGTTGTCGACAATCAAAATAAACTCATCGGCATTATCACGCAGGGAGACACTTTTCGTAAGTTAATGAATGCTCAGGCGACGCTAGAATCTTCGGCAGCTGATTTCATGACTGCTAATCCCAAGCATCTAAGCGATTCTATTCGTATTGCCGATACGCAAAAAATCGTCAAACAATATCGTCTCGATGAATTGCCTGTTGTTGACAAAGCCGGTGAATTAAAAGGACTTGTTGATATTCAAGACTTAATTGCTGAAGGCTTTGAATTTTAAGTTATTTTTTATAAATTCCAGATGCTCGCTGCGGCAGCACGCAGCTGTTTTTGCAGGAATAGTAAGCAAAGAACTACCACCAACACACCGGCGGCAACTTGTAGAGCTAGATTAGCCCAGAGTGAAAATGAGAACTGAAACAAATAGCCTCTGAGGAAATACACGGTTAGTGACATGAGCAGTGAGATTATCAGCGGCATTCGCAATGCCGCAATTAGCTTTGCCCAATTCAGATCCAACTGCCGCAGTGTATAGTAAGCAAAGATTATTCTTAGCAGAGGCGATAATGTAATCCAGGGGATAGCCAGATAAAGATAGCTATATTGAGCGCAGATATAAAAAGCCGGCGGCAAAATAGCAATCGCCGCTAAATTAAAATACAAAATCCACTGGGGTCTGTTTTGGGCAACATTAACCGAAACAAAAGGAGAAGTCAGGGCTACAAAAAACTGACCTATACATAAGAGCTGCAGTGGCAAAATAGCACCTCGCCATTTTTCACCAAATAACACCAGGACCAAATCTTCGCCGACGACAGCAATACCAAAAAATATTGGCCCGGTAACCAAAGCAATGAGCTGCGTGAGCTTGATCAAAAGTATTCGGCTTTTTTCTAAGTTCTCCTGATATTTGGAAAACACAGGAAAGGCCACATTATTAACCAAGGATATGATCTTCTCGTTGGCCATTTGCGCGATTTGCAAACCCAGTGCATAGAGCCCAACTGTTCCTGCATCGTATTGCCGCCCACAAAAAAAGCGGTCCGACTTGTTCACCACATAATCTAGGGAATTTCCCAAAGCGACATTTAGACCAAAGGACAAAAAAGGCTTGACCTCTCGATAATTGTAATGACGTATCGGCCGCCAAGATAACACGCGCAGGAAAAGTGCGAATTTACCAACCTCTCTAACAATATGACCAATAATCAAGGTCCAAACACCAAACTGATTATAGGCAGCAAAAATCATCACTAAACAAGACAAAACAATACTTAATGCCTCGCAAAAACCGATCGCTCGAAAACGCAGTTGACGCAATAATATTGCTCGCGGCACAATCAGCAACACTGAAAAGATATAAATAATACCAGTGGCCTGAGTGATCTGAATGATCTTGGGATTATTAAAAAGGACTGCCGTGGGGATAGCTAACAAATAACAAACGAGCATCAATACCAATCCCCAAAACAAAAAAAACCAAAATATACTGGAGAGCTCTTTTTCATCGATCTCGCTGCGTTGAACAATAGCTGAGCCCAGGCCTAACTCACTAATTAAAACAACGTATCCAGTAAAAATGGTCGCCATCTCCATTAGTCCGTAGTCGTCCGGAACAAGCAAGCGAGCGACAATAATCGTCGTGCCCCAACTGAACAACTGGCTTATTGCCCGAAAAGCAGCGAGCCAGGAGAATCCTTTGATTGCTGATTGAATTATCGTCATGGCTTTATCAAATGTCGGCTGATTAAAGTTTGCACTTGGCCATAATAACTTTCTAACCCGGCAGCTAAACCCATTAAGACCCATAAAGGCGGATAATAAAGAACCGAAACAAAAAGTGCCGCAAATAAACCGCCGACAAAGGCGGCATTTATGGCCATCGCATAGTAGCGAACAAAACGTAGCTCCTCACTCAAGGCGATGCTCTCTTCGCTATCACGCGCAAGAGCAAAAAAAAGCCTGCTTGAGTTTTTGAAAATCACTATGCTCCGCCAAAACGCCGCTCCAATTGTAAAAATAAAAAATGTTAAGCCAATCAACCCCAAATCAGCCAGTAACTGTAAATAAGTCGAGTGAACTTGGCGTCCGGCAAAAGATGGTCGTGTAATTTTATCCTCTTGAAAATTATCCATCCAATAAGGGGCATTATTCGGACCAACACCAAAAATCACATTGCTCTGGTATAGCCAAACCTTAGTCGCTGCCGCCCAATACTCACGCCGTTGCTGCGCTGTACCGGATTTAGTTTGCGTGATTGTTGATATTTCCAGCCAATATTTATCCGGAACAAACGGAATAGCAGCACAAACAACAAATAGGGCTGCCATAAAAAAACGAATTTTGTATGGTGACTGCCAAAATAAAAAAGCTGCACTAATTATTAAACTCAAGAAACCCCCACGAGAAAAAGAAGCCACTATCCCCCCTAGGGAGAAACAAAGAAGGGTGAGACTAAAGGTTTTTAATAAAAACGAGCGCGATTGGCTAAGCACGAACAAACAAAAAGGGAAAAGTGTAAGAATGGCAAAGCAGCAATCGTTTTCATCGCCAATCCAACCACCCGGCCCCTTGCCGCCATGAGTGATCGCGTAAACACCTAAAAGCCCGGCAGTCAGTGAAAACACTTTTGCTATACTCATTAGCGGCTTTTTAAAAAGGCAAAGTTTACTTAACCCCAAGGCAATAGATAAATAAGCAAACATCAAAGCAATCCAAGCAAACAATGCTCGACCATCATTAACTACCCAACTATCGACGATAAAACGTCCTAGGATTATATAAAGAGCATTATAAACAAGGAAAGCAACCATCACCACATTAGGTCTGTTCCACCCACGAGCCAAATAAGGAATGATCACCAAGAATGACAAGATGTTTATGATAAAGGGCGCCTTGATCCCACCCAGAGGAGCAAAAGTATTCTGTGGCCTTAGATATTCAAACAATATAGCCAAAATCAGAAAGAAAAGGGGCAAGCTATCTGAGGCTTGTAATAACTTTTGGTAGAGAAGAGAATCAACGAGTTTCTCTTCTCCAAATTTCTTTTTTTCTGTTTGCTCCATCTATTTGCGCCTTGAGTATCCGTAGCTATTAAACTGTTGCGATGTTTATACCGTACACAAAAACTAAGTTCCAGAGCTCTTAGCGAACACTGTTCAACCAGCGCCGGTTAGGATCGGAATTTTTCAGTAAATAAAAGCCGTCCGCCCCATCACTGCCGGAATCATACTCAAAGGCCGAGAACAAACGTGATAGATGAACCCAACTGATCTGATCGTCTTCTCCTTCCACCCAGCCATAGTAAGCCTCTGGTTTTAAATTAAGTAAGCGCCTGGAAACCCAGATATTATGATTTTCGCCCCAAGCCGCCTGTAATTTATTGGCTAACGAGCGTTTCCAGCTTGCCGCCTCAGAGCTGCCGGACCTAATCACGCTATAAACTTTCAGGTTTTTAGTGGAGTCACCCGGCATTTGTAAAAATCCCTTATATATAGAAGACAAAGGATCTGTATAATTAAGGACGATTAATACATCCCCTTCTTTGGCCAAAAACTGTACGGCAATAAATCGATCTTGAGATTCCAGCCAATACTTTCCCGATAAAGTAAAAATAGTAGCTACCCCATAAGCAGCAACAACTAGGCTAATAATTAATTTCGCTTTCCCAGTGCTGGACAATGACACTAATTTACCAAAAACCAGCGCTTCTATAATTATCAACGCCAAATAACGTTCAGCTGAGCCGGCATCAAAATAAATGGCAAATAAAATATTCGGGATAACCCCAAGCAGCGCCACTAATGCCAAACGTCTTTCTCTATACCAGCAGACGATAGCTGCCGTGAAACTAAACAGGTAAACGGAAATAAGTCTGATTAGCGAAAAGTTCAGACAATCAGCCAATGTTACCGGATTATAGCTATCTGAGATTAAGTAACGTTTGACTAGCTTACCGTAATCTCCCAGATAAATATGAGCATTGGCATAACCAAAAATCAGCTTAGTAAATCCACCATGAAATAACTTTCCATGCTGAGATTCAGTAAACCAGGAAACAAGGGCCGGCCAAGAACGTATCTGACTAAAATAAATAGCAAGAAAATAAAAAAGTGTGATGACTAGCGCACAAATCGCCCCTAAAATAAATTCTTTTTTTACACTCTTGTTTTTTGTATCGAAAAAAGCTCGCGGCAAAAAAAGACAAAAAGGCAAAGTCAGAATATAAGGAAACCAAAAAGAGACAGCTAAGGAAAAGCAAAGTACAGCAATCGTTGCGTAAGCATAAAACAGCTTAATCCCAGGAGTTAGCTCCGATTTCACCCAACTAAGTTCCCCCAGAAGTAAAAACATCAAAGCAAAAACATAAGGCGATGCTGTCCGACTATGGTTGAGAAATGGCCAAAAAAACAACAGGGCGGCCAAGCCAATACAAATCTGAAAAGTTTTATAGCCTACTAATTGCAGCAAGCGGCTAAAAACAAGAAGACACAAAGCTCCGGCAATAAAATTCACCTCTCCTATCAGATTAGCACCATTAACCAAAATCTCATTTTCAGAAAACTGCCGCAGCTCAGTTCCGTAAACGCCAAACATTAAAAGCATAATTAAGAAGCGCCAGAATAGATGGCCAAACTCTAGTAATCTACCATCGACCGAATGAAGATAAGCAAAGACGTCAGCAAGATATGCGCCGCTATCACCCCACTCCCTAGGAATAACGACATAATAAATACCGCCGTATAACAGCAGCATCACCACAAGCGAAGAAAATATTTTGGCCATACATACCATTCAATTAATTACTCATCAAAAACCTTCAGCTATATAGCTGTCGTCTTAAGTGAAGGGGACAAGCCCATCGCTAACGAATACAGAACGAAGTAAAAATTACATTAGCTTGATGGGCCCAACTAGTCATTCATTTTCTTCAAAGACTAATGACGATGGGGTTTATCACATCGCTAGCCAACCTTTGTCGCTGCAAGCATTATTAGTCGGGCGGTAAAATTCATTTAACTGCGGGTCGATTTCCTGTGAACCACTGTCATAGCCGGCATCCTGCCAAGCAGATAGGCTGTAAACGTCCCCCGTTCCTGCGGGATTGCCGGCGAAGGCACGAATTTTAACACTATAGTTAGGATTATAATAACAGTTGTCCTTAAAATCCAAGCGTCCATTGTTGTGCATAATTGCCTGATAAAGAGTTTCATCCCCATATTCAGAAATTACCACTAGTCCCCTTTCCCCGGAATAGGCACTGTTATCAACAACAATATTTTCACCAAAAGTTAATAACCCAAAACTTCCATATTCGCTGGTCGGTCGATAATTCAGTGCTAGACCATTAATAATCGTATTATTAGTAAAGCTAATATTCTGAGTTAAAGTATAACCGCCAAAGTCTGCACTTTCCAACATGGCAGAATCAATAATCAGATTGTGGTGCACTCGAGAATTCACACTACCTGTGCCAATAGAAGTTAAGCGAGCATTCCTTATGATATTATGATCCGCTTCAAAACCAACATCGCCGCCGCTAGCCGAATGTTTATATAATATGCCAGTTGTTTCAAAATCACTAGGCACACGCGCACTCATAAAAATGACATTATGATCGACACGATTAGCGCCACCGCCAAATAAAATTACGCCACTGCCGCTAGCCCACTTTTTATCGCGGTCATAGTTGTCGTAAATGATATTGTGATGGACACGAATGCTGCTCGAATCGACCACATGCACACCAGCTAAATTATCGGCAGAATTTCCCCAAGTATCGTGAAGCAAGCAATTACGGATTTCGATATTACTGGACTCCGCGACATAAACAGCGAAATCTCTACTATAAACAAACTCCAATCCATCGAGCACAATATTACTGCTCTGGATAAGATTAGCTCCATATTTGGGCTGATTATCGCTTGCTCCGTTTTGTCCGATGATTGGTCTGTGTGCGGGATATGCTTTTACTATAATTGGTCTCTCTGTTGTCCCCTGCTGTCGAGATAAATTTAAGACTGCTTCATTAAGCCCGTATTCTCCACTTAATAGATAAACAACATCTCCCGGTTGTAAATTAACCCAAGTTGACGGTTTAGCTGCTTCACTTTCATAGCTAATAAAATTTTTTAGTGATTTCCAGGGGGCATTATAAGCACCGGAATTATTATCTGCTCCGCTAAGCCGAGACACATAGTAACACTTGGCTCCGCTTTTTGCCTCACAAACTACAGCACAAGAACAAGCAGAAAACTGCCCGTCTTCTTGGCAAACTTGCGCGCCTTTACCGCAAGCGGTATCACAAGAAACTGTTACGCCCGGGTAAACGCGGCGATTACCCTCGTCACAATCATTGTATGAAAAACCATCGCGATCTTTATCCGGATTATCGCATAATAAATCACTACCATTACAATCCTGATCAACGCCATCTCCACATATTTCATTCTCGGCTACGCAACCTTGCTGTCCGGCATCAATAATCACCGGACTTTCCGGGCTACCAGCACAAGAGAATTCGGCAAATATCATGAGTGAGATGATGCCAGATGCTATTTTTTTCATAAATTTAAGCTTTTTTATTTGTTATTAGAGTAGCTAGATAGTATCAAAGTCCCTGGCGTTATTCAAACACGAGATGCCTTATTTAAGGACTTGGTAACACATGATATGAGCAACAGTATCTGGTTTACTTGGGAGACTCAGAGAAGAAACAAAGAGTTAGCTGATGCCTTCGCCAGCAAGTTCTGCTGCTTTGACTATAGCAACTATCCCCGCCTGATACGCTATGCAGTCAGTGCCTTCCTCACGCTAAGCGCATTAATAAAATACCGTCCGACCATTATTTTCTCACAGTGTCCTTCTCTTTTTCTGTGTCTGTTAATCCGCTTTTTGCGACCACTAAAAAAGTTTCTCTGGGTAATAGATGCACATAACGCCATTTTTGATTACCTTACTTCCTCACGTCCCACTGTAAGATTCATTGCCCAGACATGTATCAGCAATGCTAACTTTGTCTTTGCCACTAATAAGGGAATGGCCGATGAACTATATGATTACACTGAAAATACCATTATCCTTCCTGATCGCCTGCCGGAATTTAATCTGACGGCAGATAGCGATGAAGGTATCTATATTTCATTGACCCGCCCGCTGATCACTCTTATTTCTAGCTTTGCTTCCGATGAACCAATTGAATTATTTCTTCAGGCGGCGGCACATCTTGACCGACCGTTCACGCTCTATGTCACAGGCCGCCTAACCAAAGCCGAGGCACTTTTGGGCTATGCCTCTCATAAAATTATTTTTACTGATTTTCTTCCCCAGGACGAATACGATAATCTTCTGCGTAATTCTGACTTAGTGGTTGATCTTACCTCCCGAGAGAATTGCCTCGTTTGTGGTGCCTATGAAGCATTGGCTTTAAACAGGCCGATGATTCTTTCCCATTCTGTTTGTCTGCAAGAAACATTTGGCATTGCTGCTATTTACGCCAGCAATACAGTTAGTAGCTACAGCCAAGCATTAATGGATTTTTTAGATAAACCTGAACATTACCGCTCGTTAGTCACTATCCAAAGACAAGCATTTGTCGAAAAGTGGAATAAATCTTTTAAATCAGCTAAAGAGCAGCTGGGAATAGTCTGCAACAACTAAGCCGATCAAATGAAGCATTGCTTATTTATACTACCAGGTCCGGTTCCACCGGATACGCACAGCGCCAATAGCCGCTTTACTTTTTTATCTAAAGTAATTAGTGGCGCGATCGTGCAAAGCTCTTGGTCTACTCAGCCCTGTGCGGAGTCGAATTTTTCTCTGCACTTACATCGCTATATCAGCAAACCATGGTTAGTGCGTTTCTTATGGGATTTGCTTTTAATAATCAGCAAAGGAACATATTTACATTATGCAAGGGGGCCTTTTTCAGCAGTAGTTTGTTATGGCACGACGAAAACCGCGTTAGCCGGCTATATTATTAAGCTGCTTACCGGCGCCAAACTGATTATCGAAATCCCCGGCAACCCCCGCCAAGCATTCATGGATAACAATAAACCCTTTTCTGTGCTTAGCAAAATCAGAAATGCCTGCGTCCAACGCTTCATTAATTTTTGGCTGCGCCATGCCGACGGCATCCATACTTATTATAAAAAACAACTTGATGGCTACAAAGTCACCTCTCATATAATAATAAAAACGTTTCCTGAATTTGTCGCCGTAAGTGCACTAAGAAAGAAATTGGCTGCCGGTAAGCTTATCATGTTTCTTGGTTATCCCTGGTATTTAAAAGGTCTTGATGTATTGTTGCAGGCGTATGTTTTAATCAATAAAGAATTTCCTGAGTATCAATTGCTGGTCATGGGACACATTCAGGCTGATGAAAAAGACTATCTGCGCCGAAAATTTTGTCCGCAGATAGCAGGACTTACTTTTGTTCCGGGTAGCTGTTGGGCAGAGGCCATGCACCAATTATCAGAAGCAGCATTTCTTGTTCTGCCTTCACGCTCGGAAGCAATGGGCCGCGTTTGGGCTGAAGCTATGGCCATGGGCAAACCGGTAATTTGCTCAAATGTCGATGGTATCCCCGATTATGTAACCAATAACGAAAATGGCATTTTATTCGATTCTGAGAATGTTTCTCAATTAGCTGCCGACATGAAACGCCTAATAACAGATCAGACTCTTTATATGCGTCTTTCCGAAAATGGTTACCGCTATGCTCACGAAATATTATCCGAACAAAACTATGTCTCTGCTTTTGTCAGCTTAGTAGATGAGGTTTGCCATGAAAGGTAAGGTTTTAGTCTTAGGCAGTGATGTTAAATCATTTCTAAGTACTGTTCGCTCATTGGGTCGCCATGGGTTAGAAGTACACACCGCCTGGTGCTCTCCATTATCTCCGGCTCTTAAATCTAAATATATTGTTCGCACACATACCCTTCCCCTACCCGGCGCCGGCAAAAGTGATTGGCTTGCGCCCTTCCACACTCTTTTAGACAAAGAATGCTTTGATTTGGTAATTCCTACCGATGATCCGACACTGATCCCTCTGCAACTTAATCGTAATCTGCTCTCGACAAAGAGTCGCATCTATTTGTTAGATAATAACGTCTTTAAAACTGCTTTTGATAAGATCGCTGTTTATCGGCTGGCGTTAGATTTAAATATCCCTGTCGCCAAAGGAGCGATTGTAACATCCGAGTTGGAGATCCATAAGCTCTCGGCTCTGAGCTTCCCTTTAGTCTTACGCCCGCAGTCCTCTTATGCCAGCAATAATATCTTTGACCGAATTAATGCTTGTAAAGTTTATGACCAAGACGAGTTAGCCACAGCTCTGCCGATTTTTTTGCGACAGGGGGACTGCCTGGCCCAGGAGAACTTTTCCGGTGTCGGCATGGGCATCGAATTTATCGCCAAAGACGGCTCCTTGCTTTGCGCTTTTCAGCATCAGCGCTTACACGAAACAATTACCGGTGGCCCCAGCACATACAGAAAAAGTGTAGAATTAAACAAGGAAATGCTCGCGGCATCCAAAAAGCTCATCGCTGCTCTCGGTTATACGGGAGTAGGAATGGTTGAATTTAAATATTCGCTGCTCACTAAGCAGTGGGTGCTCATTGAGATTAACGGTCGCTTTTGGGGCTCTTTACCGCTAACAATAGCCGCGGGCATAGATATGCCCGTCTATTTATATCAACTGCTGGTGCAAGGTATCACCAGTTTTCCTGAAAGATATGAGCCGGAAACATATTGCCGCAATCTCACAGCCGATATGGACTGGTTTCGTCATAATCTTTTTGCCGATAAGAAAGATCCTTCGTTACAAACCGTGACACTTGCTCAAGTCTTTTCGGAGCTAGTTAACGTTTTTTCCGGCCGCGAACACAATGATTTACTGGTCAGAGATGATCTTGCCCCCTTCTTTGCTGATTGCACTACCTGGTTCAAAGATAAGCTTCATGCGCTAAGGTTATTACTCCTCAAAACATATTTTTCGCGACCATTAATCCGTGAGCTAGAGGTGCATAAAATTAAACAAAAGCTTTTCAGGACGCAGAGCATTCTTTTTGTCTGTCATGGAAATATCACCCGTAGTCCTTTTGCCGAACACTATGCGCGGAGAATATTTTCCTCTCAGTTAAACTTTTCCTCCCGAGGAACTAGTGATATTAGCAATCGGGTACCAGCTAAACTTACACAAAGCATTGCTCAAAAGTTAAATGTCGATTTAAGCAATCATTTATCCCTAAGTATCTCCGCTGCTGACATGCAAAACAATGATCTTATCTTTGTTTTTGATATGGAGAATTATTTAACTTTACGTTTAGCTTATCCAGCCGCAAAAGAAAAAATCTTTCTCTTGGGAATCTTGGCCGCGGAGAGTAACATCTCTGATCCGCATAATAAAAATCTGGCTGTTTACGAGAAAACTTATCGCCTAATCATCAGCGCCATAAATAGACTTGAAGCGCTTAGTGAACAAAAACCTTTAATTGCCCAGCTGATTGATACTCCCGGTATTGGCGGTGCCGAAACTGTGACTATAGAGTTATCTCTTGTTTTACTAAGAGAAAATATTGCCACTACGGTAATCTGCCCGGCCGGATCGGAGGTAGAAAAGAAACTTAAGCAACATCACTGCCCAGTGTTAAGTTTTCCTGACTATTCTTTATATAAATCGACGCTGACCTTGCCGGTTTTTATTTGGAAATTTCGCCGCTTTCTTCTAGCACATAATATTTCACTTATCCACGCCCATTTAACGGGACCTATTATCGCCGCCGGGCTTAGTGCTCCGCTTGCCGGCATTCCCTGCGTTGGCACACTACATGACACTTTTATTGCCAAACAAAATTATTTAAATTTGTTCTTATTACGTTTGGTGGCTTTTCTTGGCACTAAGTTGGTAACTGTTTCTAGGCATATGCAGCAATTTTATAGTTACCTGCGAGGATTTCCAAATAAGGCAATTAATTTGATTCCTAACGCTGTTTGCCCTCCGACTATCGACTATAGGCTTTGTGAAAAACTAAAAAAAGAACTCTTTATCACCGAGCAGACTTTTATTTTTATCTCTGTTGGTCGCCTTGTGCGCTTGAAGCGCTATGATTTGCTTTTAGAAAGCTATGCCAAGATTGCTACAACAAATACTCGTTTGCTCTTGGTCGGCGATGGCGAGGAAAGACCCTCACTTGAAAACCTTGCTCAGTCATTGCAAATCACCGATACCTTACATTTTCTTGGACAACGTAACGATATTAACGAATTGCTTAGTCTAGCTCACTGCTTTGTCCTCTGCTCAGAAATCGAAGGGCTCTCTCGGTCTATCCTTGAAGCCATGGCTATTGGCCTTCCTGTTATCGCTACTGACGTCGGCGGCAACAAGGAACTGGTTCAGCACTGTCAAAATGGCCTATTAGTACCCACTCTGAATGCACAAGCAATTAGCGAGGCCATGACAATTCTGATTAGCGATCCTTCTAAGCAACAAGCCTATGGCCAAGCCGGCAAAACGCTAGCCCAAACGCAATTCTCGCTCCCCCAGATGACGCAGAGCTACCGCAAGCTATACGACAGTTTAATCAAGTAAACTGAGTAACTCCCTTGCCTACTTGTCTGAGGCAAACAGGCCGGCATAATAACTTATCTCTGTTGACGGTTTTTAGATCACTGCGGCACCGGTTTGGGTTTTGGTTACGTAACTCCCGTCGCCACAGTAGCCAAATGGTTCCCGGATAAAAAAGGTTTAGCTACAGGTCTTGTGGTTATGGGTTTTGGCTTAGGCGCTTTAATCATGTCTAAAATATTTGCACCGATTCTAATGGAATACTTTGGCGGCAATTTAGTTCAGGTATTCGCTACTCTGGGCGTTATTTTTCTTGTTTTAACTATGCCTTTTGGTTGGTGTTTAAAAAATCCACCTGCCGGTTACGTTCCTGCCGGCTATGAGCAACAACTGCAGGATAAAGAGCAAGAACAAAAAAAGAATTTCAATATGGATAACTATGTTGAATTTCGTCAAACACTAGCGCAAGTAAATGAACTAACGACAAACCCCGTAAAAGACTCGAAGATGCAAATTTAGATGCCGTCCGGCTAAAATCACTAGCAAACAGCCTTAACGACAACAAACAAGCATTAATCAATAAAGCGATTAATAATACACAAACTTGTTATGACGTGGGCAAAGAAATTGTCGGTAGCGGAGAAACAGTATTAAATCTTTTACTGGCCGCACGCAGCGGCTTTCTAGTCGGCACAACGGGCGGGACAGTTGTAAATTCGACAACTAACCTGGCTGAAAATCCGGGAGCATTGGCCATCGGGTTAAAATCTGAAGCTGAGACCCAAAAAGAAGCGATGGAAGGCACAGCTTGGGCCGCCGCCAAAGCTACTGCCCTTAGTATCTGCCCGCGCCTGCCGGTAAAGATGCCCCTCGCCACAGCGGGTCAACGAGTAGGCATTGGCGCAGGTATCGGCAGCACTATTGCTGGAACAAGCGAATATCTATCACTAAGCTCAGCTCAAGAGAAGCTCAGCCAGGCATTTCGTGACGGTGGGAATAACGTCTGCGAAGAAAAGAAGGAAGCAGCAGTAAAAAGCAAGACAGCGGCAACAGTTCTAAGTGGCTCGCAATACGAAAAATATTTTGCGCCCATTGTCGAAGAATATGTCGATGCGCGCATCCGCTTATTTTCCACCGCTTCCGAGAACACCAATGTTTTTAATCGCCAAGAACTTAATGATGAAATCCGAAAAACAATTAGTGTGCTCTTCTGTTCTGCAGAAAATACTTATGATGAAAACACTCGACAGAATCCTGCTAGAGAAAAAGCGCTACAGTATGTTTTAGATAAAACCAATCTCACCGATAGCGATGTTACCTTCCGGGTGGCCCGTCAATCAGTCCGCGGAGCAGAACTATCCGCGCTATATTCTTATCCCAGCGCTTTATCCTTTGCGCCCAAAACGATAGGAAAGGTGCCTGCAACCTTAAGTAAGCTGGTACCAGTAAACACTGTTAGTAAAGGCGTGTTGGGAACAGGAGTGTCAGCTTTAGAAGGTGGTTTTGAATTTCAGGCCAATGAAACAATCAAAGCAAAAGTAGTCGAGAATAGCGACCTCTTACCACTTCCCTTTGGCTCCAATGAGGCTTGCAAGTAGGAATTAAGCAGGCAGTTGAGAAAACAAATCTCTGGGAACAGGCGACAGCAAAAGTATCAGAGGGGACAAATAAGGCCTTGGCCGCTTCGCTCCCTTTCCTAAAAAATCATTTTTACATTGATCGAGCGGGAACATCTGAGCAACCGACAGCAGAAAAAGAGGTAAATCAATAAACCAGTTTACTGTTTAAGTAACTGCGAATATACAAGTTCCCACTTTCTAACCGCACTTTGTAGGGAAAAGTTTGTTTTTATTATTTGCAAAGCCTTAGCTGAATCATAAACAGGGGTGGCCGTGAGTATTGAATCAATAGCTGCACTAAGCGCCTGGGCATCGCCGGGATTAACCAAGATCGCCGGATAATCAGGAAATAATTCGATAGCCTCTTTAACACCGCCAACGTCAGTAGCCACGATAGGTTTAGCATGACTAAGAGCCTCTAATAATGCTGTGGGCAAACCTTCACTATCAGAAGTTAAAAGATAAAGATCACTGGCGGATAAAAGTGAATGAATATCATCGCGAAAGCCCAAAAATGTGACGCGTTGATCTAAGCCGCAAGATACAACCTTTTTATTGAGTGCCTCTGCTAACTCGCCCTGCCCAACTATATATAAGTGCAAACCCGCTAGTTTTTCCTTTAAAACAGCGATTGCCTCAATGGCTAAGTCGAGGCGTTTCACTTGGCTTAAGCGGCCAAGCATAATGATAGCTGGATGTTTGGTGATCAGGAAATCAGAAGCTGGGTTACTGTGAGAAGCATTAATAATATTATAAATTACCTGCGTCTTGTCCCAGTTAGCCAGTCCTAGCTGGCCAGCTAGGGTTTTAGAGACCACAATTACTCTATCGGCCGCCAAATAAGCACACAGCTTATGGCAGATTTGATAACTATGAATTTTAAGTTTTGCTAATCCGCGGTGTGGTTCTGTGGCCCCATGAAATGTGACAATCAACTTAAATTTATTTCTCAACTTTAGTAGGGTTACTAAAATATTTTCCTTATAGCCATGAGCCACGACTACTTGGGGATAAAGCTGACTAATTAAGATCTGAGCTGAGTTTAATAAATTTAAAAACCCCAAGCTTTCCTCTAAGGCATAAACTTTTAGCCCCGCCTCTTGATACTTCTTAAAAACTGCTCCACGATTAAATAAAAGTGCAGTGACTTCCCAGCCAGCTTCTTTCATCGCCTGGGCTTGATATAGAACTTGCGCTTCCGCACCGCCCCAAAGATCGCCCGATATAATATGTAAAATTCTTCCTTTCATTATTAGCCACTAAAGAAGTCTAAACTAATACGGCAAGCAAACATAGAATCGCTACTGGAAATATCATCGTGTATGCCGATACGGCCCAAAAGCATGGGATTAGCGGTAAGATCTGATTGGCATCCTACTTTCAAGGCCGCTTGATAGCCGCAAGCGCTGAGTACAGCTTGGGTCTGATCATTATAATACCCACCCGGATAACAAAATACGGGCAGCGTTTTTACCTTATGGTTTTTAAAACAGTCAGCAGTCACTGTTAAATCGTTTCTTAGAAAATCTTCTAAACAGCCAGTTAAATTCTCATGGCTGTGGCTATGTGAAGCAAAGCTGATGCCGCGCTGGCTCATTTCCTGAACCTCGGCCCAGCTTAAAAATTGGCGTGGAGTTTGCGCAATGAATTTTCCAAAGCATTTATCAATAACTTCCATTACTGTCTTTAGCTGCTCTCGATTATAGCCTTTAAACGTACGGAGAATATATTCGATCACTGTCTGAGTACTCACACCCGTGTCCCCGCTGGCTAAAGTATAAAATATCTCTAAGAGCAACTGATCATACTGTTTATTTTCCGTAATCAGTAGATCTTGAGCCTCAGTTAATAAAAAGCCATCTTCAATAGCAGCCACGGCAATTGCTACCTTATCTGTCCAAAATAATTTGTCTGTGCCAATGTAGTCGGTCGCTAAAAATACTGTCGCCGGAATATTTAAATCTCTAAGGATGGGATAAGCATTGCTGCAAGTATCATCCCAGCCATCATCAAAAGTAATAGCCACCGCTTTGGTCAAATTGGAATTACCTTTGCTCAACTCTTCCACGAGCTCTGCTAGCGATAAAATCTGACAATGTTTTTTGAGCCAAGTCATTTGTCGGGCAAAACTTTCTGGAGTCGTATAAATGCCCTCTTCTAACGGGTATAGAGATTGCTCAGGCTCAATAACTCTATGATACATCAGTATGCGCCAAGTGCCTGGCTGACTAAGTTTTCGCTGCGGCACCTGAAGTGAATACAAACCGGCTGCCAAGAGCCTTTTAGCCAACATTTTCATTCCCATTTTACTACTCCGCTTGGGCCAAATAGCCCATTATATTCCTTGAATGGTTAATCCTTTTTTGACATTATTTCAGCAGTTTTAATCACAAAGGGCAATTATTATGTCAGAACAAAATCACCTCTCAGTTTCCGGTAACATTATTGACGTTGTTAACAAAAGGATATACCCGGGTACAATATATATTGAAAACGGGATTATTTCCAACATTGTTGAAGGTCCGGTATCCTCGGATATCTATATTGCCCCAGGATTAATCGACAGCCACATCCACATTGAAAGCTCAATGCTTACACCAGCGGCCTTTGCCCGTTTGGCCGTCACTCATGGCACCGTGGCTACTGTTTCTGATCCACACGAGATAGCTAATGTCTTGGGAGTTGAAGGCGTTAAGTATATGATTGAAAGTGGCAACTCCGTTCCTTTTAAGTTTTATTTTGGTGCACCTTCATGCGTACCCGCCACCGACCTAGAAACCGCCGGCGCTGTTTTAGGCGTAAATGAGACAAAAGAATTATTAGCCAATCCGCAAATTAAATATTTAGCTGAGATGATGAATTTTCCCGGCGTGATTTCTGAATTCCCTGATGTCATCAACAAATTAAAAATAGCAAAAGATTTAGGTAAACCGATTGACGGTCATGCCCCGGGCCTAAGCGGCGAAGGGTTAAAAAAATATGTCGGCGCCGGAATCAGCACAGACCATGAATGCATGACGGCCGAGGAAGGTCGCGAGAAAATTGCTCTCGGCATGAAAGTGCTAATTCGCGAAGGAAGTGCCGCTAAAAATTTCGCTGCCTTAATGCCTCTGATTACTGAATTACCGGAACATGTGATGTTTTGTTCTGATGATAAGCATGTCGATGATTTAATCGTCGGACATATTGATCGCTTAGTAAAAAAAGCTTTGTCTCTACAAATTGATCCGGTCACCGTTTTTCGCATTACTTGCTATAATCCGGTTAAGCACTATGATTTAGCTGTCGGACTATTACAAAAAGGCGATGCCGCTGATTTTATTACTTTCAACAATCTTAGTGACCTTAAAATTCAGGCGACATATATCAACGGTTATAAAGTTGCCGAAAATGGCGAATGTTATTTTCACATCGGCGAAACAAAAATCATTAATAATTTTGCCTCTCGCACAATTAGCGCCGATGAGTTAAAAATTCCGGTACAAGTAGGAAAAGTTCAAGCCATGGAAGTAATCGATGGTGAGCTATTTACTAAATGTAATCTTATTGAACCGACAGTCAAAGACGGTTATGCCGTCAGTGATACCAACAAGGACCTGTTAAAATTAGTTATCGTCAACCGATATCAAAATCAAGCTCCGGCTAAAGGCTTTGTTTATAATTTCGGTCTGAAGCGCGGAGCCATAGCTCAAAGCGTCGCCCATGATAGCCATAATATTATTGCCGTTGGTGCTAATGATGAGGATTTATTATTGGCAATAAATAAAATTATGGAACAAAAAGGCGGCTTGGTTGCTGTTGAGAATGGGAAAATAACCTCATTATCCCTACCCATTGCCGGCCTAATGACCAGTGAAGATGGCTATATGGTAGCCGCTAAATACCAAGAGCTTAATACAATAGCCCGTGATTTAGGCTCTCACCTGACAGCCCCGTGGATGACTCTATCGTTTTTAGCCCTCTTAGTAATTCCTGAGCTTAAGCTTGGCGATCGCGGTCTGTTTGATGGTAAAACTTTCAGCTTCACGCCGTTATTCACATAAGCAGCTAATTTAGAGAAAATGCCTTTAGGAATTATCCTCACTTAACGTCTTTAACCTTAATAAGTATATAGAAACCGATAGTGCGATAATCAACAGAAGAATTTTTATCCAGGCTATTTGAATAATAAAAATAACAGAGAATAAAATAGTGCCCCATAGCAGAGTAAGAGCCGCCGCCCTTGTCTTCTTACTTATAGCCCGATGTGTTTGATAAGCAGCAATTTGCCTGCCTAGATACTTATGATTAACGAGCCAAAAGTGAAGCTTCGGTGATCCGTTCAAGAAACAAACGGCACTAAGCAATAAAAATGGAGTCGTTGGCAGCAAAGGAACGACAATTCCTACTACTCCTAATAGCAAAGAAATGAGTCCAATTATGGTTAAGATAATATTTTTTGTTCTCACTATAAATTCCGAATAAAATACTACTGATGACTGCCTAAATAATTAACTGGGTCGCACAGCTTGTTTCTGGATTTGCATGATCTTTCTAATGGCCGGTTGACTGAGCAAAACAAGCTTATTTACCTCATCTAGCGAAAGCGTAGCCCGCTCGCCTGTCCCTTGGATTTCAATAATCTTTAGATCCTCATCGCAGACAACGTTTAAGTCAAAATCAGCTCCGGAATCTTCTTCATAACAAAGATCGACCAAGAGCTCACCTTTCACTTGCCCCACTGAAACAGCAGCCACTTGCTTTAAGGTAATATCTGAACTTAACAGCCCCTGCTTCATCGCCGACTCAATAGCCTGAAATAAAGCTACCCAAGCCCCGGAAATGGAGGCTGTACGTGTGCCGCCATCAGCACAGAGCACATCGCAATCAATGCGGATAGTCAAGCCTTCGAGTTTTTTAATATCTACTGCTTGGCGCAGTGCCCGGGCCACCAGTCGCTGAATTTCCAATGTCCTACCACCCTGCTTGCCTTGGGCGGCTTCACGTTTGTTCCGCGTATGGGTTGAACGCGGGAGCATTCCGTATTCGGCTGTGATCCAACCACCGTCGCCGGGAGCCATCCATTTAGGAAGCTCCTTTTCGACAGTAGCTGTCACTAACACTTTTGTCTTGCCAAATGAAACTTCAGCTGATCCCTCAGCATATGGATTAACACCGGTAATTATTTTTACTTCACGTAGTCCTTCTGCTAAACGCTTTTCCTGGCGAGCCATATATTACCCAACTCCTATTTCAAACTGGGCTTGGTAATACGGCTTATTTTGGCACCTTGCAGACCTAAGCCGGCCATAAGTCCCTTCTGATCAAAGATAAAAACGTATATACCGTCTTTAGCTGTAGTGGTCGTAAAAGACTTGGCCCTGCCCTCATCAATAATAACGACACTAGGTCCGACGCCGATTTCCCAGCCATCGCTCTTTTCTAAATACTTAATATCGGCATCAGTTAAGAAAAACATAGCATAGCCGTAAGCCTGAATGCCAGCCTGCAAACCCCAAGAAGCAGCAACAGTGTTGTAATAACCAACTGTCTTTCCGTTTTTGCGTAAAGCGCCTTCGCCATACTGGCCACCCACAATAAATCCGCCCTTAACTATGCGCGGGAAAACCAATACCGCTTTGGCTATTGAACGAAGTTCCCAAGCCGTAGCATTGGTCCTATTTAAATCGCGCAAAGCAGCATCAACAGTATTGTTAATTTCTTCAGCAGTTTCGGCAGAAGCCATTGGTAAAGAAGCAAACAACATAGCTGCTGTTAAAACAGAAAAAGTAAAAGATTTACCCAATTATTAAATTTCATTTTCCCTCCTAGTATTTAACTAACTAAACTGTCTATCCATTAAACCTTTAACTTGAAGCTGGCAAGAACTTCGCCAACTACTTCAACTCGCCATTACAGGCCTTTAGCAAATTTTCGGTGAGCTTTCCTACCCAATAATCGCAGGCTTCCTTGGCATGATTCCAAGAGCCAAACTTAGAACGTAGTGCCTTGGTTTCCACACGCTTATCAACCGCTGCCACCAAACGAATACCGGTTTCGCTATCCAAAATTTCCATTTCCGCCTGCGCATCGCCGACAAAACTATCTGAGCCGGTAATGACTCTTTTCATTGCGCTCAGCGCCAGCCCGATCGGCATAACAGTAGTGACAGTATCTAAAAGAACCATAGACTCATCAGCATCAGTAAGAGCGGTTCTAATAATTAAAGCATCATCGCCCTCATGATTAGCTAATTTAAATTTAGTCATTAGGTTTTCTTTATCCATCGCCGAATCGACAAGCATTTCTAAGCCAAACATCACTACCCCGGTAGCGGCGACTGTCTCGCCGCTGTAGCCCGAAGTATAACCAGTGACCACAGTAGTCGGAGTTGAGTCATAGACTTTGACATAAGTAACATTATGCTTAGGGCTACTTGGCGGAATTGAGTAGATAGCCGAAGTCACCATATCCGTTACGATCCAAGGCCCATTAGCTTACGAAGAAACAAATCAAACTCCTTGATAGCAGCAATATTACTTATCATTTACCAAAAAAACATTATATGCCGTATTTTTTACGTATTGCACACTGGTCGTCGGAATCGCTGCAAGCTGCAGCTTACCCTCATAAACAACATTTACTGTCGCCGCCGAGCGATCAATAGTTGCCTTGTCCGGAATAGAAGCAAAATTCATGGCATCATTAGCCTCTGATGTTCCGGGCACAGAAACTAGAACCCGATCGGCGGCGGAGTCTTCGGGAATATTTTTAAAGTCATCGGGTAAAGAATCGCTAGCTGAACCCCAAGGCCCAGCTAAAGAAGAAGCAGAAAACCAACGTCCGGCAGCTAGAAAATAATATTTATTATCTGCTGTATTTAAAAACAGATTATTCTGAGTATTAGCGATCAACATCGGCTTAGTCGGAGCAATCGGCTCATACTGCGGCACTCCATCGAGAACAATCAGCTCTATCGCCTTTGTACTGATTAAAACATCGGGCACCTTCTTCGTAACAATCAGTGGCAAAGCTGCACGGACATCAGCCCAATTGTCGTCCACCGGCAAAGTATTAATGGCGCTAGGCTATGATTTAGCCGCTAACCATTTCCCCTCTTCTAAACTGTTAGCAGTCGGCCAGTTTTATCAGCCAGTAAATAATATCTCGATGACTGCGTATCAAAGAAAACTGCTCTATTGGTGTTTATCGCAAACATTAAGTTATTATTTGCGGCTACCGATTTAAGTAACGGCTTGCCGTTATATATCAAGAACACTGCCGGTTTCTGAGAAACTATTATTTGCGGTGGCGTTAAATCAAAATTGGCCTTGTGAATATTCAGCTGACTAGCATCGAGCTGAGCAATAATAAGATCCAAAGAAACAGAGACTGCCCCTTTTTGTGGAGTAATCGCCTTAATCGCGGCCCTGATTGCCTGTTGTTCAGTGGGCGAAGCGTCGGGAAAAGAAACAGAGTCTACCTTTCTATGGTAGATCTGCACTAACTTTTTTTCTTTAGAGACCTCGGTTGCTCCTCTAGCCAAGATAGTTCCGTAAGTGCGTTGAGATTCTCCTTTCCTAGCCGCCGAAATGGCCGAGCGAAAAACAATACATTCGAAATTCGGCCATTCCTCCACCTGTGGCTAGTAAACAACCATATTATAATTGGGGATGTCATAACTGCGCGGCCAGCCATTATCTTTAACTTGTATTGATAAAAACGTAATAAAAACAAGGCTAAACTGGTTAATTATACGGTTTTAGTCAAGGTTTTTTTAGTGAAAGCTGTATCGCAGCCACGCTGCAATCGAATTAGACATGTCTAGTAAAATACATTATCCGTAAAACACTGAAAATAAATCAGCCGAGAGACGCCAAAACTTCTTCCACGTGCTCATCAACCTTAACGCCACGAAACTCTGCCCTAAGCTTGCCGTTTTTATCAATTATAAAAGTAGAGCGTCCTATCCCTATCACATCTTTTCCATACATATTTTTCTTTTTCAGTACGACATAAAGCTTAGCGACTTGCTTCTCCGGATCACTAAGTAACAGAAAAGGCAAATCATACTTTTCACGAAACTTGACATGGCTAGATGGCTTATCCGGACTTATACCGATAACTAGCACATTTTTTTTACTAAATTTTTTTTGAGCATCGCTAAAATCGCAAACTTCACGTGTACAGCCAGATGTATTATCCTTGGGGTAAAAATAAAGGACTATTGTTTTCCCTCGAAAATCTTTTAACGACACTTCGTTCTTATCTGCATCTAGCAATTTAAATGCTGGGACCAGCTGACCGATTTTTATATCCATACTCATCTTCCCTTCATCAAAACTGTTTCAACCAAACAAATAAGACTTTGAGCTAGTATCTATTAATATTTAATTTGATACCCAACTAGGTGGAAACATTTATTAAGCCAAGTTCCAGCAACACCAAGTCAGTATTATCTTAATATACAAATCTCACATCAAACTCAATTGAGTTCGACTGAATATTATTGCTTATTTTGTCTTGCTTATAAGCAAAACAGAAGTTTTTTTTGTTGATGATGAAATGCCAGTTGTAAACTTACTGTCCTTCGTGTTTCGTAGAATGAGTAATTTAACCGGTGTGCACCTTTGTTCTTGCTGCAAATATAACGCTGCCATTGAAGAACTTAACGCCTGTGATCCTCAGTCTACAGTTTGCTTACTTGACCAGGAGCTTAGTTCACTAGAAGGAGATGGAGATTATTGAGCAGAAATATGTGAATTAAAGGGCATTCGATATGCGCGCATGACAGGAAGCGCTCTCGAGCTAAAACACCAGGGCATCCGTGTTCTTAGCAAACCCTGCACTATTTCCGAAATTCATGGCATTCTGCATGAGTTAGTTGGGAGATAGGGCTTAATTACAAACTGGTTTGAGGCCAAGGTTTTAAATTACTTCAGCCTCGTTTTTTTCAAAATAGTGTGTTTCTCCGCACTAAATAAATAAGTTAGCAAGAAGCATTGATTTAATAGCACAGGCGCTCTGATCTTCTCTCTAAAGCTGAGAAAATCTTTTGTCAGCTACTTTTAAAAAGGTAAAGCCTAATTGATGAATCCGCGCTTCGTTGATTTCCAACACAATGATGTCCTGCTGCAGAAGATTCTTGATGAAATCCATTTTACGGTAAACCAGGCGATAACTGCCTTTTTTCACATTTCCATTCTCCAAACGGTAGCGATAATGGTTAGTGGAAGCATAATAATAAAAGTCACGCTGCGTATAAATATCTTGTTTTTCCAAAACATCAAATATCGACCAGAGAAAACTTGTTCCGACAAATAGCATCTTCGGATCATATGCCTCGGCATTAGTTTCACTGTGAACAGTCATATATGGTGTGGGTGCATATGAAAGTGAAGGGTTCCAGACATTAATCAGATTAGCTAAGTCACGATCAGTTCCCGCTGGATGATCACGGACTTCTATTTCCGTACCACAAACAATAGTTTTAAATTTTTTATTAATCAGCGTCTCGGCACGTGTCATTAGTTCTTTAGCAACTAAGCAGCTAGCCACTGAATTCCAGTGCGCCGCTGAGGGAGCATAAAAACGGTATTCATATTTGCCGGCCTGCCCTTTTAAAAGCTGAGCACTGTCAATAAAATTAACACCTGCCTCCTGGTAGAGTTTTCTTAAAACATCTATATTGCGCATTTGTGGCTTACCAACTTTAAAGCGGTCGGGTATCCATTCCGGATATAATGCCGCTTTATTGGCACTAACTAAAACAAGAACCGCCTTACCGTGTGCAGCCATAAAATCCTGCAACCGTTTAATTGACTCTGTCTGCTGGCGTAATTCATTAACAGTTTTTAGAGAGCGCCCATTATAATCATTGACATACATACTCTCATAAAGAGCGTAGTCTTTACCAACCAAGACAGCTCCGGCGTCGCGGGTAGAAATTTCGCGAAACAAAGTGTAATCAATCGAATTGTTAGAAGCTAACAATATCCCCCAGAGCCCACCGGTCTGGAGAAAATAATTTTCAAATAACTTTTGAAATTTCCCCGTTTTAAAGTGTTCCCATTTGTATTTAGGAAATTTCTTTTCGATATAGACGTTAGTCACCGGCCGAGGCGGAATAAAACGGTATCTTCTTTGTGCCATTGGCAAAATTAAAAGCAGAGTGAAGATAATTATAAAGCCGATAATAACAGTTTTCCCCTCTGTTTTTTTATTTTTTTTGTTCTCGTTTGTTGCCACCATAACTTCTTTCCCGAAGGAAGCTTGCTTAATTCATTTTTTCTCTCTATAAGCAAATCCCGACAATAAATGCAAACGATTAAGTAATTTATGGTATTCTCTTCCTTTCTATTTTTATTCGGTTTTTTACCGCTTTATCTTCTGGGCTATTACGCACTACCCTCTCGTTTTAAAAATCTATTCGCTCTTGTTGCCAGCTATTTGTTTTATGCCTGGGGTGCCCCAACAGTCGTATTGATATTATTGATCAGCTCTACTCTGGATTACTATATCGCTAAACAATTCTCCGGCCCTCGACGCAAAGCCTGGTTTATTCTTTCGATAATAATCAATGTTTCGCTGCTTGTTTATTACAAGTACGCGAACTTTTTTATTGAGCAAACAAATTTTATCTTATCAATTCTAGGGTTTACTAATGTTACTTGGATATCAATCGCCTTGCCCGCAGGAATCTCATTTTTCACTTTTCATAAGCTCAGTTATTTGACTGATGTTTATAGCGGTCGCACAGGCCGAGCACAGACTTTGGTAAATTACCTGCTATACGTGGCCTTCTTCCCTCAACTGATAGCTGGGCCGATTGTGCGTTACCATGATGTTGGTTTTCAAATTGAAAAACGCACTCATTCCCTTAATCAAATTTTCTCAGGCATTATGCGTTTCTGCCTCGGCCTAGCTAAAAAAGTCTTAATTGCCGATACACTTGGACGCGTAGCTGACAAAATCTTCGCGCTTTCCAGCGCCGATTTAACTTCTGGCTATGCTTGGCTTGGTGTTCTTGCTTATGCCTATCAAATTTATTTTGATTTTGCCGGCTATTCGGATATGGCCATTGGTCTGGCTCGCATGATGGGTATCGAATTTTTAGAAAATTTCAATATGCCCTATATCTCCCAAAACATAACTGAGTTCTGGAGACGCTGGCATATTTCGTTGTCCAATTGGATGCGTGAATACTTATATATTCCTCTTGGCGGAAATCGCTTAGGCAAAGCCCGTATGTATGCCAATCTGGTAATCGTGTTTCTTATTTCCGGTCTTTGGCATGGTGCCAGTTGGACATTTATTGTTTGGGGCATTTGGCATGGTCTCTTTCTCGTGATTGATAAACTTTTTTGGATTAAACTCTCTTCTCACCTGCCAAAGATATTAAATGTCCTGATCACTTTTTTTGTTGTACTCATCGGCTGGGTGTTATTTAGGGCGACAACTTTCTCAGCAGCGGCTGATATGTTTGCTGTGATGTTTAACTTTTCAACTTTTGGCGAACCTTTACCTAATCATTATCGCGCAGAAATAATGTCTAATCGTGGTATTTTTATTTTCTGTTTGGCTACAATTTTATCTTTTGCTCCGCTCTTCACCAATAAAGCCGAACACGTAAAAACTCTCTGGTCCTCTCTAGGCGCTGTTCCCCGTCTAGCTTGTAGTGGGTGTTTTTCTCTGATTATCTTTATTTTATCCGTACTCGCTGTAAGCTCTTACAGCTTTAGCCCATTTTTGTATTTCCAGTTCTAAACAAAAAATGGCGCTTGCTTGCGGAGCACAAAGCACTGGTCACTATTCAATGGTCACTGCTTTCACCCACAATTCTTTAACTTTTAAAATTTCTCGATCATAAGCACTACAATAAGGACAGAGAGAACAAAGATTCTCTAAATTATATTCTTTTTGACAGACACGACATCTCGCCAGAGCTGAAATTTCATCAATCGTTACTTTTACCGAAGTGCTAAATGTATTCTTACAAATAACTTCTAAGGCAAAGCGAATGGCTTCAATTTCCACGCCGGGGATTTTGCCAATTTCCAATTGGATTTCACTAATGTTCTTGCCCCATGTTCGATACCGGCAGCCTGAGCAATTTTGACAATATCCTCAGCTAATGCGTACTCGTGCATAAAATTAATCCTCGCTTTAACAGATTCTAGGAATCTGTTCGCCGTTTAGCATATCCAAAATGCGCTTACCACCAATGACTGTTTTTAAAATAACTTGCGAACAGTTCTCGTCAGTAACCGTAGCTACAATCGTCGCGGCTTTGCCGTACTCGTGGCTCTGTAAGCAGACTATTAAATCGTTGGCTTTGTCGGCGGCGAATGCAAAAATTACTTTTCCTTCATTAGCGATATACAACGGGTCAAAGCCCAATAACTCGCAAATACCATTTACCGGCTCACTCCTGAGCTCTGCACATTGTTAAACTTCCACGATCCTATTAGGTTAATCCCCCAAAAACACGGGATAAAAAAATAGGTTATAAACGAATTTGAGTGTCTCGTGCTAAACCTGCCGAATGTTTATTAGAAAGAAACCAAATAAAAGCGGCAGTATTAGTATGCAGATCGTAAAGAAGATCGGCAGAAGAAACGTTGTTTTGCGAACGATAGGGTGCAGCCGTAATGAAAGAGAATTAACAAAACTGGAAATTGAAGTAGAATTGCAGTTGTCGGAATTAAATCGGCAACTGCACCTTGACTTTGGCAGAACAGAAAGAGAAAATACAGCACTTGAGTTACTAAGTAGCAGTTCAGTGAGGGCAGTTGGACCAGAGCTTATTCTTAGCTATATTTTTGATTGTATTGGATTTAGCAAATTACCAGAGGAACTATTCAAAGACATCGTTCTAGTGCGTCTTGTTTATCCCAGCAGCAAATTAAGAACGACCGAGTATATTGGTTCTTAGATAGATTGCATTCGGCTTATCAAAAAAGAGTTGAGCAAATTGCATATCGTTACACTAAGCAAACACTTAACGGGGATCTATCTGTTGTATTTTACGATATGACGA
>JADZAE010000012.1 GCA_020852715.1 Deltaproteobacteria bacterium
CAATTACCAGCTTGACTGCTTCATCTTTGTATTTCTTAGTGAATTTCCTGGGCATTTCTTGCTCTCCCTTTTTATTTCCTGACAGTTTTACTTACTCCATTATTACTGTCCGGTAAATCGGGGGAGGTTCAACTAGTGAAGTCCAAGCGGCAAAATTATTAAAACTTGATAGAACTACGCTGAGGCGCGTGTTAAAACGCTCTAACAAAAAAGATAAAATTACCCCGCGAAGTAGTATTGTTGCTGATATAAAGATTTGTAAAGATGCTCTGGGGTCAAGTTAAGTTAGTTAGTCTAAGGATCTAACCATTTGTTTTTACTGTAATATAATAAAATCCTAGTGAGAATTTAGCAAATATCTAAATAATAAGTCATATTCGTTGATAAATGTGTAATAAACTACTTAGTTTACTAACTATACCTAAATAAGAGTAGAAGAAGTTTCTTAGCCTTTATATCTTGGGTCTTATCCGCCAAGACATAAAGGCAAGATAGTCTATAAGGTTTTAGTGTTCCTTTCTGTTTTCTAGTGCAGTTGCGAGTTGAGGAAGTGATCTTCAGCTCGCAAGTTGCGAAAGAAAACAAAATCAAATCCGCAGATGCGGAGAAAGGAACACATCATGAAATCGTTTCTTCTGTTTGCAGTTGTAGCTCTGTTTTTGGTTATATCTTTTTCTGCTTCTGCTATTTTGGTAGATGTGGCCAACGATGAAGCAAGCAAACAGCTTGCAAATTCACTTGGCTTCTTGGGCCGTGGAGCAGGATGGGACGTTGAGGGCGGGACGCGATATTTAGCCGGATCAGCAACATTGGTGTGCAATAATGTCCAGAATGGGGCATGGATCCTAACAGCTGGGCACGTAGCAACCCGCGGCACAACGGGACTAACATTCAATATCCTTAGATTTACATTTGAACCGTCCTATTTCGATGCCTTCCCGAGGGGGACAACCTCGTATCTTGCGGGAAAGTGTATCACAGCCATTCACGATAAGGTATTTTATCATGCAATTCAAGACGTTGCTCTGATTAAATTAGAGCACCTTGTCTATGACTCTACCGGAGAATTGGTAACCCCCATTTCTTTTTATTATGGATCCCTTTCCAATAAGATCATACTCTTTGGGGGTGCTGGTGAAACCGGTATTCCCAGTCAGGCTGATCCTAATGGCACGGGAGATTTCGATGGCTACAAACGCTGCGCCAGAGGGGTCTATGACTTTTTGATGGGAAGTGAAGGCGTTATGAATTTTAGCCGTTCGGTCCCTATTCCGGGGATAGGAATTAACGGGGATAGTGGAGGTTTTGCTGCAATTGAGGTTGATGGGGAAGTTAAACAATGTGGTGTTTTGGTCATGCTATATGGCTCCGGGGAAAGCGCTGACACTTCTTTTGAATACCTTGGCTATGAGCCGGGTTTTTTTGATTGGATGAATAATCTAATTCAAGAAAACTCGAACATCACTACTCCCACACCGACTCCAACAATCACTGCTACCCCGACCCCCACTCCAACAGAACATGAATCCGCTGTTGCTGCATGGGATATTTACCAGTAAAAAAATGGCGGGAGGTAATAGCTTCTAACCTCCCGCCACATAACAATGTTTTAGTTTAAAAATATAAGACTATCTTCCTTTGTTTTATATTCTAGCTTTGCGCTATGCTAAAAATTTTAGCTCTTGGGCCTTTTTCTATTTGTCAAAACACCTTCAATTACCAGCTTGACTGCTTCGTCTTTGTATTCCTTAGTGAATTTCCTGGGCATTTCTTGCTCTCCCTTTTTATTTCCCGACAGTTTTACTTACTCCATTATTACTGTCCGGTAAATCGGGGGAGGGTCAGATTCGTTGTTTTCCCAGCAAAGCAGTATTTATTTGCGATTAATTTAATTATTCCGAAGAAAACGCTCGGCATTCGACAATTAAGTATATAGTGAAGAGGCTATGAAATACGAGAAAGTATATAATCGACTTCGACGTCTACAGTAATAGCAATTACTCTTTTCATAAAGTCCCCGATTGCTAAGGGATTTTTTATGGCATACTTCTGCGCTGCGGCGATTGACTGCTCAATAACTTGCTTTTCTCTTTCGGGAACAACGAGCTGACTTTTGATCGCTACTTTATCTTTGCTTATTACGATATCAGGATTTTGCTCCACCTTATATTGAGCAACCTGCTCACCAAGCCCGATTATGCGCTCGTTCAAAGTTAGCAATATTTCCACATCAAGTTTGGCCGTTTGGCCGTAGCTTGTTTCATCCTCGCCGCCAATGCAGATCTGCTCTAACAGTTCTTGATAAACCGGTATGAGTTTTTTTGAGATATCGAGACTTACCCCTACCAATCCTTCAACTACGGGAATAGCTCGAACAATACGAGCCGGAGTAAGTTCGCTTTTATTAAAAATTAAAGGATGCTGATCTGGATATAGATAGCGGCCGAATTCTGAATCAATATCTTGCTCTTTCTGTAAGCGGTACAAAAACCAGGTCTTCCCGCCGGCAAACTCCTGCGTAAAAACTCCAAGATTCCTCGGGTGACGCGACCGATGCTTTAACAAAGAAATCAAATGATCGCCCAACTGATCAAGCTTGATTCTAATTTCATTGATATCGATTTTACTAGCTACCATTGGTCTCTCATGAGTTCGCTGCTCGAGCATACATACTGCAAATCACAACGGTAGAAAAGATTATTGTATGGAAGGAGAAAAAGAGGGAGAGGCATAGTTGTAAAAACCTATGCATAAAAAAACCTACTTGCCTAAGGCAACTCTCCACTTCGGCTAGCGATTACTGCAAGCGCAGGTGAATATCTAAGTTCCCTGTTGCCTTACAATAAACAGCAGAACCTTGGGCCCTCCAATAACCAAGTGAAGCCTCAAGGATATAATTCCCGCTATTCGGCTCTTTGTGCATGACCACATTTTCATATGGCCAGGTCGAGGGATTCATTCCATACTCCTCCTTACATAAGATGTTGGAGTAGAAAAAAACAGTAAGACCACGTAAAAATTTTTCCTTCATCTTTTCCTCCTTGGTTTTTTTGAGATAGCATCTCTTGCAATTATCAATTCCATAATTCCAAGAGATGCTAGCCTCAAATTGGAGAAGATCAAATGACAAAACCTAATAACTACTGCCTCTCTGTTTTCTCCACAGACGCAGCAAAAACTCTTCTACTATTTTTTGTTAAGAACGCATACGCAACTAATTCTATTCTGAAAAGCGTCACTAAAAGGCGACTTTATAACAAAACACCAACAATTATGCAAGTCATTTAGGAATAGGAATCGGCGGATTAGGCGTGTTATGAACCCCGAGGAAATAAGTTCCGTAATAGAAGTCGGCTGTCCTGATGCTCTTTCCTCCAAAAATATAGATGAATTCATCGACGCCTGATATAGGCTTAATTTCCTTAAACCACTGGTGAAACTCCGCAATATTTCCTTCCTCTTTTATCACAATCAAGGCATCCCTGCCGATCTGTGAAGAAAAATTGCGATATTTAAAACCATGCTCCTCATCTTTACCCCAGACATCATACTGCGTGGCTCGACGCGTCGAAACCGGGGCACAAAAGGCGATTGGCTTATCTTCAAGAAAAAATGATAGCTCGGCCGTATAACCATAATGATCAGTAATAATCATTGGCTTAGCGCCTCCGGCAGTAGGCAAAGATATTGTGGAAACTTTTTCAGCCAGATTTTTCCAACCCATAAGATTCTTGGTTGGAATTATATTTCCGGGCAACCCCAAAGTTACCCCTGCAGAAAAAACCAGAATCAATGAATAAAAAAAACAATTCCATCCCAGCACCCATTTTGTTATTCTTACCGTTTTATCTATATGAAAATTATCTTTACTCACTAGATAAATTATCAGCAATAGAGCTGCAATGTATGCGGGCATAGGCCAATTAGCATAGACACGCCGCGATAAGGAAACAAACAAGCAAAGCGCCAGCAACGGGTAACTAAAGCAGAAATAAAACCCCACCTCATTATCGCCATCGCGCCATTTATTAAAGGCCCGCCAAAAGAAGGATAAAAATAGGACAAATAAAATTGGATTAAATAATCCCAGTTGCCCACCGAGCAGTTCAAATACAAATTTTATCTGAAGGCCAAAGCCATCACTAGGTATCAGATGTCCGGCATTATGCGCGACATTTACCCAACCATGCGCCATGTTCCAATAAAGCAGCGGGGCTATTAATGTTAGCAAAATAACCATGCCTAAAAGGAAAAATCTATTTTTTAGTTGATTTCTCAGGGAACCACTAAAGAGGCAATAAGCCACTATCATTGGCAGCATGATCATCGCCGTGTATTTGCTTAATACAGCCAAGCCTAAAAAGAAAAATCCCGGTAACCAGGCAAGCGCGCGTCCTTTTATTGTCGCCGAATGAAAATAAATAAGCGCTAATAGCCAAAAAAGAGCGACTGGGGTATCGGTGGTCATGGCAAATGCTTGCACCATAAAAATTGGTAAGGTACGCAAAATCAGAAAAGCAATCAAAGCTGCATAAGCACCGTAGTTCTTTTTAACAAAAGAATGAAACAGCCAAGAAAATATCGAAAATAACAGAAGGGCCGGCAAACGGACGGCGAAAATAGTATCGCCAAATATTTGGCAACTTAGATAAATTAAAAAAGCAACGACCGGACCTTTACTGAAATAGGCCCAGTCTAAAGACCTCGACCAATCCCAATACTGCGCCTCATCAGGTGCTAAACCCAATGGCGAAAACAATATCAGATAAAAATGCAACAGCGAAAAAGCAATAAAGCTAATCCAGAACCACCGTTGACACTCGTTATCTGCCCCAGGCAAAGCTGCTTTATCGGAGAACAATTTCCACACGGCGATTCTGCTGCCTTCCTTCCGGAGTTTTATTCGTTGTTATTGGCTGAGTTGCGCCATGCGGGATAATTTTGATTACATGACTAGATATTCCATGTTCGGTTAGAAATGTAGCAACTGTCTGGGCTCTGGCTTCACTAAGCTTTTGATTCTTATCGCTATCACCCATATCATCACTATGGCCATGAATCTCGACAACCGCAATATATGGGTTAACCTTTACCGCATCAGCTAGTCTCTCAAGCGTTACGGCTGATCCCATACGTAACGATGCGCGGCCATCATCAAAGAAAATTCTTGTGCCCGAAGGATTACTAATTATCCCTTCCTGGCGATTATCTAAGCTTGCTTGAATGCGGCGCAATTCCACATCGTTAGCTGCCACTTGAACTTGCAACGAATTAATTTCTCTTTGCTGTTGAATGTTGAAGCCTTCTTGCACATCCAATCCTCCACCCGTTAATAACCCGGAGGCTGCACCAAAGGCCACACCGACTGCAGCACCCGGACCGAGACTCCCTGTTTGGTTACCAATCACAGCACCTGCTCCCGCGCCCCAGCCGGCACCAAGAATAGTGCCCTCAACTGATTTATCCGGGCCTGATATATTGGTACAAGAGAAAGACACTGCTAACATTAAAACAATTAAAGAATTTTTTACCTGAGATTTCATCTCTCATCCCTATAGTTACAAACAATTAAGACACCAGATTTAGGCGATACTTACATCAAATATATGCCTTTTGCAGCAACTAAAATTAATGCTATAAGAGAACCTTATTGACCTGGCAGTGACTATAAATATAGCGGTCTATAAGAGTTTGTATAATTTTGAGTAATAGCCGCAACTTTTGAGCATAATTACACTGTGAAATTAGCAGCGCTAAGCAGCTTTTCTCCCATACACCCCAATGATGCCGGGTCTCCTCGCCTTTATTGCCTTTGCCGTGAATGGGCGAAGGAAAACCAAGTTAGTTTTATTTTCTACGGAGATCAAAATTCTTATAGTCAAATTAATACTGCTAATCACGAAATATTTCACCACTGTCACCATCTCCCGGCAGAGCAAGCCTCTTCGTTTTTTGGTCGATTGGCCCATCGTTCATTGTTGCCTCCTTACTACTGGCAAAAACTAAAACAAAAACAACATTTCCAAAGAACAAAACAGTTACTAGAGCAAATCTGCCGTGACAATAATTTTGACCTTCTTATTCTCCATGGCCCGGAAATGATCCAGTTCTTACCGTTGGATAGCATTAGTCGGGATAAAATTATTGTTGATCTAGTCGACTCTTTTTCTTTGGCAAATTATCGCCGCTATCAAAAACTAACTGCCGGCAAAGCTAAACTGCTCTGTGCTGCCGACATTCTCTGGTCGCGGCATTTTGAAAGAATGGCCATTAAGAATTCCAAATTCGTAAGCGTTGTTTCCGATTATGACCAACAGTGGATCAACAATAAGCTAAATACAGACTCGATAAAATTCATTCCCAATGGCGTAGATACTGACTACTTCTCCTTTACTCCCAATTTGCATACCAACCCCAACCGCATCGTATTTTTGGGAAGCATGAATTACGAACCCAATGTTCATGCTGTTTTGGCATTTAGCCGCCTCTGCTTTCCTGAGCTAAAAAGGAACCTGCCAGATCTTGAGTTTTTTATTGTTGGCGCTAACCCAACCGACGCCGTACGAAATTTAGAAAGTATCTCCGGCATCACAGTCACCGGCTATGTTGAAGACGTCAGACCCTATCTCCGTCAAGCTAAAGCAATGATCTGTCCGATGAGCTTGGGTGCCGGCATCAAAAACAAAATCCTCCAAGCAATGGCACTTGGCTTGCCTGTTATTGGCACAAGTATCGCCTTTCAAGGCATTACCAGTGCTCAAAAAGGTTGTTGTTTGACAGCAGACACCCCGCAGGAATTAATCGCAGAAACTCTGCGTTTACTTAAAACCTCCGATCTGTCTTTGGACCTTACCCAAAATGCCCATAAACATATTTGCCAAAACTACTCATGGTCCAATGCAGCACAAGCTTTTCTCTCCCGGCTATCATGATCAAACAATAAGAGGTTTCCTAAAAAGCATCATGTTTTGAATTTTTTGCCATCTTAAAAAAGAATCTGTCCAGCTAACCGCTGGAAAAGTAACGGATCTTGTCAATTAACTTTTTTTAAGATTTTCCTATAAAGCGCCGAATAAACAGTATAGTCTATTTTCTAAGAGGGCACGGCCTTGAAACAAGCTTTACAAAGTTCATTCATTGCCAATAAATGGTTAATTTTACTCACCGTTTTCTTATTACCATATTGGGCGCTCGCCGACTCTTTTGTTGCTTCGCCCGACAAAATGCGCTGGAAAGCAGAAGCATCCGCCCAGGACTTACGTCCCAGTAACAAAAATTTATATTTCACACCCAATGAGCTTAGCAAAACAACATGGCTCTGTGCGCAAAACGGTATGACTGATCTATCTAGAAAAACATACCTGGGACAAAATCAAGGAGTCCCTAGCAGCTTACTTTTACGCATTAACGGACGTGGTCTCAACGGAGAAGCAGTTAATGGTAAGGCGCTTCTCAAAATCAACACTAAATACTCAACCTTTGCTTATCAAAACAATGGCATAATATATACCGATCTCTTCGGCGACCTATATGTCTCCCTATTTGAAGGAAAGAAATTTTTAGGAGTCACTAAAAGGCCGCGCGTACGCGTGATCAGCTATTATGCTTCCTATATCCCTCAGCTTGCCGGCGATAAAACAAAGTTACTTCCTCTCAGTCGCTTTCATCGCCGACTATTAGTTAAAACAAAACAAGGTCTAAACAAGGTAAGCATTTCTAAGAATAAAGTTTTAGCCCATAGGGGATTTGCCATCAGTAAGTTAAATCCGGGGACATTCCTTGGCTACTTTGATGCCTATAATGGCAATACTTATCGCCGCTCTCATCTAACCCCACGACCATTTAGCGCCTATTTAACGACAACAAAGAATACTCTCAGCAAAAAAACTCTTTATGCATTTTATTCGCCCTATGAACTTAAAGTCGGCATCAACCTTAATAACGGGGCTGAAGTAGATGTTAGTTTAAATAATAAATCTTATATAATAACTAATGGTCAAGGTTATATATCCATTAAAGTACCTGCCGATTGCACATTTCGCCCTGAATCCTCTGTTAGCTCCAGCACCAGCAGTTCCTTCGCGACAGGAATCAGCTCTTCTAAAAGTACAGCAACTAGCTCTGAAAGTAGTTCGATTAGTCGATCAAGCTCTCTAAGTAAATCAGCCTCATCAATGTCCTCTAGGCGCAGCTCCTCGTCTAGTAGCTCATCCTCACGATCCACAACAAGAGGAAACACCTGCCTAAATAGCGCGACGGGAGTAATCAAAGATGCCAATGGCTGTATCACGAAAGAAAATATTAAAGAGATACCGGTAATGGCGATTACCTATTTACCGAAAAGTAGTAGTAACCCGCTCATGCTTAACTATAACCTTACCGGCGAAGATGTCTCTTTGCAGGCTAAAAGGGATTATCTAAAACGAATCACGGATTTAGTATTTTCGCTCTTAAACGATGCCAGTCGTTATCGTGGTTATAAAAATGCTCAGGCGACACCGTTCGCCCGCTATGTCCCAATTAATAAGTATTCACCTACACTTCCCTACATCTTAGAATTCTCGGAAGCAGTTCCCTGGGATCCGGATAACAGCAATTCGGTAAACTGTATCTGGAAAGGGACGAGACGTATTTGTCATCCTGACTATAAAACCGTCTTAACAACAAAGCTTATTCAAAAAACAGGCCATGACATTTGTTATTACGTTGATACACTTGGGCTCAAGGAGGTATGGCTATACAGCCAGCATGTTGGCTATGAAAAAAGTGGGGGCAGCTTTGTCGTCGCCAGTGATGCAACCTCCCCTTATGTTTTAGGCCCCGTAGAATCCGATATGTCAATGGGGACCTTCTCTCAGCAATTTTGGAATCACGGTTCCTACGGAGATGTAAGCAACAGTTGGCAAAGCAATGATCTACCCCAATGCACAAGAACCTACACATTATTTAACTACAATATAAAGCGTGGCGTTGGCGAAGCCGTCGAAAACCACACGCACCAAATTGAGCGACTATTTAATTTCGCCGATACCAATGGCTCAAAAGGGTGGCTCTACAAAAACCTCTGGGTCGGTTGGCCCAATGGCCAAAAGTCATTTTATCGCTGCGGTTGGACACATTATCCACCAAACGTCATGAAGTACACAAGCAATCATGATTACGATTGGGACAATCCAGAGTTCGCCCTCACTGACTGCGAAAACTGGACGCCGTTAGGCACTGGCAGCAAAAAAGCGCTAAATTGTAACGCCTGGGCAATGTACGGCCAAAGCTCAACTTGTTGGGGATCCTCAGATAACTATCGCTATATCGATGCCGGTTTTAAAACATGGTGGATACAAAATATTCCTCAAGACACATCATTAACCTACGATAATCAGAAGTTAAGAAACTGGTGGGAGTTTATTGCCGATTTTGATTTCGCTAACTGCGTCGCTAAAAGCTTAGTTTATCCCAGCGGACTTAACATCTCAGAGGCAGAGAAAGTCTGCCTACAATCCATTTACGGGAGCATTAAACGCTAAAAAACCCAGCGTAGATAGCTCACCATCCCATTTATCATAACACGGAAGATTTACTCCATCGAATTTAGCAAAAGAGGAACGCACCACAACAAGGACTGCCGCAATAAACGGCAGCCATTATCCCTCTAACATTTTTGCGCTGCTTTATCCTCGAGCAACTTAAAAACTTCACGCCAATTACGAACAAGAAGCGGCTGAATATTTAGAGCAAGCATCATTTCTCGGGCGAGGCTAAAATAGTTTCTGTTATATCCATGATTCCAGACAAGCAAGCGATAAAGAGTGCGAATAGTCTCTTTTTTCTTGCTAGGGGCCAAGGCAAATTTGCGCCAACAATACCTTTTCATTATTCGCCAACCTCGCACCAGCACTGAAGGGGTCAACATAATAACAACGTCCGCTTGAGTAAAGCTTTCCACTCCCCACTTGCAATATACGCCCTCAACAATCCAACTACTTTGGCGCAAAAATCCATTCGGCGCCCTATCCCGCTTTTCCGCATCGGCTTTCACTCCAAAACCGGTACACTCATTAGACCAATAGATATCATCGAGATCTAAACAAGGAATCTTAAACTTTTTACTAAGCGCAGCGGCCAAACTCGACTTGCCACTTCCCGGCCCACCGATAATACGAATTTTCATCTTCCCCAACCACTCCTCAAGCAAGCTATCCTTTTTTAGACAATTACCAACGAAGTAGTGCCTTAATTTTGCTGCTATTACTCATCCAATACTAACCGTTTTAATTTAGCTTGCCCCCAAGGGCTAAGCGCGATTTCGGCTGACACTTTTTTTGATCGAATATTATCTTCCCAATATTTACCTTGGCCTTCTTGGACATAAAATGCCTCTATGCCCATTTTAATCAGCTGACGGTAATTGCCATCATAGCGAGCACGAATGTATTTACCATTTGTCGGAGTTTCATTTGCCACGTCTGCTATGCGATAATGTCTTCCATCCGTATCCGGGATAATCGTAACAAATAGTTTGCCTGTTTCATGATCATAACCACGAGGTAAGTCATAATCTAAAATGATATAATCCCCGCGAAACATATCGCGCGGATCAACTGGGCGAACTCGCAGTAAGATTGTCTCGCCAATCAATAAAGGCAAAGCATTAAGAGCTAACATCCCTACTAAAACAAGTATCTGTAAAACAACAGATAATACAAAGACTCTGTTTTCTTTATTTATTACCTTAGAGATTACGCTATCTAACAACGGCCAAGAGCGCTCACCGGCATTGATATTCTCCTGAACATGCCCGCGGCCCTTAAGACTTCCCCAATACTTAGCTACCGCAAATAAAATAAATCCGCAGAGCGCGAACATTCCAGCAGCTCCCAGCATTCCCCCAAAGTCAGCAAAAAGATCGACATAGCGAATAATAGCCCAGAGAAGAAAATAAAGGACACCAAAGGTAAATAAGCGTCCCCGTTCTTCCCGGATTCCGGTCCTGACTATCGCTAAAGACAAAAGAAGCATAGACACGTTAGCAACTATTACCGGGAAAAGCACAGTATCAGCTTCCCATCTTTGACAGCTCAGTGCCGCCAATAATACCAAACAAAAGACCAGGCCTAACCATAGCCCTTGTTTTTGAATATACGCGGTCAAGTTTTCTCGAACACCACCTTCTACACGGCATGACTTAGCCACATATAAAATTAAACTTAAGATAATAACTGCCGCAAAAAACCACACGCTCCAACCGCAACTTCTTTTAGATATGTAGGGAGAACTTTTAGCAATCAAGAATCCGGCAGCATACACTATGCCCCAAAAAGAATATGGGCGCCCGAGTTTACATATCGGATTATGAAAACTGCTGATCATAATTAGCAAAGCCGCCAAACAAACAAGTGCCGCAAAAAGAAACTCGAGATTCTCCAGCATTGTTGACATCTGTAAACCAAACCACCACAAACTCACTACAAGACATAAATTAACCTGACCGAC
Source organism: Deltaproteobacteria bacterium (assembly GCA_020852715.1). GTDB lineage: Bacteria > Bdellovibrionota_C > UBA2361 > SZUA-149 > JADZAE01 > JADZAE01. Next base: position 11,491 of record JADZAE010000012.1, read on the forward strand.
TGACTTTTTATAATAAGCGCGCACATAGCTGGGCAAAATCATCAATGGAAAACTCATAGCAGTAAAAACAATTCCATCTGAGCCGGAAAAGAAACTTTTTACCGAAATTAGTTCCATCCCTGACCAGATAGCCAGTAGCCCTAAAAGCAAAACATGCAAAAGAGTAGAATCAAGTAAGACAGCAAAAGGAAAGACACCAATAGCCCACCACCAAACACCATCAGGATAATGCGCACTGATATGATAAATCTGAGCAATTAACCAAATTCCCGCCCCATATAAAAGACAGGCAAAAAAAGTTACCAGCTGGGAAGCCATTATCCGCTGACGCTTATAGCGCAGCCAAATACCAATAGCGTGCGTGCCAAGAACAGCACCGAGCACAATAAACAATTTAATTTCACGAGCCAAGCCTTCCCAATTATTTCCAATCAACAAAAGGACAGCTAAGCCAAATAAAAATGAGGCCATAGCACGAATAACAAACATCGCCCGTGAGTTCTTTTCCTCATGCGTCACCTGCTCACTCTCATATACCGCCTTAATCTGCTCACCACTCTCTGCCGAAATGATGCCCGCGCTTAACCAATGCGTAACCTCCCCATATAACCAGCTGCGATTCTTATCTGATATTTTTCGCTTTTCCATTTCTTTGTCCCTTATGCATTAATGCAGATATTTAAGACCTAATATCATATCAGAACAGGGTTACGAAACAGCAATTAATAATGCCGCAGCAACGTCAAAATCCGTTCAAAACTTCGAGATTAAAAAGAATTATAGAATTTCGGGGACACTACACGGTAAAGTAGCTCTTCGCGACAGAGTGGGCTTATTTACCATTTGATGCCTGATTATCTTAAATATTTGGCACAGATTGCTTTAGGTCTAATAGAAGCTCTAGCCTATGAACGCGGCCTTCGTATCCTGCTACCTCTCTATCTAACAAACCCAGTCGGTCTGCTATGCGTTCAAATATTTCCTTGAATTGCGTCCTATCTTCAAGGAATCCTTTTCTTGGTTTGCCTATATTTGCCTTGATCTCCGCTCCCTTTTTTTACTACATCTTCAATTTCATCGTTAAGTAAAGCAACCGTGTCCACTGCTCCATAAACAATTTCTTTCGCCTTGGCTGGTCGTTGAACACTGGCTATTTCAGTTTGTAACCCGAATAACAATACGATTTTTCCATAAAGAAAAAATGCAGATTATTAACAACATACTCATTCATAGCGATGAAGCCGTAAGCATCATTACTAATTTATTTTTGTTATCAAAACTCGTTTTTATACTTTTTTCGGTTTTATTATCCATAATGCAACTCCCTATCCCTTAAAACTTTTCAACTACGATCTCCTGGCGGTCAAGCTTCATTTTACCTACCCTTCTCTCTTTAATCTTTTCCTCTATAGATCTAATCATGATGTTTAGCTCAGCTAAACCTCTACTCAAAACATCAAGCCGATTATTAATCGCCTCAAATAAACCCCAGCCATTCTCGCGATCTTCCAGATGATAGTCTTTATAAAAATGTCGTTTTATCATTTACTGTTTTTCATCAATCCGCGCAGAGATATTTTCTATCCTATTTTCTTTTCTTTCTTTTTCTATAACCTGATTAACTAGTTTCAGGGATATCTCATTGTCCATTTCAAGCCTGGCTTGCGGGGCGATACTAGACTTCATCGCTGAATAACAATCGGCAAAACTAGTAAGAACAAAGCAATGAGAACAATGAAATTAACTATCAGGGGCTCCCCTACCCCAATGACTAATAAACTCTTTTTCATAATAATTCCTTTTACTAGATTTTTATTCGGTCTAATCGCCATAATCAGTCCAGCCAACAACCGTAATCTCTTACTTACGTTATGATTATTGGCAGCTTGTGCTATGCCTATAAATTCTGTTTATTTATTAAGCCCAGGATTAAGCTGTTAAATTAATTCTAAAACGACTCGGTCTTACAAGTTTACTCAATGATATATATAATCATCAGTTTATCAATCCTCAATTTAGAGAAGACTTTATGCAAAATTGCGTCATGTGTAAAATCGTCAAGGGGGGAACTACCTTCAATTAAGATTTTCGAGAAACGAAGATGTATATGTCCTTGTTCCCCTAGCTGGCTCAATCATGGCCAAATGGCATATGTTGGTTATCCCTAAAAAGCACTATGTAAATCTATTTGATATTTCCGAAGAAGCATTAATTAAATTCGTAAGCAGTATAAAAATGATAGCAATGAAGCTTAAGGAACTCGGGGTTGATGGTGTCAATATCCTTCACGCTAGCGGCGAAGCGGCTCAGCAATCTGCCAATCACTTTCATTTTCACCTCGTTCCCCGATTCAAAAATGATGGCCTCGATACTTGGCCCGAAACAGGCTACCTAGAAACTAAGCGGGACGAAATCTACAAAGACCTTATTGAATTTTTTGACTAGCTCTTACGACGATACAAATTAAAACTGGACTTTCCTAATCGGAAACAACTAAATACGTGAAGGCTTATTCTATGCCTCCATGATTTTGCTTCACAAAATCCGCCCCGATGAGGCTCAGAGGACCTGTTTTTTCTATGAACTGTTACTTCACCTAATATCTCAAAAACACTACGAAACTAGTTTCCCTGCATGGCTAATAGCTTAATTATTATAGTCATTTAAGTTCAGTTTGTGCAACTGAGAGTTGATAACTCTAAGTTGCACAACACCATAAGCGTCATTTATCAATTCACATCTCCGCCAGGCGCTGTAGCTCTTTGAGGTTCAGCTTACCTGAGCCGAGTAAGGGTAAGGTTGCAATTTTTTTGTAGGCATCGGCTTTGGGTATCCAAAGATTAGGTAAGCCTTGCTCGGCTAACTTTTTACTGAGCAGGGCGGCGTCCAGGTCAATGGTATGTAAAACAACTAATTTCTCACCGCGCTTTTCATCGGCAACTCTCATCACTACGGCAACTTGCTCTTTAGAGGCCAGCGCAGAATGAACGGCTTCTTCTATTTTAATATGCGGCACCATTTCACCGCCAATTTTACTAAAACGCGATAAGCGATCAGTGATGCGAATAAAACCATCATCGTCAAGTGCTGCGATATCACCGGTAACATACCACCCATCTTTAATGACTTCTTTGGTCTTTGCCTTGTTGTTTAAGTAGCCCATCATCACATTTGGTCCTTTCACCAGCAAAAGCCCTTCCACATCAGGCGCCAGGGGGGCAAAAGTATCAGGATCCACTATTTTAACTGCCACTCCAGGCAGCGGATGCCCTACTGTTCCTAGCTTAATACCAACTTGATAATTTACTGAGTCCGTAATGTCCGGCACATTAATCATGGCCACCGGCGAGAGCTCAGTAGCCCCATAGCCTTCCAGCGGCACAACATTAAATTTATTCTTAAAAGCATCGGCAACGCTCTCGCGCAACTTCTCCGCTCCGGTAATTACGTAACGCAACGAGCTAAAGTTTTCCGTCGGTATCTTTCGCACATAATGCAAAAGAAAAGTCGGTGTCGCAAACAACATTGACGGCTTTTCTTTTAAGCTGAGCTTACCAATAGTTTCCGCGTCCAATGGGTTATAGTGATAAATCGCTTTAAGGCCCGCTAGTAGCGGCATCCACAAAGTAGCCGTAAAGCCAAATGAATGAAAAAAGGGTAACACGCCCATCACGGCATCGCCCTTCCGAAACTGCATTAATTCATAAATGGCGACAATGTTGGAAGTAATATTGGCATGAGACAACATTACTCCTTTGGGTTCTCCGGTGCTGCCGCTAGAAAAAATAACGGTAGCTAAAGTATCTAGTCCGCTATCAGAGGATTTATAAATTCTTTTTAAAACAGCAAAAGGCAAAGCCGCTTGGCAAAAGTTTTTAACCCAGGCAAACTTAGTTACCTCCTTCAGTAGGTCTTCAATAAAAATATGCTGCGAGGATTCTTCACATTTAAATTGTTTAAGCACAGCTCGCGAAGTAATTATCTTTTCGATCTTACATTGCTTTATCGCTGACCCCTGCGCCTCTAAGCTAGCTGTGTAGTTTAGGTTAACAGGTATTTTATGCGCAAACATCAGAGCGATATTCGCCAGCGCCCCACCCAGCGAAGGCGGCAAAAGCACAGCCACCATTTTTGTGGAGGCATTTAACTTTGCCTTGAGCAGCGCCGCCACGGCCATGACTGCGGCCAAAAGTTTACGATACGATAATCGCCTCCCGGAAGAATCAACAACTGCTGTGCGATAAGCATACTTACAAACTGTCCTTACAAACTCAAAATGCAGCATGTGACTAGCCGAGCGGCGAAAATGAAATAGTCCCGAGGAAAGCTCTTGGACAGCATAACGAACTTCCCATGCCTTACTGCTACCCGGCAAATGCTTACCAAAGGCCAAAGTAATCGGATAAGGTATCTGCTTGGGCATTTTCCAGATGATCTTACCATCACGAAAACTAAAAATGCTTCCCCACATCTGATCGATATAGACAGGGATAATCGGAGCATCTACGCCTTTCATTATTTTCTCTAAGCCCTTCTTAAAAGGCAGCATGTGACCATGGCGCGTGAGCGCGCCTTCGGCAAAAATACAAACGAGCTCTCCGTTATTAACCGCATCTCTAGCTGTGTTCAGTGCCCGCACTATAGACTTAGGATCTTCCTCCGAGGCTAAAGGAATGCAGCCAAAAATATCAGCCGCCGGCTTAATATACCATTGATTATAAATCGGCCGATAAATCATAAAGCGAATCGGACGATCCACTGAAGCCAGCAATATCGAAGGATCTGTATAGGTAACATGATTACAAACTATTAGTCCCCCACCCTCGTGCGGAATATTTTCCTCGCTAACTATGCGCACACGATAAACCAAATGCGTGAGCAGCCAATTAACGCAGCGCGCAAGCCATATTGGCATTTCAGTAACGATTCTCAGCGTCGCGGCAATAGAAAGCACGCCGACAACGATAAAAACCTGCGCCGGAGTTAAGCCTAGTTTCTGACAAACGAACAAGAGGCCGTTGCCGACAAACATTCCGCCAAAGGTAAAGACATTTAAGCAAGCCAAATACTGACCGCGCTCAGCTAGCGGCGAGTGCAGCTGAAAGAAACTATTGAGCGGTATAATATACATACCGCCGCTAAAGCCGAGCAGGAAAGCGCCGACAAATCGCGTAATTTCATAATTAGGTAAAGCACCGATGAAGATAAAGAAAACGGAAAGACCTATTGCCCCCAAAGGCACCAAGCCCAGCTCCACCTTACCCTCAGATACACGTCCGGTAAAAACACTGCCTATCGCAATGCCGATAGTAAAGCAGGATAATAAAGCACCGGTAGCAAATTTACTTAAGCCCAGTTGCTGCTCAGCTAAAAGCAGAATGTTGAGCTGAAAAACCATACCCACAAACCAAAAATAAACTATCGCCCAAAAAGTTAATTTCAGCGGACGCTCTTTTCTGATTTTATTGAAAGTTTCAAAAAGTTTGCGAAATGGGTTGATTTCAAAATGAGCCCAGCTTTGCGGTTTAGCTGTGCGCGGTACAAACCACGCCGTAACACCTCCGATAACGCCGAGAACAAACACCACATAGCCGGTAATTGCCGCTGAATTCTCACCGAGCGTAAACAATTGCGGCGAAATGATAGTGCCCGCCAAAATAGCAAGGAAGGTCCACATCTCTAGGTGACCATTACCACGCGATAGGTCTGCCGGCTTTAATATTTCAGGAAGTAATCCGTATTTAGCCGGACTAAACATAGTGCTATCTAATCCTGTCCAGAACAACATGAAAACTAGCGGGATAATCGCCTTTTCTCTGAACAGCAAGCAAATCACCAGGCAAGTAATAATACCTGAGGTTTTAATCACCTTAATAATAGTCGATTTTGCAAAGCGGTCAGCTAAGTATCCGGCATAAGGAGAAAAGAGCAAATAAGGTGCCAGGAAAGCCGCGTTGGCAATAAACAATAAAGGTGTATCTTTGCTTCCCGCCGCTGCTTCCAAAATCAAAAAGGACAGTCCGAGCTTGACTATATTGTCTATGATCGCTTCGCAAAACTGAGATACCAAAAAGCTCTGAAAGCGGCGGCCTGTTACTGAACAGGTCGGAGTCTGGTTTGTCTGTGACATAAAAATCCTTGATTAGTTTTCAGATAGAGAAAACAGATAGCAAACTGGCCTAAAATCACCTAGTGCTAATTATTCTAGCCTCTGAATTTCATTGCTAAGAGCCTAATATGTTTGTAATTTTTATTTCGCGAACTTTTCTCTACGGCCTCTAGTCTAACAACGCAAAACCGCCATGTGGTTAAGAAGGGATGATGGAAGAAATAAACGATAAACAAAGCGACACCGAGCTAATACACACAGTGCTAGGCGGTAATCGCGATGAATTTAGATGTTTGGTTAGAAAATACCAAAATCAGGTGTTTGCCATGATTAGGCGCCAAGTAAATAATAACCCGGTAGCCGAAGATCTAACGCAGGAAACTTTTCTTCGTGCTTTTAAGGGGCTAAAATCTTTTGACCATCGCGCCAGCTTCTCCACCTGGCTAATTCGCATCGCCCTAAATACCACCTCAACCTATTTCTCCTCGGCTCAATATAAAAAGCAAAGATTAACCAACAACTACTGTAACGCCTCAGTTGGAAATGGATAAGCGAGGCTGATAAATAGCCTAGTAGCAGAATCCGAGTAAAAGGAGGCTACAATGGCTAGAAAGAAGAGGCATAGACTTAGTGGAAAAGAGAAAGCCGAGA
>JADZAE010000013.1 GCA_020852715.1 Deltaproteobacteria bacterium
AAGCCGAATTGAATCGATGCCAAAAGCCCATCCAAAAGCCTCGGGATAACCCGGAGGCGCTAATCATCGGAGGCGATATGAACAACAAAAAACAAGAAGAGCTATGGCAAGAAAGGCTTAACCGCTACGAGCAGAGCGGATTGAGTAAGAGCGAATACTGTCGGCGCAATAATTTAAACATCCATCAGCTAGTGTACTGGAAAAAACGGCTGAAGCAGTTTTCCGGAGGAAGCTTTGTGCAGATATCAGGTAGCAGCCGACCGGTGGAGATCCATATTGGGAGCAAAGTGAAGCTGGTAGTAGACTCTGGCTATAACGCGGGGGTGATTAAATCGCTGGTGGAGCTATTAAGCGATGTTAGAAATTAAAGAAGATATCCGGGTATATGTATTTACGAAGCCGTGCGATATGCGGTGCGGCTTTTATCGTTTAGCTGAGTTAGTGAAAAGTGAAGCGAGATTAAATCCGCTAAGCGGTGAAGCGTTTGTGTTTTTAAGCCGCTGCCGTAAGCGAGTGAAGTTATTGTATTGGGATAAAGATGGCTATGCGGTTTGGTATAAAGGACTGGAAGCGGGAGCGTTTCGCGTAGAGAATAAAGATGGCTATGAAGAAATCACGAGAGTAGATTTAAGAAAGTTACTTTCGGGAATTGAACTTAATCGTATTAAATTTTCCAAAAATATTTCAGAAAAAGTTAGAATATAATTTTCGAAAAATACGCGCCGTGTTATTAGTCATTCATGAATAACACGGCCGTGATAAATGCTAGTAACAAAGACTTAGTAAAATCATTTTGCGCAATGCAAAGTGAAAACGGCGTGTTAAAAAAGGAAGTAGAAGAGCTCAAACTTGAGCTCGCCAAGATGACCAATCTCTGCTTGCAGCTTAAGAAGCATGTGTTTGGACAAAGGAGCGAAAAGCGCCATATCATCATGTCCGAGCCGCTGCCGATGTTCCCAGCAGAAGAAATTCAGATCAAAGAGCCAGAAGAAGAAATCACGGTAGAAGCGCATAGCCGTAAGAAATATAATCCCAGAAAACCATTACCCGACAATTTACCCCGAGAGATAGTCATTCACGAGCCGACAGAACAAGCTTGTAGTTGCTGCGGAGCAGAGCTTGTAAAGATTGGCGAAGAGAAGAGCGAAGAGATAGAATATATCCCCGCTAAGATGTTTGTTAGAGAGCATATCCGCATTAAGAAAGCTTGTCCCAAGTGTAAAGGGGAAGTTCGCATAGCGCAGTTACCCTCGGAATTTAAGCCGCCAGGCAAAGCGCGCCCGGGAGTGGGTTTGGTATCGCACATTGCTGTATCTAAGTATGGAGATCATCTGCCACTGAATCGCCAAGAACAAATGTTTGAACGCATCGGTATAGAAATTCCGCGGCAGAGAATGTGGGATTGGCTTAAAATGGCAGCACAGTTATTAGAGCCATTATATGAGAGCTTACGCCAAGAGATCGCTAAAGAAGATTATCTACAAGCAGATGAAACGAGGATGATGGTGCAGGTGGATGACAAGGCAGATAAGTTACACACGGGGTATCTGTGGGGAATTCATTCACCGCCGGGTTTGGTGTATTACCATTATTCCCCGACTAGAGCGGGTGATGTGCCCCTAGAATTGTTAAAGGGTTTCAAAGGGTATGTGCAGACTGATTTCTATGGTGGTTATAATGAGCTATTTTTGCAGCCGGAAGTATTACGTATAGCGTGCCTAGCGCATGTAAGACGTAAGCTTATTGACGCACAAGCGCCAAGCCATAGCAAAGCCAATAAGCTGCTAACGCTAATCTGTGAGCTTTATAAAATTGAGAAGACAATTAAAAACACGCAGTCAGACGAAAGGCTGCAAGTTAGGCAAAGCAAATCGAGAAAGCTACTAGAGCAGCTTTTTGATAAAGCAGAAGATGTACAGCTAGGACTACTACCGCAGCATCCACTATGGGACGCTATTAACTACATGCTTAAGCAGAAAACTGAGATATTGCGATGTACAGACGATGCACGCTTTCATCTCGATAATAACTCCATCGAAAGAGCAATGCGACCAGTAGCTATTGGAAGGAAAAATTATATGTTTGCTGGTTGCCATGAAGGAACGCGAGTCGCGGCATTGTTTTATAGTCTAATTACCAGCTGTAAATTCAATAAGGTCAACCCCTACGAGTATCTAGCTGATGTTATGCGGCGCATTAACGATCACAAGCACAATAGGCTAGTCGAATTACTACCGCATCGCTGGAAACGCCAAAGTTAGTTTCCTTTACAAGTCCAGGCATTTTAACCTTATTTCAGTAAAATTCAGTTATTAGCCGCGGTCGACAGGCCGCTGTGGTTTACCGGCTTTCCTTTAGCCACAAATATTACCTCGCAAAGAGAAACTGAACTGGATATCGGTTAGTCGTGACATTCCGCGCCAGATAACAGTGTTGCCAGGAGGCGGATCACTAGTCCGGGCAAGATAGCCACCGAGCTTTGCAATGCGGAGAAGAAAATAGCCAATCGACCGCTTTTTTTGCCGACGAACATTTTTTGTCAGAGAATCCAGTAGTTCGATTTCAGAACCAGTAAACACTCAAGAAGGATCAGCATCGGGTGCTGATCTCGTAATCATTGTCAGCCAAAAGATTCTCCAACTCAACACACAGAATATCGCAACAAGATTTGTTATTCGTTGAGCGTTCCTCAGTTGGGACTCTTCAGCTTTACATCCTGATTTTAAAATTTTATGAAATGTCTCAATCTTCCAGCGCATGGCATACCACTGCAGCTTTTCAATGGCGTCAGAGTGAGAACAAATAGGAAGATTGGTGAGGAGTTTCCAGACGATTGGTTCTCTTCCTTTATTTGGCTTACTGCGTTCTCTTGCTTCAATAACAGTAAGAACTAATTCAGGATAATGCTTTTTTTGGAAACTGGCGGATGTAATTGTAGAGTTGAGTATTTAAGTTCAAGACATACGTTTTCGGTGTCCCCGTATTTATTGGTAAGCGTAAAACGATGCAACCCTTTTACTTTTGTTTTGGAAATTTCTTCAGAAACTACAGAACTACCATCTCTAGCTAATCTGTCTACGCATGTTCGTATAAGGAAATTCGTCTTATTACGCTCAGCTGCGCAAAATAACTCGTAAATATCGTTTTCTCTATCGCCGATATGAATACACTGCTTTGGATTGGCTAGAAGGCTTGTTGATTGTTCTAAATTCTCCAACCACCGAATGCTTTCCTTATGTGCTATGGGAATTCGTGTGCGATTTATGCTTCGACCCAGCGCGTTTGCTCCTTTAAAATGATCTCTTGTCCAGAATTTTACTGCTGCTAAACCTAGCGGAACACCGTCTGTCGTTACAACTAAACTTGAATGCATAAGGATTCCACATGTCGTATAATGCTTTTTGCAACCATCTTCTATTTTAAGTCGTAGTGGTAATTTTTCAAGAATACCAATTGAAGATGGGTCGCTTCGTTGAAAGCTAAATTCTGTCGTATCGTGCAGTATAAGCACCAGTTTGTTAATGACTTCAAATCTCTCCCGCGTCGATTCTAAATGTCCCGCAAGAATAGCATCTTCTTTCACATGCCTATTAGACAAAAACCGATATGCCGCTTTTGTGCTTGCTCAATCCTGACAAGCAAGCGGTATTCCTGCACTGATGTTTTCCGCCAGCTGTTCAACCAGCTTGTAAAATCGATCCCCAAGCCGCTTATCCCTGAATTTACTCCCCTCAAGCTCATTCTCAATCCACGTTGAACTATCACAACTACTGATTCGCTTATTTCTTCCTTTCGTACCCAACGCCCCCCCCTCTCATAATTCAGGTCCTTGAATTAACATTTCAGCCTTCCTCGTACAACTAAAATCCTCCTTTCCGATTTATCTTTTTAAAAGTAATGCCTTTTTTGTGGGTAAAGGAAAGGTTTAGAGAACTGTTACATTCTTTCTGGTAAATGCTACCTACAATTACAAACCTTATTGCCGTTTTCAATACATTTCTCTAAACAAAGGCCTCTCAACAGAACTTTCCGGAACAGCCCGTGCAATCGCAGCTCGCATTTAACATGCTCGACGGACAGATTCGGATATAACTAAGTTAATAAGCGCTGCCAGAGGGATAGAAGCAAGAGCGTATATTGGCAGTAAATATCTGTTTGGATATGCAGGGACCCCAGTCAAGAAATGAGAAAAAAACATCAGAAATATTATTACAAACATAATAAACAATATGGCCACATCTTTTCGGTAACGGATCAACGCGGGTGTAGCAAACAAAATACTTATAATTGCTAAAGGCGAACTAACTATGAATCCTGTGTCCGGAGAAAATATGCATTTGACCAATCCCCTATAACTTAAAGGGGTAAAATGTGATAAAATATCCATTTTTTCATGGCTTATAGGTAAAATTGATATCCAGTGTAAGTAACTAAATGTAAAAAATGATCCAAACATTAATTTATTTTGAATACAAAATAAGATGGCGAAAAATAAATAACCAATAAAATAATTAGCTAACGGACTGAGACTGGCCCACCTTAATGATCGTTTCATATTCCCATAGACACAAAATATTAAAAACAATACACTTGGAATATTGCATATTGAAAATGGTAGCCTTGCAAATAATATCATTCCCCCAACAACTCCTGCAATTACGTATTTCTTTTGAACCATTAAAATAAAGTTACCACAAACTAATGCTGTTCCAAGCACATCAATTGAATAAGAATAAGAATACTCCGTAAATGGTAATGATAAAAAGGTAAGCAAAATTGCGCCACTGGCAACAACGGGATGAAATAGTGAACAAAGATATAAAAATAACCAATAAGAAAGCAGAACTATTATTAACCAGTTTATTAGTATAAACGAGTAATTCCCCAACATCCCATAAAAGGGAACAGTAACTAACGCAAGAAGCGGCTCATGCAAGGGAAACCACTGACCATTAGATCCTAAAGCTATCTGGTCAGCAGCAATAGTTTGTTTAATAATAAGCTGATTTTTTAAATCAATGTCATGATCCAAATAAAGGGATTCCACCGCTACTGCCATCACGGTAGGATCTCCGTAAAGAACAGATCTATAACTTGCATAATGATAAAATGTTATCGCATAAATAAATATGCAAGTAATTGCCACGTATAAAAAATATTTTTGCTTAGACATAGAATATTCATATAAACAGTTAGAACAAGGAGGTAAACTAATTTTTAATACGAATAGATATTTAGTAGTGGCAGTTATTAGCCATAACCCTCTAATTGCCCCAAGCATTTAAGAAAAAAAGGGAGGTGGGGTTAGCAGTTACCAACAGGCTGCTCCTGGCTTTGAAGAGCCAGAAGCCTATTGATAACTGCTGGTGGCGTGGCGGGATGTGAACAACGTCCGTAAGTACGGGCGCGACCTCCCTTTCTTTCAAAAAAGGCACCGATGCGGGAGAAATAAACCGCAAAAACCAGAAAAGTGCTAAAAATGGCAACAAACAAAAAAGAAACTGAACAGAGCGAAGTAGCTTGCTATGACACTAAAACGTTTCAAGGCCAGCATTGCAAACGATTACAGGCTGTGGCGGAAGCGCACGCTGGTATTAGAGACGGGTGTGAGTTAGTCAAAAAGCTCACGCAGGAAGTCTATAACGCGATTCTGGAGGCCGAGATGGAGGAACATCTCGGATATGGGTGGCATGACAGAGAGGGGCGCGGCAGCGGTAATTCTCGTAACGGCAAATTAACCAAGAAAGTAATTGCCGACATTGACGAATTAGCAATTGAGACGCCACGAGATCGTAATGGCACATTTGAGCCGACAGTTATCGAAAAGCGGCAAACCAAGCTAAAGCATTTTAGTGGTAATATTATTTCGCTCTATACCCGTGGATTGACGACTCGTGAAATAGAGAATCACTTACGAGAGATATATGAGGTGGAGGTTTCAGAATCATTTATTCCTCGTGTGACCGATGAAGTTAAAGAGCAGATCAGTGAGTGGCAAATGCGTGCGCTCGATCCGCTATATTCCATAGTTTACTTCGATGGAATTCGATTTAATGTGCGGGAGGACGGGCGCGTAAAAAATAAGGTACTTTATGTCTGTTACGGTATTGCTCTTGATGGACGTCCCGATGTTTTTGACCTTTGGATCTCAAAAAACGAAGGTGCCGGGTTTTGGTTAAGTATCTGCAATGAACTAAAAAATCGCGGCGTCAAGAACATCTTAATTGCCTGCGTAGATGGACTTAGCGGACCACCCGAAGCTATTAAATCGGTTTTTTCCAAGGTTGATGTTTAGCTCGGTGTCGTCCATCAAATCCGAGCTGTCTGCTAATATATCAACTGGAAAGATCATAAAAGTTTCTGTCAGGATATGAAGGCGATTTTCGGGACTCCTACTCTTGAAGTTGCCGAATTAGCGCTTGAGCAACTGGATGAAAAATGGGGCAAAAAGTATCTTGCCGCCATTAAATCATGGCGACAAAACTGGGTCCGGCTTACCGTTTTTTTTAAGTACCCATTGGAGCTTCGAGTGCTCATTTACACAACCAACGCTATCGAAAATCTAAATAGCGTCTTACGAAAAAACACTCGCAACAGAAAAGTCTTCCCCTCCGACGAGGCTTTGGTAAAAATTCTTTACTTGAACGTTTACAACATTACAAAAAAATGGACTGTAAAGCAGAACTGGGGTATTATCTTCTATCAGTTATCCCTGCTTTACGACCAACGTATTAATTGTTTAGTTTAAGCAAGGAAACTAATGTATGATTCGGCCATTTACACAGTTCTCGCAACAGCGTCTATTACGTATTGAAGTGTAGTTAGCATTTTCCTTTGACAACTTACCCCAGTAATCAAACCAACCCCTTAAAGCTTAATTAAACATTGCTACGATTTTGACTATAAAGATTTTGATAATATTGAGTTCACAGGTGGCTATGGGAGCAAACTCGATCGGAGCTCTAATTGGTGCATTGTTGCAATCGGTCACCTTTATTTTAGGTATTAAGGCATTACTATTGATTGTTGCGGGTTTTTATCTATTATCGATGTTAACTAAACCAAAATTTATTGTTATAAAGTCCCAATAACATTACTGCGCACAAAACAGCATCTATTGGCGTCTACACGGATTGCATTCAACAGGTGGTACGCGCAAACTGTTAAGTCATTACTTAGTGACGGCGGGCTTAGATGCTGTCGTCAGGGCCATGTATGTAATGTCGAGCAATTGAGTATATCCTTGGTGGTCATATAAATATTTGCTGGCTTCAATATGCTCATTAGCTCTATATAAATGACTTATAGTGTTGTTTAATGGCCAAAATTGAATGAGAGGAAAAATGATACACTCATCGGCAATCGTGGAAGATGGAGCTGCTATTGATCCCAGCGCTAATGTTTGGCATTTTGCTCATATAAGATCTGGTAGCGTTATCGAAAGCAAAGTATCTCTCGGAAAAGGGGTTTATGTAGACTGCCATGTTAAAATATCCGAAGGATCTCGTGTCCAAAATGAAGTTAGTATTTATAATGGCGTTAGTATTGGTAAATGGTGTTTTGTAGGCCCCCGTGTAGTTTTTACGAATGATATGTATCCACGATCTGGGGTTAAGCATTGGGATATTATTCCAACTAAAATAGACGATGGAGTCTCTATCGGTGCGGGAGCTGTAATAATATGCGGAATTGAACTTATGCCTTTTTGTATGGTTGGGGCGGGGAGCATAGCAACCGAAAGCATTCAACCTTTTACTTTAGCCTACGGTGCTCCAGCTCGGCCTAAGAATTACATATGCGCATGTGGAAGTACAAAATTTGATTTATCCAGTAGGCCTATTAGTTTTGTCTTAGACTGTTGTAAAACTAGGCTCAGTTCAGAAGTGCTTAATCTAGGTATTTTTTATTCTGATCGGTTAAGAAATGTTTAGCTTAATTCTTCCCTTTGCCACCAGGGCGAACTGCATGGAATCTACTCTAAAAAAATGTGGTGAGCATGGGAGGGATTACCATGTCAGTGAGATATTGCTATGCCACAATGGTAGTTATATGCCTCCAGAAATTGCCAAGATATTAAATGATCTTCCGCAAAATACGAGATTATTACATACTGACGTTAAAGGGCTTGGGGCAGGCTATAAATTAGGTATAGCCAATGCTACTTCAGAGTATGTTGTGCTATCTGCCGATGACATTCCTTTTGGTTTTTCGGATATTGATTACTTTATTAACCATCAGTGTCCAAAGAATGCAGATATTGCGGTAGGCTCCAAGGCACACCTAAATTCAAAGATTTTTATGGGTATTCATCGCAAAATTATCAGTACAGGATTTCGAATATGTCGAGAGGTTATTTTAAATAAAAATTTACCAAAAGACACTCAGGGGACAATAATCGCTCCACTTGAGATAGCAAAAAAGCTAGCTAATAAATGTATTCTCGATGATTATTTTTTCTCCCTTGAATTCTTATATATTGCCCACCTTAGTGGATATTCCACAATAGAAATACCGGTTACAATGGACGAAAATTATTATAAGAGTAGTGAGCCATCTACTATACGTATATTTAGAGATAGCTTAAAAGCAATTAGTTCATTTAGCAAAATCAAAAAAAACCATGGTGCAAGATATTAGTAGCATCAATGATACTGAGAAAGTTGCACTGAGAAAAGTTATTTTCCAATTCAAACAAATTCTGCCGATAGTATTCACCCTGTCGTTATTTTGGGTTGCCTGCGCTGAAATATACAAGAATAATCTTGGTTCCACTGAATATGTCTTAAATAACCAAATGCCCGTGGGCGGAGATTTTATCGCATTTTATGTGGCTGGTAAAATATTACAAAAGGACACAAGTAAGTTATACGATGTTTCGCATCAGCTAAGTTTACAAAAAGCATTGCTAGGCTCAGAGCTTGCTAAAAAGCATCAGCTGCCGTTTATTTATCCACCATTGGTTGCCTATTTATTTGCTCCATTATCTTATGTTTCATTTAAGTCAGCCTATTATTTGTGGACGGGAGTATCGTTCATTCTGGTATTGGCTAGTATCTTGCTTATATCTAAAACGCTAGAGCAAAGCCCAATGTGTTTTATTCGGAACGTTACTTTGGCATTGGGGTTTTTCCCGCTTACCATGTTTACATTTGCAGGTGGGCAGTTATCTTCCATAGGCTTACTGATTTTTTCAATAGTATTTTTTTTATTAAAGCATCAAAAGGACTTTTTAGCAGGAGTAGTATTTTCCCTTTCTTATTATAAACCCCCATTGTTCCTGCTATTCTTGATATATCAGCTTATCAAGAGGCAAAGGCGATTTGTAATTGGATTTTTTTGCGGTGGAATCTTGATAATCTTCATAACCATCTTAATGGTTGGTTACGCAAATTTTTTTGACTATATTATTTTGGCGCGCGGTTATAGCTATGGTAGCGAATTCGCGGGATTAATAAGAATGACTCCGGAAAAAGGAGTAGGACTGTACTCGTTACTTTTTCGCATCCAGGGTGTGAATAACATGCTAATTGGTAACATGTCATATCTTCTATGTATGGCGTTATCTATTCTAGTACTGCTCAGGTTACAACCATCGACAATCACCTACCCTCATTTAGTTAAGTCACGTGAGGACATGCTGTTTTATGGTTTACTTGTATCTTATTCTTTGTTTCTATCCCTTCAGTTAATCACTTATGATCTAACTATACTTATTCTTCCGATATTGGTGGTAATAGATAGCATAGCTCAACCAAATATGAGAAAGTCGATTAAATTTATTGGATCGGTATCTATTATCATATTATATATTTCTTGGTATTTTTGTGCTCAGCCTAAGAACGACTGGTCGTTTATCCCAATGGCGATGGGATTAGTAATATGGTTAGTGGCCTACAGTTTCTTAATTGCAATGATGGCAAGAAATAAAAATCATGGCAAGCATGACCCAGTTGAAGTTTTAGAGCAAGTTTAGTTCCTCTTAAACTGTAAATCCATCGCTGAAAAACTCACTAGTTGGGAGTTAGATAGCGAACTTGTTCGTAAAGCCACAGCCTCAATGAGACTAAGTCATGTAATCATCATGTACGTTCATTTTTAGCGGAAACTTTACACCTTGAAGGACATAGGAATAATTTAGCTCAAATTTTCTTTTTTATTTTACTATTTAGAGTATCCAAAATAATATAATAAAACAACGATGAAAGTGTATTTTGGGAAAGGGTTTCTAAGAGTCGCTTCCGAGAAATTTATCAACTCCTAATAGCAAGTTAAGTGCGAGCTATTTATTCGGCAATACTGGTACCCATTTATTCGAAAGTTTACATTGTTTTAGATAACTAAATTCTCGAGAGTTAATATTTAGATGATTATGATAAATAAATTGTTCTGAAAATATGGCGGTAGGAGTCATGAATTACAAATCGAAAAGTTTAGTTTGGCTATTAACAGGTTTTAGTATCGCATCTGCTTTAGCGTTAAGAGTATATTTGCCGGGATATATTTTCTCCTCTGAGCTTACTTCAGACGAGATAGCAATGTCTTCCTTATATCCGTCACGGGTTTTTAAATTTGAAAATTATCCATCAGGCGCATCCCAACTTACCTCAGCGGCTTTAATGTATGGTTGGTTTAAACTATTTGGATTTACTTCAATCAGCGCTAGATATTTTAGCTTTTTCTGGGCCTTAATTGGTATTATTACATTTTATTTTTGTGTAAAACATTACTTTTCAAAAAAAGAGGCGTTTTTCTCAACCGTTGCATTATTTATTAATCCCTCATGCATTTTATTTTCATCATTGGGTATTGAAGTAGTGTTTAGTCTTATAGCTCCAGTAGTAATAGTATTTCTACTCTCATTGAAATCGAACAAAACATCTAAATATCAATATAGATCATTGTTAATTGGGTTTATAATCGGTATCTCATTTTTTACCTATCCGGGCGTGATTTTATCGACACTTGCTCTTTTTGGTTCATGGCTGGTCTATCAAAGTAGTATCCGCATCAAGCAGATAGTTAGCGGACGTTTAGATGTTCCGCTACTAGAAGATTGGAGAAGGATGTTTATTGGTATTTTTTTGGCTTATTTGCTGTTTTTACTCATTGATCTCAAATGGTTAAATGGAGGGAGAATTCTTTTATCTGGAGGCGGGCACATTCCGAATTCACTGGATGATTACTTTAATGCATTGCGCCTAATTCTTTATGAGATGGTAGTCCGACAAATTACTTGGTACTCTGGTTTAATAAATACTTCGTTAGCTGAGTGGACTCATCTTCCCTTCTTAATACTTACTTTAGTATATGCTTTTAGAAAAACTAATAATAAGAAATCGCTTTACATTCGAGTAATGATTTTGTGTCTAATTTTGAATTTATTTGCCGTTGCAGGTACGGGTGCTGCCGTTGGAATTCGTAGAGGTTTATCGCTTTGTTTATTATTGGCTGTCTTCGCAGGGCGAGGTTTCACACTAGCACTTAATTATTTTCACAGTTCCAGATATAGTTTGATTTTGAGTACGGTAGCCACTTTACTATTTATAGCACCCGTGAGGTACTATCCAGAGCTTCTTGGCTTAAGATACAAACTTTTCCCGTCGACCTATGCTGGATGGGGGATCATATCGCCCAAGGAGTTAAATCCCATACTGCAACAAGGTACAATATTTTTATTGGCAGAGGAATTTGAGTTTGAACTAGATAGGTACCTTCAACGATCGCTTATTAGTACCACACGGGAATTTGCTTCTCAAAAGGACTCATCTATAATATTCCCAATTAGTTATATTCATTCAGCTTCAATAAATTGTGAAATTTTTGAAAGTGAATTTTATGTTATATCTTTTAACCCCATACCCCTTCTTCAGCGTCTCAGGAAAGGATACTGGGAAATAAAATTATTGGGGCCTTCGGCATCTAGCAACTTACCCGTTTCCCCTATAGTCCTCCAGTTTCGTATACCACAAGGGAAGACAAAGCGAGATTGTAATAGGTGTGAGTTAGGCATGGATTATTTGGGTAATAGGGGTTACGAAAATTTATTATTAATCGACCAGTTTAATATGAGTAGGCGAGAATGGCCAGTTGTTCCTAAATTGTCAGGCATTATTACTCAGCCGTATGGAGTGGCCCTAATAGAATATCGGGATAAGCAACACGCGGTGAGGGCATTGATAGGAGATTGGCTAAAATACAATAATGATATAGGCATTCATAATTTGTTAGAACCATAAATGTCTTAAAAAATAAGATATTGCTCATAACGTTTTATCAAGCCGTTGCTGCGATATCTCTGATAACTGTCCGCTAAACCTTTTCTTGCCTCCCAGTTTCTGTATTGAAAAATTAAAAAATATAAAAGTGGAACAATAAAATAATAATGGTAGTCTCTAACGCCCAGTATTATTAAAACTACGCACATTATTGATACTAACAAACTAATTCCAAAAATTAGTCTCGCTCTGCGCTTCCCTCCTATTAGGTCAAATATTAGTAATACGTAAACTAAGATTAGCGCTGTAAAATCAAAGAACCATCCATAAGGAGCCGTAAAGATAGAAATACAAAGTATCGATGGATACATCGTTTCCCAATTAATAGAAGGCTGTTTGATAATGCAGTATAGCAAAAAACCAACTGATACTAACAATGAAGGTAAAAATGTTATTCCATATAACAAGCCCAGGCTATGAGATCCGGGAAAGATAACAAAACTTAGAAACCCAGGAAAGGTTCCGCTTGCATATTTCATTAATGTTTCACTGCGAACAAAATCAACCCACTGAAAAAGTAATGTGGTTGATTGCAGTAACAAGAAACATAGTAGGCCAGCTAAAAACAGGCTTGCTACTATTAATATTTTGTAATTCTTATTCTGAACGCTCCACCATAGTATCAGCAAAAATAAGAGGAAAAATAATTGTGGTTTTATGGTGAGTATTGATAAGGAAACCCCGGTAATGGGATAGTGATGTTTTGTGAGTCCCCAGTACACAGCAATGCAGGCCAGGGATAAAATTATACTAACTTGTCCCAAATACAGTGCTACTAATAATGGAGGAAAAGTAAGCATTAATAACAAAACTATAGGCAATTTTTTTTGATCAAGTTTTTCTAAATAAGCAGAACTAAGAATCTTAGCTTGAAGGATTATCAATAAAACATTGAAAGCTAAAAAAATAGCTACGGAATAGCTAAAATCAAAACTAAGAATTGGGGAGAGCAACGTTAATAGCCAAGGCGGGTTATACATCATAAGGGGATAATCCCCTAGACGACCTAAAGAATTTTGCATAGATAACATGGTCGGAATGTCGTAGGGGTTTCCACCGCTTTTTACTATATTCCAAGCAGCCCAGTATTGAACAAAATCACTTAAAGCCGGATGTAAAATATCTTCAAACACTTACTATTTTACAGTTAAAAGTAGACCAATATAGTAAAATTTTTGCGACAGTGCATTGAAAGCTCAATGCTTGACAACCAAAAGAATATAAAAAGATGGGTGCATATAAAATAAAAACGCGAGGTAAAGCAAAAGGCATGCCATTTGCAACGTACAACCTGAGTCAAGGCGCGTGCACGTCAAAACTCAGCTGCCCTAACAAAACTCTTGTAACCACTCATGGTTGCTAAAAAGCAACCATAAGTAATACCATCACAATGAAGATCCGACCTGAGAAAATGCTGTGCTGGCGTTTTTACCAAGCATTGTAATTGCTACGATAGCAACTACGGCAATAAGGGCAGCTAGAAGAGAGTATTCCAACATAGAGGCTCCCTTACTATCACGAACTTTTTGAATTAATTCTTTCATTGTTTTCTCCTAAATGATTTTTATCAGGTAAATTTTACTGACGTTACGGAAAACTTGGGTAACGCAGTGTTTGGAGAGTGCCAGTTTTTGGATAAATTAGCTAGCGGAAAATTGGAAAAATTTGTTGTTTTAGTTGGATAAAGTATTACTGTAAAAGCTCTGGTGAAAGGACTTTTTCTGAGTCAGAAGTAGCATGGGCTATTGATTTAGTAGCTTACCCCACCATGGGCCACGGTTGCGAGTGTCAGAAATTGGGTCGCCGGTAATAAGCTGTAATTCGATGGCTATTTGTTCGAGGGAAGAGCGAATTGGTTTTTGGCCTAAAGAGTATAGGGTTTTTCCTGATCCGGCCCATTGAGAAGCACGGGGATCGAAGGGCACGGGAGATAAACGCCAGGGGCGACTGCCCAGATGGTGAACGGGTTCGAGCTCAGCTTCCATCTGCGAGATGGCAAGGACAGATCCGTTATAACCGTTTACTAAAAAGCTAATGCGCTCGGGACTTAATACTAAATACTTAACGTAGTTTAAAAATAAATCGAGAGCAGTGAGGCCGAGAACTGTTTCGTCGATAATCACGACTACTTCATCGGCGACGCGCATGAGCGATCCTGTTGCCGGTCCGATGCGACCGCCGGTGTCGATGAGAATCACGTCATTTTGCATTTTTGCGACATCGATGACCCGTTGGCAGATTTGTATGGAATCTGTGTGGCAAGATAAATCTATGCCTTCAGCAAATCCGTCTGGGGGCATTAAAACAGAAACATCTTCGCTGATAGATATTAATGCGTTGGCTAATGTTTCGCGGGTCACTTCCAGCGAGCCATTAACCCAACTGCTGACGACTTTGGCTTCCGGCCCATTTACGGTTAGGGAACGACAGAGATCTCTTGTTTCAATATCGAAATCCCAAAGCAGCGTTTTTCGGTGAAAGACGCTACAGACTTCAGCTAGCGCTCCGCAGATGCTTGTTGCTCCCACGCCTCCTTTGGCATGGGTTACGCAAACTAATTTACCTTCTCTGGCTCGGCCTTCTTTCCTGAATTCGGCGTTAATTGCCACGAGTTCTTGGAGAAGATCTACGGGTAGTGAGTTATCGGGAAGAACTTTTTTGGCGCCGGCATCATAAGCGGCACGAAATGCGCCGGCTTGATAAACTTCTTTGGTCACGTACATTATAATATGCACCCAGGGAGCTTCGATGCGAATCTGCCGAGCGATTTGCGTAGCACTTTCTGCTAAACCTGAGCCGAGGATAGCGACTTCGCAATGCTGGAGCTGGGCCTTATATTCTTTGTCGGTTGTCATTTTGGTGGAGAGGTCAAGTACTTCGATGTCTCGACGGTTTAGTCCTTCTACTCTTTTAAAACAAATTGTCTGGCCTTCGATTGTTTTTTCAATAATTAGTAGTTTCATTACTCACCATCTTTTATTTTTGCATGCTAGCGGCTTCCGCTGCTTTATTTACCTGCGCATCACCAAAGTAGGCACGAATGACAATGGTCCCAACAAAAGCTCCGACGAAAAAAATAATTACACAAAATAGGTAAAACAACCAAGAGGTTTGTTTTTCCTTGGTTTCCATTATTTGCGAGATATTTCTTAACTTTTCGACGTCAATGCGAGGATGCGTATAGCTTACCTCTTCCTCAACGGAAGTTTCGTCTCCCGTTTCAGGATTTTCCTTGGCATTCTCTTGATTTTCTCCTTCTTCGTATTCATAACGACGATCAGGTTCATAAAGCCAGCTGTCATCGTCGAGATCTTGATCAAGGACTTGAGAAAATTCATCGTTGTCTTCAAGGGCGATAACCTCTTCTGTCGGTAAATCACCAGCTGAGGGATGCCCACTATTATTTACTTTTTTTGTTGGTCGTTCACGGTTCACTTTGGTCTTAGTGGCATCAACCTGATAGTAGCGATGTTCTTCGTTTTGACTAAGATCTATTTCATTTAAATCATCAAGCATTTCCGAGGCACTTTGATAACGAAGGCCGGGATTGCGCTGTAATGCGCGCATCACTATGCGGTTTAGTTCTTCAGGGCATTCGGGGCGTTTTGTTATGGGCGCTGAGGGGTCAGTGCGCAATCTCATGGTCATTGTTTCAATCACGCTTTTACCTTGAAATGGCGTTTCTGAGGTAATCATTTCATAGCCAAGCACTCCCAGGGCGTAAATATCAGAGCGAGTGTCTACTTCTCCTCGTTCTAAGTATTCGGGGCTTACGTAATCAATTGTGCCGACTACGCCACCATGCTCGGTGAGCTTAGGTCCTGTGCCTGTGCGGGCAATACCAAAGTCAGTTATCTTAATGTCGCCTTGGCTGGTAATTAAGATATTTTCCGGTTTGATGTCGCGATGGATAATGCCGGCATCATGAATAGCTTGAACACCGGAGCACATTTGCTTGAGAAAGTGAAGTATTTGGTCAAAGGGTAATGGATTTCCCGGATTTAAACGGTCAGCTAAGTCGCCGCCGCCAATATATTCCATGGTAAAAGCGACGAGGTCGCCGTCGCGAAAATATTCATAGGCCCGGACAACGTTGGGATGGCTAACACCATAGGAAGCAACTATTTCGTTACGAAAACGGGCAGTAGCGATTTCATCGCGGGCAACTTCGGCAAAGAGAACTTTCATGGCGACAAGGTGATTAGAAAGTTCACGGTGCCGGCAGGCATAGACCATCCCCATGGAGCCTGTTCCCAGACACTTTACAACCTCATAGCGGCCGTTAACTATTGTTCCCGGCTGTAGATTTATAAAATGATCTTCACCCATTTAACGTTCCAACCTTTTACCCAGTTGAGCTTTTATTTGCTCTTTATTACCGGCACTAAGCAGACAACAAAGCGTCGATTACCAAAACGCAGGCCTGTGCCATGTTCCAGTAATACTGTGGACCCGGATATCTCTTCTTCGCTGTCTGTGTTGGGCTTAGTTACGAATGTGCCAAACTCAGAAAGCTGATCGAGAACTTGTATCTTCCCGTTATCCAAGGCGCGAATTATTGCGTGTAGCGGAGAGATGCTTTCGTCATCTAATAATATATAGTCTCCTTGGTCTGTCGGACGGGAAGTAATTAACCAACGACCCGTGGATATTTCATACACTTCTCCTGTGGCGTCATTATCAAAACTGATAAGGAACGCGGCTACTTTCCCTTTGCGCTTGTGAACTATCGGCTGAGCGGAGACGGTGTTAAATGTTGCTGTTGTGCGCTTGCTTGATTCTGGTGCTGGTGTTGACATTTCGGTGGCCTCCATCGTTTGTTGTTTTTCTTCTTGAGGTTCTTGCTTAATTACTGGCTCGTATCCCATATCTTCTTGTTCCGGCGTAACAGACGTGGCCGGTTTAGGTTCCTCTTTAGCCGCTGGACTGGACCAACCCATTGGCGGTAAAAGCTGAGACATCGGGTTAACCACCCGTTCTTTTTTGCGGCCATCAAGCTTTTCGGTATTCACCAAAGCACGAACTTGACCGGTCATTTCCGGAGTAAGCATCACTGTCCTATTTCTGGCACGTGAGCCTGACTCGACGTGATCTTCTTCGTCGTGCAATATGTCTCTTGAGTCTCTACCTTTATCTTTTGTCATAACGGCCTCTCTATCTCACTATTGTTAATAACCTTGTTAAACAGACATTATTTTTAGTAACGCCAGCGGCAACCCGATTAAGATGCCCAGGGCGATCATAAAAATTATGAGTCCAATACGCTTTTCCGGGGATAAGCGACGACGAGCCACTGAATAAGTTGGCTTGCGCACTGTCTTAGCTTTCGCCACTTTCTGCGTCGGCTTTTCTTCCCTCAGCTCACCGGGGATAGGTATGATGGCTACTGTGATATTATCATAACCACCGTGTGATTTCGCCAACTCTGTTAGGCGAATACAGCTTTCCTGAGACTGGTAAGTGGTGCAAATTTCGGCAATTTCATCATCATCAACCAAGCTATAAAGGCCGTCACTGCAGAGGAGCAATTTATCTTCTTTGCCCTCTTCTACCGGCCATACCCAATATTTTTGTAGGTCAAGGTTGAGATTAGCTTCTGCTCCCAAGCAACGGGTAAGCACGTGAGCTTGGGGGTGAGAAAGCGCTTCGTGGGGTTTGATTACCCCGCGTTCTACAAGATCTTGGACATAAGTATGATCAGTTGTTAGCTGTTGAATGTTTCCCTCACGAATAAGATAAGCACGAGAATCGCCGGCATGAGAGAGGAGGACTTCTTCATTGTTATACAGAAGGGCAGTAACTACGGTAGTTCCCATGCTGCTAAAAGCGGGGTTTTGCCGACGTAATAAAATAATCCGATTTGCTTCTTCTACGGCAGAAACTAAACCTGTTTCGGGAATTTGAGCATCAGTGGATTCTAGTTTTCTACGGATAGCATCAATAGCTAATTGCGCAGCCAGTTCGCCGCCTAAGCAACCGCCCATACCATCACAAACAACCCAAACGCGCCCTAAGTGAGAATCAACCACAGCATAGCGATCCTCGTTTATTTCTCTTTCGCAGCCGATATCGGTCAATGCTGCTGGCATGTTTTGGACTGGATCGTTGCCACGCTTCCCCGATGAGTTTTTGCCGAGCATATTGCTTCCCCTATTCACATGTAAAATAACTAAATAATCCTCACTGCGATCAGTGAGCCAATGTACATAGTTAACTGCGCCTAATCAAACAACTAGTATCACGACACTTTTATAAAAAAACTTAACTGAATTCAGAGGCTTAACTCCAAAAGAAATTTTACGTTCTTGTTACAATTTGAGTTTAGTTGCAGATTGAGCAAGTATCTAGATTAACAAACATTTATGAGTGTAAATTCAACAGCAAATTATTGAGTATTCGGTGAGGGAATTATGAAAAAAGCCAGTGTAGGATTGATCGGACTTGGAGTAATGGGCGCAAACTTAATCCGCAATATCGCAGGCAAGGGTTATAGTAGTGCCGTATTTAATCGCACAGTTTCGCAAGTTGATAGGTTCATGGCCGAACATGGCAGCGAAAATTTTATCCCAACTAAGTCGTTAAATGAGTTCGTAGATGCTTTAGAAAAACCGCGCACAGCGTTTGTTATGGTTACGGCTGGGGCGGCAGTAGATGCCGTTATAGATTCGTTAATTCCTCTGTTAGACAAGGGAGACACGATTGCCGATCTAGGAAATTCTTACTTTAAAGATACTGTGAGAAGGGAAAAGCATTGCAAAGAACGAGGGATCAACTTTTTAGGTATTGGCGTGAGCGGTGGGGAAGAGGGGGCACTGCACGGCCCAAGTATTATGCCGGGAGGAGATTATGAAGCCTGGCAAAGAATCGCTACGATTTTAGACGAAGCCTCGGCAAAAGCTCCCGATCCTTGCCATGTTTATATTGGCCCGGATGGAGCGGGACACTTTGTTAAGATGGTTCATAATGGCATCGAGTACGGAGACATGCAATTGATCGCTGAGGCGTATGACTTGCTAAAAAACGCTGCGGGTTGCGATTCTAATGAGCTTGCTGAAATTTTCACCAATTGGAATCAAGGCGAGCTTTCATCTTATCTGATTGAGATTACCAGCCATATTTTTACCCATAAAGATAACGAAAATGGTAGCGCTTTAGTGGAAAAGATAATGGATAAAGCTAGCCAAAAAGGGACAGGTAAATGGACAGCGCAGATTGCCCTGGATTTGGGAGTTCCTATTCCTACTCTGGCAGCAGCCGTGTCGGCGCGATCAGTAAGCATGTTAAAAAATGAGAGATTAGTGGCTGCAAAAATTTTACCGATTGGAAAGCTAGCCCAACAGAGGACCCCCAAAAAACAGTTTGTCGAAGCTGTGCGTGATGCTTTGTATTGTTCAAAGATAGTATCTTATGCCCAGGGGATAGCTTTAATTCAGGCGGCATCGGAAGAGTATAATTGGAACTTGGATATTGGAAATATCGCTTCGATTTGGCGCGGGGGCTGCATTATCAGGGCACAATTTCTAAACGAAATCACTAGGGCTTATAAAGAAAACTCTGGCCTAGGTAATTTATTATTGGCTCCTTATATGGTCGAACAAATCAAGTCGCGAATAGATAATTGGCGTCAGGTGGTAGCGCAATCTTCCCTGCTGGGTATCCCGGCTTTGGCTTTCACCTCGGCATTATCATACTACGATAGTTATAGGCGCGAATATTTGCCGCAGAATCTAACACAAGCGCAGAGAGATTATTTTGGAGCACATACTTTTGAGAGAACAGATAAGGAAGGCACTTTTCACCATCAATGGTGAGTGAGTTTACTTGTATTCTTCCACTCGCACTGTTTGAGAATCACCTTATATTTGTCAGCTTAGCCACTAACTAGCTGCAATATATAAGTATATGTCCTTAAGTCGATATTAATACCAGGATCCATGACTTTTAAGTCTACAAAAATCACAAAACCGTGATTTTTATCGATTTAAGCTAGATTTTAACAATCGATATTCCATTAAAGGCTTACTTAGGGAAATAACCACAAGCCTTATTATGTCATTCAGCAAAAGTTAAGTTGAGAACTGAAGAGCATTATCGCCTACAAAAAAGCTGTTCAAACTCTTTGGCTTCAAACTAATTTTCTTTAATGGGATAAAGTCTATTCCTCACTACGCTGTTTTTGCAGCAGTTAAAGCGGTGACATAATCTGGCTCGTTAGAAATATCTTGGACATACTCGACGTGTTTAATAATACCGCTGGCATCGACAACAAATAGTGCCCGAGATAAGAGTCCCCATTCTTTGATATGAACGCCAAACTTTTCACCAAATTCCCTGTATTTATAATCGCTGGCAACGACTACATTTTCTACTCCTTCCGCACCACACCAACGCTTTTGTGCAAAAGGAAGATCTAAACTAACTGTTAACACGACGACATTGCTGCCTAGCGAGGAAGTTTCTTGATTGAAGCGCTTTGTCTGGATAGAGCAAACGGGAGTATCTAAACTGGGAACCACGGAGATAATGAGTGCTTTGTTATTAAATGACTCACTGGCTAAATCTGACATGTCCCCGGCAGTCAATTTGAATGATGGCATTCTAGTGCCCTCTTTTAATTCCGTTCCCTGTAAGGTAAGTGCGTTACCCTTAAATGTAATTCCTTTATTTGTTTTACTCATTTTGCCTCCATGTTTTCTATAATATCAGTGCTGACAATTTCTAGTGATATCACCATAGTCACAATACAAATACTTGTTGATTTCCCATTTATACATTACAAATACGTTATTTTAAATATATCTTTATGGAGAAACTACAGATGTCTAAATTATTAATCAAGACACAGTTTTTGCTTGTTATTTGCTTTACAGTTTATGTAACGCAGCTTCTTTTGGTCAACTCCACCCTTGCTCATGCGGAAAATAATGAAGTAATATTGCTCGTCATTGAGAATTGCTCTTTTTGCGATAAAACAGAGGCATTCTTAAATGACAAGGGTATCCCCTATAAGCGATATGATATTAAGAAAGATGCTCAGGGAAAATCTCTATACAGGCAGTTGGGTGGCGGTGGGGTCCCACTAATGAAAATTGGCGGCACTATTGTTCGAGGCTATCAGCCTGATGAAATAATTATGGCATTAAAAATGCGCCGCAGCTAATTAAGATCGTTGTTCTTTCACTTCTGTCTATGAGCAATCTTAGCGCTCAATGCTTCTTCTAAATCCGGCCTGTTTAAATACTTAATTGCCCTCAATTGCTCCTGTCCAGCAATGATATTGTTAGTCGATAAACTTATCATAGCCAGGTTAAAACGGGCATTTGCGTAATCCGGTTTACAGGCAATTGCCCGGGATAAATAAGAGAGGGCTTGGTCATAAGCATTATCTTTGGCAGCAATCACACCGAGATTATTCAGCGCTTCAGCATGACAGGGGTTAGCTTTAATAGTGTCTTCAAAATATCCCTGCGCTTTTTTGTAATCACCGAGCTTATAAAATATTGTGCCGATGTTGTGGTAAGTATCGATATTAGTAAATGGCAATAGCGATATGCGTTTTATTAAATCCAATCCTTTTGTCAGATCACCTTGGTTGATATAAACAGAAGCAGCATCGCTAAAAATAATCAAGCTATGATAATCGTAATTACCTCTTTGAATTTGCAGGTCAGCCGCTTTCAAAATGTATTTGCTTGCCTCTAACTCATTTCCTGCTCTTCTGTAAGCCATGCCTAGGTTGAAGCTCGTTCGTGGCTTCTGCGGTGATTTACTATAAGCATCGCTCCAAAGGTTTATTTCGCTGCGCCAAGCATTAGCTCGCTGCACGGTAAATCCGGCCAATATTAGGATGATAATTGCGCATAATGTGCCGCGGAGCTTTGGCTGCCTGGTACCGCTAAAAATTAAATAAGCTAACAGCAGATAAAGGGCATAAGAAGATAAATAAAGGCGGTGTTCAAAAGCCAAATCTTTAATTGGTATAAAAGAAGAAGTAACACTTAGCGTTAAATAATACCAAATAACGCAAAAACAGGGTAACCGTCTCTTATGATAATTCACCAAAACAAAAAATATTATCGTTAAATGTAGAATGAGAGAGAGAAGGACAACCGGGTCAGCAAAGCTAGTTCTTAGCATGATGTCATGGTCGATATTAAGGCCGAAGGGAATAATCAATAAACGCAGATAATAAAATAGGACATATAATTGAGTCAAAAAATAATCTAAACGCGACACATTCGTTTCCAAACGCAATACGCTTCCTAAGCCAGCGGAGATAATTTTGCCCCCATAAAACATATAAAGCAAAGCCCCGACGATGCCTAATCCCACCGCCAACAACGACAAGTAAATGGTTTTCTTTTCGCTGTTAAAATCAAAGTAAGTAACTTCCACCAATAACAGCATCGGGATTAAGGTATAAGATATTTCTTTGGAAAACATGCAAGCAATCATGGCAGCTATAGCTGGAATAAATAAAAGTTTTGTTCCTTGTCTAGCTGTCAAGTAAAAATAAATAGTCATGAAGTAAAAAAGTCCGGCGATAGCTTCAAAACGCTGAGTGATATACGCGACCACCTCGCTTTGAATGGGATGGACAAAAAATAAAACAGCAACAAAAAGCGAAAGATATTTAGCACTCTGACTTGCGATTGTTCCAGAAATTAGAGGAGTCTGTAGTAATCTAAGAGTAAACAAAAAGCAAAACAAAGCACTTAGTGCGTGAATAAATAAATTGGTTAAACGATAAACAAAAGGATCGAAAGCAGAGAAATAATAATTTAAAGCAAAGCTATAAAAACCGATTAAGCGGGTTTTATTGTCCCAAAAATATTGAAAGTTGGAAATCGTTTTTATGTCTCTGTTGCCTACGATATATAGGTTATCATCAAAATTAAATTCCGCGTGTAAAGTTACGTAATAAAGTAAACAGCCACAGCCGAAGAAAGTCAGAAACAAAAGGACTAATTCTTTAAGATTACTTTTCTGGTAAAAATTACTCATTTAAGGTTTCCGTCATCGTCTTTACAAATTTTGCCGTGGAAAAGTTTTGTGCCTGAGCAATACAATCATTGCGAAAATCTTCTGGCCTTTTAAGAGAAATTATCGCTTCTCTTAACTTAATAGCATTTATATCATCTATCAAAAATCCAGTCTTACCATCAATAATTGTTTCTAAGTAGCCTCCTTCCGCGGCAGCGATGACCGGTTTCCCGGAAGCCATTGCTTCTACGGGAGTAAGACCGAAGTCCTCGTCTATGGCTGTAGTAATCAAACCTCGGCAATTGGCATAGAGTTCTCTTAATTCGCTAGCATCAACCCAACTTTTAATCTCAACATTTTCGGGTTTTGTAGCAAAAATAGACTGGGCATACTGTAAAAAATGACGAGATTGCTCATAGGATCCCACAACAATCAATTTCTCATGGGGTAATTTACGAAAGGCTTCTAACTGCATCATCACACGTTTATGAGAAACAAGGCGATTAACACTTAGCCAATAATTTCCCGGAGCATTATTGTAATATTTATCTGTTTCTACAGGCGGATAAATTACTCTTGCTTCACGATGGAGATATTTCCAAATACGATTCCGCGCATTTTTTGAGCTACAAGTAAGCTTAGTTACCTTCTTTACATAGTCACTAGTAAGCATTCGATTAAATCTTACCCAAGCATCGAAAATGAAATGCGAATGTGGACTAACACTATTTTGCCGAGTGTACTCATACAAATCCCAGATTTCTCGGATCGGAGAATGTGCCCACCAAAGACTAGGTGCGTTTTTCACAGCCCCGCCAACGGCCCAGTCTCCATCGATAATATAATAGTCGTATTTCTTGTTAAGATTAAGATAACGAAAACGCGCTAGAGCAAGCTGCTGACGAAACGGCGCATTTACCGGAATCCAACCAATGGGATAACAGCGTGGAGAAAAGCCCATTTTTTTTATTTTTTCTTCATTAAAAACAGTGGAATAAACATCGGCATCAAACTCACGCGCCATTATTAAGCCGACAACTTCGGCCCCCCCAATGTTATCCATAAAGTTATGAAGAACAGCTAATTTCACGTTTCCTCTCCGGTAATTGGGGATTATAGATCACTTCTCTCTGCCTGCATACTGTTTGCCCTTATCAAATATCCCCAACGCTTATTAAACTTTTTTGCTGCTCTATGCCAAGATGAAACTGATTCTACCATACTTATTCCTTCAAAATGGTATAGTTTGGCAGCCGGTTGCATTAAAATGCGGTAGCCACTTTCTTTTAATTTTAAACAATAATCTAAATCGCTAAATACGGTAGGATATGATTGATCAAAGCCGCCAAGCTGTTTAAATAAACTTTTTTTGGTTAACATGCAGGCTGCTGTCACCGCGGGAAATTCACCAAGAACAGTTACCATTTCCGGCAAATCGTCTTGCTTTTTAAAGCGACCAATATGAAATAGATTTCCGCTCCGATCGACAAATTTCCGTAGACAGTCAAATCGTAAGGTATTGCTTTTGGGCTTAAAATATTTGCTGGTTATCGATTTCGCGTTTGCTAAATCCTCAGAAGCAGCACTAATAGTTATTTCTTGGAAGTAGCTTGTTATTGGGTTAAGCGAAAGGATGGTGACCAGAAACTCCTCTTTACTAAAGTTGCTCAAGTCAATATAACAAGAGATAGGTTTTCGATCAGACATAATTGGGCACATTAAATAAAGTTATCAGATAAGTAGTGAGTTCCTAAAAGCAGACTATAATATTATGATCGACGTCTCAATAATACTTCCTTGTCTCAATGAAGCTGAAACAGTTGCCAATTGTATAAATAAGGCAAAAGTTTGCTTAGATAAGAGTTCTTTTTCCTATGAAGTTATTTTAGCTGATAATGGCAGCACAGATGGATCTGTGGAGATTGCTAAAAATCTTGGGGTCCGCATAATAAAAGTACCAGAGAAAGGGTATGGTGCAGCCATTTTGGCCGGACTCAAAAATGCCGAGGGTCAATTTATTGTAATCGCCGATTCTGATGATAGTTATGATCTGGGCATTGCTAATCTTTTTATTGAAACTCTGGCTGATGGCCATGATTTGGTCCTGGGTTGCCGTTTTCCCAAACTTGGAGGCGAGATAATTCCGGGCGCCATGCCGCATTTACATCGTTATGTTGGAACGCCAATCCTGTCCTGGCTGGTACGAATTCTTTTTAAAACAGATATTGCAGACATCAATTGCGGTTATCGAGGACTACAAAAATCTTTTTCGGAAAAGCTAGATCTAAAATCATCAGGCATGGAATTCGCCAGTGAAATGATTGTTAAGGCTGTTTTGCTAAAGGGCAGAATGAAACAAATCCCAATCACCCTACATCCCGATGGACGAAAAAATAGTCAGTCGCATTTAAAACCCTTTCGCGATGGTTTAAGGCATGTAAGTCTAATTCTTAAATTCTTTTTTAGAAACCCCGTAAAACACTAAATACGAGAAAGTATCTCATCACCCATTTCCGCTGTCCCTACGCGCCGCATACCTTCAGTGAAAATATCACCTGTCCTAAACCCGGCATTAAGTGTGCTTTCCACGGCAGCTTCAATCGCATTTGCTTCATTGAGCAATGAAAATGAATGCCGAAGCATCATAGCCACGCATAGGATTTGCCCAATGGGATTAGCGAGATTTTTACCGGCAATATCCGGTGCTGACCCTCCAGGGGGTTCATAAAGGGCAAAACCATCGGCATTAATACTGGAGGAGCAGAGAAGTCCTAGCGATCCGGGAAGAACAGCAGCAAGATCAGAGATTATATCGCCAAACATATTACCGGTAACGATCACATCAAATTGAGATGGATTAAGCACTAACTGCATAGCGCAATTGTCCACAAAGAGACAATCGAGCTCTACATCAGAATATTCCTTGGCTAGCTCCTGTACGACCTCACGCCAAAGCTTTGATGTGTGCAATATATTTGCTTTATCTACCAAAGTTAATTTGTGTCTCCTTTTCCGGGCAGCAGCAAAGGCAGCATGTGTTACTGTTGCAATCTGTGCCTCGCTGTAAAGACAAGCATCAAATGCTTGGCGATTCGGCTTTTCCCCTTTTTGCCATTTATCTCCAAAATAAAGATCACCTAAAAGCTCGCGGACAATTAAAACGTCAACTCCTTTTTCAATAATCGAATTCTTTAGCGGGCTACTATTTAACAAAGCCGGATATATTTTTGCCGGACGAAAATTGGCAGCGAATGAAAAAGCTTTACGAATACCTAACAGTGCGTTGACTTCACAGCTTTTCCATTTTTCTAAATGTCTTTCGCTATTGGGGCCACCAACTGATCCGAAGAGGATAGCGTCATTTTTTGCACAGATCTCCTTAGTTTTATTAGGAAAGTGCACTCCGTAACTGTCATAAGCAGCTCCACCAATTAGCGCTTTAGTTGTGGAAAACTCGTGTCCAAACTTGTATCCGACTTCAGTTAACACTCTTAGAGCTTGCAACATTACTTCTTCGCCAATCCCATCGCCGGGCAGAACGGCAATTTGTTTTTGCATAATGTTATACCAATTATTTAGAACAATTTTAAAAAGTTATAAGGCTCTTTTTCTTGCCGATACCGCTCTATATCTGCTTTGTAGGAAGTTAAGTAGTCGATATCGTCCAAACCATTTAAGAGACAATATTTTCGAAATTCATCATAATCAAAGGGAATTGATGCCGATTGCCCGTAACTAATTGTCTGTTTTTTGAGATCTATTTCCAAAAGCAGATCCTCATTGGTGGCTTGCTTTTGGAAAGCATTAATCTGTTCCTCGGGAAGCTTAATCAGTAACAGGCCATTTTTTGCCGAGTTATTAAAAAAGATATCGGCAAAACTTTTTGCAATCACGCAACGAAATCCTCCGTCCTCTAGCGCCCAAACAGCGTGTTCTCGGGAGGATCCGCAGCCAAAATTTTCATCGGCAATCAAAATTGAAGCCGACTTATACTTAGGCTGAAGTAAAATAAAATTTGCATCGGCCCGCAAGCGCTCAAATAGGTATTTGCCATATCCTTCACGCGAGACGTTAGTCATGTGTTGTGCCGGAATTATTAAATCAGTGTCGATATTTTTTATAGCTAGCGGCGCAGCCAACCCTTTGATGATTGTTATCTTTTCCATAGTTTATCCTTTTACAAATCTTGCTCTGAGCAGATACAGCCTTTAAGAGCCGAAGCTACCACCGTGGCCGGTGATGCTAAGTGCGTAATACTTCCCGTTCCCTGGCGACCAACAAAATTGCGATTTGATGAGCTTACGCAGCGCATACCGCTAGGAACTTTATCGTCATTCATGCCTAGGCACATAGAACATCCGGGCATGCGAAAATCTGCACCGGCTTCAATGAAAATTTTATCCAATCCTTCCTGCTGTGCTTGCAGCATAACTCTTTCTGAACCCGGGACGACATAAAACGTAACATCAGCGTGTACTTTATGGCCACGGATCAATTGCGCGCCTAAGCGCAAGTCCTCAATACGACCGTTTGTACAGGAACCAAGAAACGCCCATTGGATGGGAGTGCTTTTCAGTTTATCGTTTGGTTTTAGCTGTGTATAACTATAAGCTTTAATTGCTGCATTTTTGTCATCGATGGTCATTGATTCTGGATCTGGTAAAGTTTCGCTTAAAGAAATGGCCTGCGCGGGATTAGTGCCCCAAGTCACCATGGGGTCTAGTTCGCTGACATCAATTGTAATTTCTCGATCAAAATTTGCATTTTTATCACTTGCTAGCGATAACCAGTATTCAGTGGCTTTCTTGAATTGATCATCACTGGCCACGCAAGGACGTCCTTTTAAGTAGTCTATGGTTTTTTGATCAGGACTAATCAATCCGGCACGCGCGCCGCACTCTATGCTCATGTTACATACTGTCATACGTGCTTCCATGCTCATTTCAGCAATCGTTTCGCCGCAGTATTCTATGGCATGACCATTGGCCCCACCTGTACCGATGAGAGAAATAAGTTTGAGAATGGCATCCTTAGCATATACTCCCGGCTTGAACGTTCCGTTAAAAATAACCTTCATGGTTTTGGGTTTGTCCTGTAGCATACAGCCACTTGCTAAAACGTGTCCCACCTCCGAGGTGCCAATACCAAAAGCAAGCGCGCCAAAAGCACCATGAGTTGCCGTATGTGAATCTCCGCAAACAATTAGCATTCCCGGCTGCGTAGCGCCTAGTTCCGGCCCAATGACATGCACTACTCCTTGGCCACCGCTATCATAATCAAATAATTTAAGCTGATGCTTGGCACAATTAGCTCTCAGGGTTTCCAATTGCTTCTTAGCCACGGTATCAAATATTTCATGGCGGTTGCTGCGTGTGGGGGTTACATGATCGATAGTGGCGATAATACGCGATTTATCAAAAACCGGTAGCTGCTTTTCTTCAAGCATTTGAAAAGCCTGCGGCGAAGTGACCTCGTGCATCATCATTAAATCCACTGCAATGATCGGCGGGTGACCCGGATTTTGCCGAACTACGTGGCTATCCCAAATTTTATCAATTATATTTTTTGCAGTTGCCATAAATTACTTGGTTGTGTGTTATTAATAATACCTTGCCTTAGTCTTGGGTATCTGCGAAAATTTTCACCTTCGAATGCTTTCATCTATACATTACAAATATAGGCATTACCTATAAAAATACCGTCCAAAGTATTTGGCTTTCACTTCATTTTTTTCATACGGTATAAATAGCCGGTATGCTAGCATAGCGGGGGATTGTGTTAAAGATACTTTTGGCTGAAAGTTGGAGAATTTTATGTACATAGTTACTGGTGGAGCCGGATTTATTGGTAGTGCCATGGTTAAGAAACTTAACCATGAAGGAATTGATAAAGTAATCATTGTCGATAATCTCGATAGCTCGGATAAATGGCGAAATCTTTCGCATTTAATGTTTGACGACTACATTAATAAAAAAGATTTCTTGCAATTGATTTTAAATAACAAAATTAATGCTCATGATATTCAGGGATTTATTCATCTGGGAGCCTGTTCCTCGACCACTGAGTCAAACGCCGAATATATGATGCAAAATAATTACTACTACACAAAAGTAATGGCTAGTTGGGCCTTACAACACAACATTCGCTTTCTCTATGCTTCCAGCGCGGCTACTTACGGGGATGGTCAGAAGGGGTTTTCT
This sequence comes from Deltaproteobacteria bacterium, assembly GCA_020852715.1. Classification (GTDB taxonomy): domain Bacteria; phylum Bdellovibrionota_C; class UBA2361; order SZUA-149; family JADZAE01; genus JADZAE01. The sequence continues at coordinate 29,459 of JADZAE010000013.1, forward strand.
GATGATCATGGACAGTTACAGAATCTCAGTCCACTGAATGTTTATGGTTATGCCAAACATGCCTTTGACTTATGGGCTCTTAAGAATAATCTGTTGGATAAAATAACAGGGGTTAAATTTTTTAATGTTTTCGGCCCTAATGAATATCATAAGGGCGACATGGCGAGCGTGGTTTACAAGGCATTTAATCAAATTAAGGAAAAAGGGATTTTGAAGCTTTTTAAGTCACATCATCCGGCCTTCAAGGATGGCGAGCAAAAACGCGATTTTGTTTATATTAAAGACTGCACAAAGATTCTCTGGAAGCTGTTAAATCATCCACAGGCTTTTGGTATTTATAATTTAGGAACGGGAAATGCTCGCACCTGGAAAGATTTAGCTCTTGCCACTTTTAAAGCTATGGGCGTTAAACCAAATATCACTTTTGTTGATATTCCCGAAAGTATCTCTGCCCGCTATCAATATTTCACACAAGCGGAAATGGCTAAACTCAGTGCCTTAAATTTAGATCATACCTTTATGTCTTTAGAGGACGCCATTGCTGATTATGTTCATAATCATTTATTGCACGCCGATCCTTATATGTAAGGTTAGCGACTTTATTAGCTAACGTTAAGACAAGGCGGAATAGGACAATCCAGCAAAATGGCAGCAGCTCGCAATAACTCGGCTTCGGTAATGGTTATTTGCTGATCTTGAACTACTAAGAACGCTAACGTATCTAGTAATTTTTGCTTTTCTTTAGGATAGAGCTTTCTTAGCGTGTCCATGCTTTGTTCAATATTCAATACTGAACACGACTCTACCGGCAATAAATGCAATCCATCAAGAGCCAGTTTGCTTGTACCGAGAGCAAAGAGTTTAACTTGTTGATCTTCTGTCGATGAGCCGGCATAGCAAAGCGCGGAGAGAATGACCGCAAGCGCATCTTGGGCTTTTCCTAAATTAGAAATTGTCTGCTTTACGGGTTTTGTTAGGGAAAAATATAAATCTAGTCTGTGTTTAATGATCGCTCTAAAAATAAATTCACGTAGTGTTAATTTACTATCTGCCGATATAAGGGCATCAATAACTGATAAAAAAGTTTGATATTGCTCGGCTGATTGCTGCTTGAAAGCGTCCGTCGCTAAATCAAGTAGTGGCAAATACTGATGGACAGATAATTTTAATATGGTTTCCTCCAGCCGCAAAACTTCTTGAAAAATATATGCTCCCACCGTTCGCGATAGATATTCTAATTGTTTATCTTTAACTGTTTGCTCTTGCTGATCCAAGAACAACTGGAAGACTATCGCTTGCGTTCCGCTGGGTTCAGTAAGTAGCGTTTTTATTTGACCAGCAAAGGAATTGATAATGTTTCCGGCTAAACTCAGATGTTCAGCACTGATATTACCAGCAGTTGAGGAGAATGAATTTGCCGCAAGATTAGCAACTGGCAAATCCCCTCCCGCCTGTTGTGCTTGATTTGGCGCAGAATCCATCTCTCTTTGCTCAGCTAATAAACTGGGAGATATCCTCCTAATCCTTTCTTTTATATCGGGATGAGTGGCAAACAATAGATTGAAAAAATGCGAAACTCCTTGAGCAAAGTAAAGATGACTAGCTTGCTTTGCCTTGGGGTGACAAAGGCGACTTTGAGCCGGTGCGAGCCCGGCTATTTTTTGGAGGGCAATGCCAATACCATCGGGATTTCTCGTATATTGGACAGCCGAGGCATCAGCTAAAAATTCACGCTGCCTGGAAACGGCGGATTTTATGATATTGCCAAAAAAGACGCCGATAGCTCCAAAAACCATTAGAATAAGACCTAATAAAAAAATGGCTAACCTCGGATATCCACCTTTCGAACGGCTACTGCGGCCGCGGGTTCTAGCGATTACTCGCACCATCGTCTCTCCGATGAAATATAACAGCATGATGCCATGCACTATCCCCATGAGGTTGATATTGAGCCGCATGTCACCGTTAAAGATGTGGCTAAATTCATGGGCTATAACCCCTTGCAGCTCATCTCTGGATAGTTTGGTTATAGCACCAGAAGTAACACCAATTACTGCATCCGAAGGAGAAAATCCGGCAGCAAAGGCATTAATGCTTGGTTCAGTATCGAGAAGATATATTGAGGGCACAGGGATACCGGAAGCGATGGCCATTTCTTCAACTATGTTGCGCAGCTTCTTTTCCTCAGGCGTTAACATACTCGGGCTGAGTAAGCGTCCTCCGAGCATCTCCGCCACAGCGGCTCCTCCTCTGGAGAGCTGCATTACTTTATAAATAGTTCCGGTAATGATGATAACAAAAGTCACCAAGAACACTTCGACAAAAAGCATTCTACTTTTTAACGCCGTTAAGAAATTAGTAGTATCTTCTGCATTATTATAATTTTGCAGCAAAAATAGCGTGGCTATAACGCCGGCATATATGCCTAGCACGATTAATACGACAGCAAGCAAATAGCAAAATACTAGGAATAGAGTCCGGCGCCGGGCTTTCTCTTGATGTTCAAAAAAATTCATATCTTCTTAGGAAAAAGATACCTTCGGTGCTACTTTCTCCTGTTCCTTCTGCACTTCAAAAAGAGCGGCTTGAGAAAAGCCGAACATTCCGGAAATTATATTATTAGGAAAGATCTCGCAGCTCGTATTGTAAGACATGACAGCATCGTTGTAGGCTTGGCGAGCAAAAGCGACTTTATTTTCTGTGCTTGTCAACTCTTCCATCAACTGCTGCATTGTTTGATTGGCTTTCAAATCGGGATAGGCTTCGGCCAGGGCAAACATCTTACCTAAAGCTCCGGTTAAAACACCTTCTGCGCCAACTAAGCCCGCTACCGCTTGAGCATCTGCGGGATTTGAGCTTGCTTTACCGGCAGCACTAACTGCTTGATTACGGGCGGCAATTACAGCCTCCAAAGTTTGGCGCTCATGCGCTAAATACCCTTTAGCTGTTTCTACTAAATTGGGAATAAGATCATAGCGACGCTTGAGTTGAACATCAATTTGCGCAAATGCATTTTTGAAAGCATTTCTTAGTCTGACTAACCTGTTATAAGTAAACATCACTTGAAACAATAAGACCAGGATTAAGATTAAGATAATGGATATAGCTGTCATAAGTTTCCTTTGAAGTTAAAGTTCAACGTTACCATTGAGGCGTATAACTACGGGTTGACATGTCAATAGCAACTTGAAAGGCGCTATACAATCATAAACTAGCCGCCCTAAATTTGACTTTGATTCGTCATTCTGCTTATCCTTCTGCAGTTAGAACCGACGGAATAATGCAAAATTTAATAGTAAATATGCCATTACCGAAGTTTCCACCCGTAGAGACATCAGATAACGACACCGGCCTGCTGGCTATGGGGGGAAGTTTGGATATTGACCTGCTGCTACATGCTTATCGCAGCGGTATTTTCCCCTGGCCGGTAACTGCCGATCATGCCTTGTTGTGGTTTGCTCCTAAAATGCGCGCTGTTTTATTTACTAAAGATTTCCATATATCAAGCTCCTTAAAGAAATCTATATCCAATAACCATTATTCAATTACCATCGACAAAGATTTCGATGGGGTATTGAGAGCTTGTGCGGAGTCAGGAATTAGAAAATCTCAGGGGACTTGGATCACCCCGACAATAGTCACCGCATATAATGCCTTGCACAAGGCAGGCTATGCGCACAGCGTTGAATGCTATGGTGAGGAAGGGAAATTGCTTGGCGGTCTGTATGGTGTTTCGATTGGCAAGATGTTTGCCGGAGAATCAATGTTTCACATTGAAACCGATTGTTCAAAGATTTGCCTATGTTATTTGGTAGACTATTTGAAGGAAAGAGGGGTTGAGTGGATTGACTGTCAGCAGCTTACACCACTATTACAAAGCTTTGGCGCCGTTGAAATTCCCCAAGCTGAATTTATGGAGCTATTAAATAAGGCAATCAACGAGCCCGTCGACCTCTTCGCTGAACACAATGAACAAATAAGAATGTAATATTTTTGTCATATTTTTATTCCTAGTATTGAATTGGCCATTTATTTACGTTACCATCAGCGTGATTTTGTTTTTATTAAAAAATGTGGCGGGGGCGCTTCAATTCTTGATACTCTTAATTAATGATTTATTTAGTCATTTGGACCCCTTTATGGCCTTTTATCCGCAGTAAATTTATGATTAGGAAACTTACAATACTTACCAGAGGGCCCGGACTGGTAGAGATTTCAAATAAAATAGACGATGTTTTGCGTGAAGTAGACATTGAGGAAGGTCTCTGTACAGTATTTATCCCGCACACCAGCGCCAGTTTGATTGTCCAAGAAAATGCTGATCCTTCGGCGCGGCTCGATTTGGAAGGCTGGATGAACCGCCTCGTGCAGGAATCTGATCCTAATTTTACTCATCGCTTTGAAGGCACAGATGACATGCCTGCACATATTAAAACTGCTTTGACTGCCACAAGTGTGGCTATTCCTATAATTCATGGTCAGCTGGCATTAGGAACTTGGCAAGGGGTATTTCTCTGGGAGCATCGCCGCCATGAACACAATCGTTCGATAATTCTTCATATCATATAGCCGTATATAAAAGCGCCTATCTGTTCCTTGCGTAGCAGCACACCTTGTATTACCCTAAACCTCACAAACGATTTATATCGTACACAAAAAGTAAGTTGAATGGTATTTTTATAGCTAACGATGTTTTTCCTGCGCTATAAGAGGCCATATCATAAGTCGTTCTTGCACCCAAAAATGTCGCCGTGTTGTAGCATGAATAAAATAAAACGATTGTTAACGGATAAACTGCAATTTGACTGAAGATCAGAAAAATAACTCGGTTTTGTCTCCCCTGCTTTCTGAGTTAAGCAAAATTATGCGGCTACTGCAAATTTCTCTTTCAGTAATGGTTTTGCCATTAGGATTTGCTATTGCGGCAGCTGCTTGCGAAGGATTGTTATTTACTGTTCTTATTCCGCTTTTGGAAGAAGCTATTCGTTCTGCCTCAACCCTGCTTACTCCCGACCCTACTCTGAGTTCGGGTAGTTTTAATCCATCGCGAGTACCTGAGCTCTTAGCGGGTTTGTTATTGCTTTCTCTAATCAAGCTTTTTTTTCATTATATTTCTTCAGTTTCTCTACTTTCTATCATTAGAAAGGGTGCTGATAATTTAAGAAAATCTGTATTTTTTAACTTTCTTGGGGCTAGTAAAACTTTTTTTGATCGGAATCATAGCGGAGTGTTGTACCAGGCACTTTTAGGATACACGCAAGATATTAGCCTTACCCTAAATTCCCTGCATCAAGCATTTTTTAGGTGCTGCCTGATTTGTAGTTACTTATTAGTGCTCGTTTATACCCGTTGGCAGCTGGTTATAGTATTGCTGTTGGCCTTTCCTCTGCTTTATCTACTAGTCAACAAACTAGTTAAACGTATTAAATTCTTGTCGCGTCTATATGCACAACATCAAGCAAAACTTAGTTCAACTGTTGCAGATTTGTTACACAATATTATTTTGGTAAAAACAACTGCAACAGAATCTAAACAACGTAATTTATTTAAGTATCTCAGTGGGAATTTATGCTCGTTCCAATTTCGCATTGACAAATTGCGCTGCCTACTACCCATAGCACAGGAACTCATTGTCATAATTCTCTTAACTATAGGCATATTAGCCGTTTATTATTTTATTCCCCTAGAAAATGTCCAACAAGTTGCCGGCCTACTGGTTTTTTTAATTGTAACCAGGCGGATAATGGGAAATATCGGTTTTATCGGTGAGATTAGAGGGGCACTTGCGCAGATTTATGGACCGATCAGTCAGCTTGAAAACATTATTCAACAGTCACAAATGTTTTCTATTCCTCAAGGTCAAAAACAGTTTGAGTACATAAATCATGAACTAAATATTCGTGACTTATCTTTTTCCTACCCTCAATCTCCAGCAGTGTTAGAGAATTTTAACTGCACAATTGCCAAGGGCTACAAATGTGCGCTTTTTGGGGTTAACGGCGCAGGGAAAACAACATTTATTAATTTGTTGTTGCGGTTATACAAACCAACCAGCGGAAGTATTTTAGTTGACGATGTTCCCATCGAAGAATTTTCCCTTGATTCTTGGTATCGCAAAGTTGCTCTTGTTTCCCAGGATGTTTTACTTTTTAACGACACATTAGGAGCGAATCTAAATTATGGCTTGGAAACTAATGCGTCAGAACAAGAATTAAAAGAAGCTCTTAGCGAAGTGGGCTTAGATTACTTATGCACGACTCGCAAATTGGGCTTAGATTCTCTAATTGGAGAAGCGGGGACTATTTTATCAGGAGGAGAAAGACAGCGTCTATCTCTGGCTAGGGCGTTACTTCGCAAAAGCGAGCTGATCATTTTTGATGAGCCTACCAGTCATCTTAATGAAGAAGCTGCCCGGGATATTTGCAAGTTATTGACTACTAAGCTAGAAGGACGAACTGTACTAGTAGTGACACACGACCGTAATATTGCCAACTTTGTGGATACAGTAGTGAAGATGGAGAAGTTATAGCATTACCAAGAAGTAAATTAACTTTTAGCACCGTTCAAGGTCTTTCTTTCAAACTTAATTTTTGTGTATGGTATAAATTATGGCTCTATTGATTCAACAAAAAAAGTTTCTTAAGGCTTGTGCCCATTCCCTAAAACCAGTTGCCTTAATTGGCAAAGCTGGTGTGAGTAGTGAACTAATCAAGGAAATAGACTGTTTACTTAAGACTCACGAGCTGATCAAAGTGAAATTTAATGCTTTCAAGGATAGTAAAAAGGATTTAGCTAAAGTCATTTCTACTGAATCGGGCGCCGAACAAGTAGCGCTGCTGGGCAATATTTTGATACTTTATCGTCAGCAGAAAGATTCTAAAAAACGTAAAATCAAACTACCCTAACAATTGCTTTTCTTCTTTAGAAGAAAACATGTGGCCGCCAATTGACTTTAAATGGAAAAATTCACTTATTTTTTCTCGCTGCTGTTCAGGGATGAACTTGGAACGAAACCAGCATAGTAACATATCGCCGCCACGTAAACGTAGCTTATGCGCATAGGCAATTAAATTAGACAAAAGTAACAAGTGATTTTCTGTTAGCGTAGAACAGTCAACTACCCAAGTGCTAATTAGTTTCTCATTATTAAAAAAATTTAGAAGATCAGCATAAACAGCATGACAATCGTCGCTGGTAACAACTTTGGGTAAGAGAATTATTCTTTTGTCAACTAGACTGGCATGTATTACACCACCAGGACCTTGGTTAATCTTATCAACTCCTAATTCCAATAAATCATTAATATCTATCTGGTGCTGCCGATTTTCAGCTATCTCTATATCCGAGTATCGTCCCAGAGCATAAAGAGCGACAGCATAAATTCTTTGTGTTATTGTTCTATCCAATGGGCGCTGCTTATCTTATTTTGCCTTTCTATCATCTACCAAATGGTAAGCCCTACATATATTGGTTCGCTAGGTTTTGTCAGTCAAATTATGATGCATATTCTTAAGAAATATACCAAATAAGCCCACATATCTTCCCCAATTTAGCGCATCCTTGTCGCAATATTTCGCATCATAATCTTAGGTTTTTAAAAACAAACGAGGAGTCAGATGAGAAAAGCATTTACTTTTGATGATGTAGCATTAGTGCCTCAGTTTAATAATATCCCATCGCGGTTGGAGCCTACTTTGGAGAGTTGGCTAACCAAAGACATAAAAATGCACATGCCAATATTAGCGGCCAACATGGACACAGTTATGTGTGATGATTTAGCTGATATAATCATCACCAACGGCTCCGTGCCTATCTTTCATCGCTTTACAGGTTTAGAAACTCAAAAAACCTGGATAAAAAAATACGGCAAGAAAATGTTTATCTCCTGCGGCATTCTTAATATTGGCGAAATTCAGGAATTACTTGATCTGGGTCCAGCCGGTGTCTGTGTCGATATTGCCCACGGACACAGCGACAGAATGATGAAATTTATAGAGGAAATAAAGACATCACATCCGGACATTGAAGTTATTGCGGGTAATGTATGTACCCCTATGGCCTATCATGATTTGGTTAATGCCGGAGCAGATGCTGTTAAGGTAGGTGTGGGCCCGGGAGCTGCCTGCACAACTAGAATAGTCACAGGGTTTGGAGTGCCGCAATTTACCGCGATTAAAGAATGTGCCTCTATCGCTGATAAACTTCGAGTTCCGATGATCGCTGATGGTGGTATTAGAAATAGTCGAGATCTCGTGCTAGCTTTAGCAGCCGGGGCAAGCTCGGTAATGATCGGCAAATTGTTTGCCCTGACCAAAGAAAGCGCTGCTCCAAAAAGAGAGGCAAAAAATTTGGCTGGTCTGGAGGCAAAATACCGTGGTCAGGCAAGCGAAGATTTTCAAGTGGATTACTACGGCAACGTTAAGAAAGATACTGTTCCCGAGGGTATTAATTTCTGGGCACCTGTATCAGGCACAGCACAAGAGTTGATTAACAATCTTCTCGGTGGATTGCGTTCCGGACTAACCTATGGTGGGGCGCGCAGTATTAAAGAATTACAGCGCAAAGCTGAATTTGTTGAAGTAACCCACAGCTATATGACAGAGAGTAACCCACGCCAATAACGCAAGCGTTCTGGGTTTTATAGCATTACCAAGTTGATTACTTGATCCAGCTCAGGAAGCGCTAGTTTTAATGAAAACCAAATGAGGTTTTGATCTTTTCCCAATTCTCTTTAACAATCTGCGGCCAGACTTCTTCCGGGACTTCCACGGCATGATCAAAGGCTCCAGGATTATAAGGACAAAGATCACGAATCGAATGATCTTCGTCCCATTTTTTCCACACATTTTCGTACCATGTTTCTCCAATCTGCTGAGCATGACTAAATGTGTTTAATTTTCGGATAATCTGTATATCAGTTCGCGCATAACTAAAATGATGGCAATAGCCTATCGTCGGTGGAAACAACTCATGCTTCCCTGATCGACAATTACGGTATTCAAGAAATCGCCCTGTGCCAACTTTCAATAAAATTGGAGGATTATGTTTTTCCATAGGATCAATACGATAACGCGGGGATTTCCAATAATTTACAAAACAGGTATGCCAGCACTCTATATCTCCATGGGCATAAGCATATTCGAACATCTTCCCTAACATCAAAGTATCGTAAATCTCATCGGCATCAATTATAAAATTATAGGCAAAGCCATCGACTGAAAGTCTATCCAGTGCTGCGTTCCTCTGAACGACTTCGCTTCCCCAGTTACCACGCACCAATATCTTTTTATTCTGGGGATCAGGCAAATCTTCAATACATTGCAACATAGAATAGTTATCGGTTACCTCTCCGAACCAGGGACGAGAATCAACAAAAAAGTAAATGGCTTGGACTTCGGGATAAATCGCCTGATAAGAATAGGGCAGCCACTCTTCATCATCATACACACAATAAGTTGCCGCAATACTACGTAATGACATTTAAAATCCTCCCGGGGTAAACAAACTTTTAAAATTTTAGCCTTTCTGCCAAAAGAAGCGCCATTCTATAGGCTGGGCCAAAGTTTCTACTTCGTGCCCCTGCTGTAACCTCAGCTAATACAATTTCTGTTAAACTTTGTCTGGGAAATGCTATGCGTCTTACAGAATACTCGCAAAAATCTTGCTCTTGTTTTCCACTTATCGACTTTGTTTCGATTTCGCAATAACCTTCATCTATTTCCCGACGTACCTCCATAGCATAACGATGACCAACTTCTCCGCGAACGATCATCGTAATACCGCTGATTCTCAACTGGTCATTAAGACTACTATTTATTTTTTGTGCCTTATTGATGCACAATTTAACAGGACGACCATCAATATCATAAAAAGATCCTAAAACTTCTTTTTCGGTTAATAGCAATTGTTTATCCGTTAGTTTCCACTCAAGTTTATCCATAATCCACCCAAGCAATAAATATACCTCGGGAGAGACTTTAGGAGAAATTACGTCTTCTATGTTGTTATTAACGATAAAACTAATTTCTTCCACTCCCCGCTTCGGGTCGAGGCAGAGGCTAGAATCAAAAAGCTCGGCAATTAAGTACCGCCATCGACGAACGCGTTGCCAAGTTAAATCCCGAGCGTTCCCGCTGATCACATTACAAGGCCAAGAAATATTCCCACTACCAAAATTAGCCAAGCGCTGCGAGATAAATTTGAGCCCTATTAGATAGTCTTCAAACAACGAAGAATCATAACAAACTCTTTCTGCAAAACTTGCCAAGCGCATTACTAACTCACAGATGGAAAGCCCTCCGGAATCTTGTAAATTGGTAATTTCTGCACGACTGAAATCTACTAAGCTAATTATCTGCACCGGAACTTCGGGAACAAGCAAAGATAAGAATAAATTAGGAATAGCCTCGGCACCTTTAGCGTTGACATTGAAATATATCTCTTCTGAGCAAATATGTGAACCTGAGCGCGCTGTCATACAACGCGAGCTTACGGACACCATCAAGCTATTTGTTAAATCTGGCTGATAATTTATGATAAAAAATCTTGATGGATGCGCAACGCATAGATCATTTATCACATCGTCTAATGTTTCTTTGGTTATTGTAGAAGCTGGCGAAGTAACGATTACGATATTAGCAAGAATAGCTTTGATGTGCGCTTGTGTTTTTAATGTACGCAAATTGTCAAGTTGAGCCGCATGGTGCCAAATATTCTTCAATTCCTTTTCGATACTTGCAGACGAAACATTTTCTTTCGTTTCAACACTAGTCATCAGTTTCTTCTCTTCGTTATTTATAATCTCCGCCAACCGTAACCGATGCGTTTTTTGAGTAGATCCTCACCTTCAGTGGGACCCCAACTCCCCGCTTCATAATTACACAATGAAATCTCAGGGTTTTGTGCCCAACAGTTTACAATGCTGTCGATAAAATCCCATGCTTCTTCTATCTCATCGTTGCGAGTAAATAAGGTCGCATCCCCTCGCATACAATCCAAAATGAGCCGTTCGTAGGCTTCTGGTGCTTCGGTGCCAAAGGAAGTTCCATAGCTAAAATCCATTTTTACCGGCTGCACACGAACTCTACTCCCCGGTGGCTTGGAATTAATACTTAAAGATATTCCCTCATCGGGTTGAATTTGAAAAGACAAAGTATTAGGACGAACTTCTCGGACATCCTCTGTGGCAAATAATTTATGTGGTACCTGGCGAAAGCTTATCGTTATTTCCGTTATTCTTTTTGCTAGACGCTTCCCGGCACGGAGATAAAAAGGAACTCCAGCCCAGCGCCAGTTATCTATAAATACCTCCATCGCCGCATAGGTTTCCGTCCGGGAACGAGAATCTATTTTCTCTTCATTTAGATAGCCAACAACTTCTTCGCCTGCTACGTAACCTTTTGTATATTGACCGCGAATCACTGAGGAGCTTATATTTTCTGCATCTATTTTACGTAACGAACGTAACACTTTAACCTTTTCATCGCGCACGGCATTGGCTGCAAAAGTAACCGGGGGCTCCAAGGCTACTAAACATAAAAGCTGCAAGAGGTGATTTTGAATAATATCACGAACAATTCCCGATTTATCAAAATAGGCAGCCCGACTTCCCAAACCTAGCGATTCACAAACCGATATTTCAACGTGATCGATATACTTATGATTCCAAATTGGCTCAAAAATTCCATTAGCAAAGCGAAATACCAATAAGTTTTGCACGGTTTCTTTTCCTAGGTAATGATCGATACGGTAAATTTGCTGCTCATCTAAAACTTTAAGCATATTTCTGTTTAGCTCACGTGCGGAGACTAGGTCATGACCAAATGGCTTTTCAATGATAATACGTGATTCGCGACGTGGATCTTGCGCTTTTTCGCTAAGGCCTACTGCTCCCAAATTATTGATGATCATTTCAAAATGTTCAGGCAAAGTTGCGAGATAAAAAATACGATTTACGGCATGACCGGTTTGACGATCAATTGAATCCAGTAACTCACGTAAACGCTCATACGAGTCAAGATTATCAAACTCTCCTTGGCAATAATATGAATGACTAACAAACTCTGATAAAATATTCTCATCTATTGGTTGACGGCGAGAAAATTCTCGGACTGAATTAGAGACCTCATTTCGTAAAATGTCGTGATTCCATGTTCTACGGCCAAAAGCAACCAACGAAAAATTTGCGGGTAATAAACCATCAACAGCAATATTATATAGTGCCGGCATAAGCTTACGTTTTGTCAGATCCCCTGTAGATCCAAAAATAATCATCACACAGGGCGGCACACTCAATGTAAAAGTAGATCCAACACGAAAAGGATTTTGCATGGAAGCCTCAAAAAGTTCAAAAATACTTAATTTTTGAAATATACCATTCAGAAAAATAAGTTAACCAAGGAAAAAGTAACTGTGAGATTATACCATTACTAAAAAGCCTTTGTTCTAACTTGTATTTCCCTTACGGTATAAAAAAGTTCGTATCTGTAATGATATAGTAAAAGATTTTAAGGAAAGCTATTATTTCTTATTTTTATTGTGTTCGGGCTTCATCAATTCATTATTCTTTTCTTGCTCAATAATCATACGCAGCAACCCTATCTCTAAGGCGACAGTGCTATTGCCAAAACGCGGAGTAAATGTGGGTCTTCTTTTTCTTTTGCGACGCGAGTTTAGTAAATCCATAACGATAATTTTGATTCCATTGCTGATCTCTATTAACAATAGTTATAGCAGTAAATGACATTGTTGTGACTGATAATTTTGTATATTATTTACGGAAATAATGTAACAATTTTACAACAAAATCACTGTCTGCCTGGGAGACAAATTCCCCACCGCTAATAGCTAAGCATTCTTTCTATTAATTCTTTCGCTTCAAATAGATTACAGCATGTTGCATGGGCAAGTTTGTTCGTTTCTTCGTTAGGTCTAATCACATCAGGAACGAAGATCGGGATCATTTCACTTGCAAAAGCTGCTTGCAAACCACGCAAGGAATCTTCCAATACCACACAGCATTTTGGGTCAGTATTAATAAGCTTAGCTGCCTTAAGGAATATTTCCGGATCAGGCTTCCCTTTAGCCACTTGGTCCCCGGCAACAATATTTTGAAAATATTTTGTAATACCTGCTATTTTTAGGGTTACCTGCATCTTCTCAAACGCTGTTGAAGTAGCCAAGGCATAAGGCACTTGTAGATCAGATAAAAACTCTATCAGTTCTACCGCTCCATCCTTAACAGGGATACCATGCTTGCTCACATATTCTTCCCCATATTGTTTTCGCTTAGCTCTTAAGTCCATATAAGGAAAATCGCTGCCGTAGGCAGACTTCATGATGCTCTCCGATGTTTTTATATCGCAGCCGATAGTCCGAATATAAACATCATACTCAAATGGATAGCCATTTTCCTTAAATACACGTTGCCAAATGGGGTAACTGATCTGCTCTGTATCAACAACCAAACCGTCCATGTCGAAAATGACACCACGACAGACCGCAAACTGCGAGGACATAGATAAACGTTAGCGTTTGGAGAACTGTGTTTTCTTACGAGCTTTATGACGACCTGGTTTTTTACGCTCGACAACACGAGGATCACGAGTAAGAAAACCATTTTTCTTAAGAATAGATCTTAATTCTGGCTCGGACTTTTCCAGGGCACGGGAAATACCGTGACGAACAGCTCCGGCTTGACCGGAAAGCCCGCCGCCTTGGACATTTATGCGAAAATCATAAGCACCAACACGTTCTGTTAACTCTATTGGCTGCATAATTACCTGCTGAGCTGTCTTACGGGGGAAATAATTTGTAAGCTCTCTACCATTCACTAAAATCTTCCCATCTTTACTCTCAGAGCGTAGGCAAAAAACCCTTGCATTAGCATTCTTTCTTCTACCAATTGCTGTAATCGCTTTAACTTTTGCTGCCATGTCTTTCCTAAGATTAATTATAACTGAATTTCTACTGGCGTTTGTGCTTGATGATTGTGAGCACTACCGGCAAAGATTTTTAATTTTGTCATTTGTTGCCTACCTAAACTATTGTTAGGCAACATGCCCCAAACTGCGTGCCTAATAATTTCGGTCGGATTGTCATTAATTAAATCCGAAGCGGCATCATCGCGAATTCCCGCAGTATAACCGGAATGCTTATAGTAATGCTTCTGTTCTAATTTCTTACCGGTAAAACGAATTTTTTCGGCATTAATCACGACGACAAAATCTCCATCATCATTGTGAGGAGTGTGCGCCGGCTTATTTTTCCCCCGCAGTATCGCTGCTACTTTAGAGGCCAAACGCCCAACTACTTGATCGGTTGCATCCACTAGCACCCACTTTCTTTGCGCCTGGGCATCTTCTTTGGTCTGGAAATAAGTCTTCATAAATTCCGTCAATTTTGGATAAAATATTAAATTACTTGTTAAATTCCGTTAGGGCGGCCCAAAATAGCACAGTTCATAAATGAGTCAATACGAAGACTCAAAAAAGTCATTGTAGCTATTTTTACTCTTTACCTATGCTTAAATATATTGGCTGCAGTTAACACTAAAAGAAGACAGATACGGTGACTGATTAGAGAAAATGGTGGTGATGAGCTACTCAGGACTACAAAAGCTCTCAGAGGACCTGTTATATAAAGAATATTAAGAGGTTAGCAAGCTTAGTGACAAGTAACCTTCAAGGAAATAAGGGTGCAGCGTTCCTGCTGGTGTTCCGTGCCTAACATAATAGTGCGACCGTTAGTGATACCCATTTTGCTATTCACCATATTTTCCTGAGCCGGACCTGTCCACTTAACCTGCACAATAGATTTGATACCATCGAGGCCTAGGGGGGTTACTTGAACGAGATGATCTTTACCCAAAGCGCACTTTAACGCAAAAAGCCCGGTTTCATTCTTATTCACAATCTGCGTTTTTGCATCAATCAGCTCAAAGTGCCCGAAAGGTAAATTTTCTATCTGCCCCTTTAAATCTACTAACTCCCCTTTGATTTGATGCTCTTCGCTGATTCTATCATTCCCACGGTCATAACCTTTCAAAGTGCGAACAACTACACTACACTGATTTGGGTTCAAAGGCTCATTATCATCGCCCTCCGTGACTGTGCCTGATTGTGCGAATGCCGGAAGAGAACAAATGCAGCTACAAGCTACAACTAAGCTACCTATAAGGGTTGATTGGAGAACACTTCTCATCGTAATTAAATTTTCTTAAATCCCCAAAAATTTTCAGCGGGTTTTTTTTACCCAAATGATTGGGGCTTCCGCTGTGTTCGCATTGATAAAACTAATATTGCCATCACTTTCAATCCAATCAACATCAAGGTTTGCTGTATGCAGACCACTAGCTGCTGTCAGCCGAACTGATCGCTGATTAGATTCTTTTAACAATGAGGCAATAGGATTTTGCTGCCGCCCAGTTCCTAACCAAAGAACAGTTAAAATAAATGTGGCAAAAGCAGTAGTCGTAATTGGCCATTGTTTAAAAGGAGCTACAAGATAATTAACGAACAACTGTAATATCGATTCCGCATTGCTCTGATCTGCCTGGCGAACGGATTTTTCATCTAAGCTTGTTTCAATCTTTGCCCAAAGAGATGCCTGGTAATTTACACCCGCCTCTTTTTCCCACTTGCACTCAAACCAGTGTTTAAGGTTATCAGATAACCAAGTCATTTTATTAAACTCTGAGTGCAACCCGACATCAGCCTCAAGTGCCTCTTTGATAGCGGTTGTCTCGGCCAATGACAGCTCTTCATCAAAATAGGCATCCAACTTTTCAGATGAAATATTTCTTTCCATAAACTTTAAATAAATAGGTTCGCCTGATGACATAGACGCCCCCTAATTCCTCTTATTCTATTTATCCCCTGTCATTATCGTAATAATTTTGTAACGCCTGCTGTAGGTTTCTCCGAGCATGGTGAAGACGACTCATAACTGTTCCTTTTGAGCAATTCATAACCACGCTAATCTCTTCATAGGATAAACCTTGAATTTCTCTTAATATTATCACGGCCTTATGATCAGGGCTGAGGCTATTGAGAGCCTTCTCAATTTCCCCGTTTAATTGAGCATTCATGATATCAGCTTCAGGATTTAGCGCCTGAGTAGCAGAAAATGCCTGTTCCCCTGCCGCTTGATAAGATTGATTTTCAGCCGAGAACATATCCCCCGCTAGATTTTCATTCTTTCTGTAACGTTTACGGGAAAGATCAATGCCCAGATTAAAAATAATGCGATAAAGCCACGTGTAAAAACTCGCTTGCCCGCGAAAAGAAGCAAGATTCTTGTAAGCCTTTAGAAAAGCTTCTTGGGCTAGTTCCTCTGCATCGCTAAGGTTCCCCACTATCCCGTAGGCAATACTTACAGCTTTATTTTGATATTTTTCTACGAGAACGCAAAAAGAGTCCTTATCGCCGGCTAAAACATTTTCCACAAGTTCGTGGTCTGTACTCCACAACTCTTCATTGATATGTGCCTTTAATGCCTTCACTAACTCTATCTTTTCAAATCAACTCGTTTCGTTCATCAAGCGCTTAAGCCATCCAAGATTTGGCGATTTGTAAGTCCACTTTTATCGGAACAGACAACTTAACAGCATTTTCCATATCATTTTTTATGATCGCTGCTGCCTGATCGACATGATTGTCATCCACTTCGAATACCAATTCATCGTGAACCTGCAACAGTAACTTTGCCTGACAATTTTCCCCGGCTAATGACTTCTCAACATTGACCATAGCTATTTTTATGATATCAGCTGCCGTTCCTTGAATAGGAGTATTATTTAAAGAACGCTGAGCGTATCCAGCATCCCTATTCGCCATATCCAAGTCCTTCAAATAACGTCGTCGCCCAAACATCGTCTCTACGTAACCATCGGTGTTAATTTTGTCATTAAGAGAATTGAAATATTCCTTAACTCTAGAATACCGCGCGAAATAATTATCCATATATTCTTGAGCTTTAGTTCTGGATATCCCCAAATCATGAGCAAGACGAAAGGCTCCCATTCCGTAAATCAAGCCAAAGTTAATTGTTTTGGCATAACGACGATATTCTTTCTGTCTATCGTCCGGCATTTGATCAGCGTGGAATAACTCAATAGCCGTGCGCTGATGAATATCCTCGTCATTGACAAAAGCAGCGATCAGGTTTTCATCGCCGGCCAAATGAGCCAAAATACGCAGCTCAATTTGCGAATAGTCCGCTTTAATTAAACTGCAGCCCTGCCGAGCAACAAATGCCGCTCGGATTTTACGTCCCCGCGCATTTTTTATCGGAATGTTTTGTAAATTCGGATCAGATGAGCTTAGGCGTCCCGTTGCTGTTCCCGTTTGATGAAACGAAGTATGAATACGCCCGGTCTGCGGATGAATTAGCTTTGTTAAACTATCCACATAGGTGGTTAGTAATTTAAATATTTCCCGATACTCCAGTAACAAAACAGCTATCTCATGCTTTTCGGAAAATTTCTCCAGCACCGACGCATCAGTAGAATAACCATTGTTTGTTTTTTTGATGCCTGTTGTCGGAAGACCCAGCTTCTCAAATAAAATGTGACTAAGTTGCTTAGGGGAGTTGAGGTTAAACTCTTCGCCGGCCAGAAATATTATGCGGTTTTCCAGCATTTTCAAGTCTCTACTGAAATCCTCATGTAGTTCATTTAGAACATTAACATCAACCATTATCCCACATCTTTCCATCCGCGAGAGGACCTGTACCAAGGGCATTTCCACATCATAAAAAGACTTTTTCATGCTCAATTGTTTATCGAGCTCTTTCACTAAGACTTTACTAAGCCGCCAAGTGGCATCGGCATCATGGCAAGCATAACGATACGCCTGCTCAAGAGGCACTTGTGAAATATCTTCATACCCCTCTGTCAGATCAGAGAAAGTCGTCATCTCTTCGTTAAAATATTTACGGGTGAGAGCTTTAAGACCCATCACTTTATTTTCAGGATTCAATATTGACCAAGCAAGCATAGCATCAAAATAAACATTGTTTATAGTAAAACCATGCTCCTCCATGACACCCAAATCATACTTAAAATTAAAAGCGTATTTTTTTATTTTGCTATCAGCAAAAATGGGGACTAGCTCTCGTAAAACTATTTTTAAGGGAATTCCGGCATCCTCGGCACTGTAAGCTACCGGTAGATAATACGACTCTTTATCCTTCCAAGAAATCGATATTCCCACTAACTTACAAGTGAGCACATCCAACCCCGTTGTTTCCGTATCAAAGGCAAAGCTTTTTTGCTTGGCCAGCTCCTCGATAAAGGCTGGCAATTTCGATACATCCACTAAATGGTAATCGGCATTTTGTTGCTCTACTTTTTCAGCCGCTATGGAACCGGCTTGGACAAGAAGAGGGTGTTTATCTAGAATTTTTTTAAACTCCAGCTCAGCAAATAAAACGTCAGACTTTGCCATATCCAAGCCAGGCCAAGCCAATTCCTCAATTTGACCCTGATAACGACCGAGAGGAGCATCTAAATCTAAAGTTACCAGTTTCTTACTAAGCGGTATATTGCCAATGTTTTCGCATAACTTATCTTCGACTCCACGTGCTCCGCGCAAGCCTTTAATCTCCCTGACAGCATCAATATTCGTAATCAACTCTTCAAGGGTGGGATATGCTTCCAAAAGCTGCACTGCAGTTTTGGGCCCTATTCCTTTAATGCCAGGAACATTATCTGAGCTGTCGCCAATCAGAGATAAGTAATCAATTATTTGCTCAGGCCAGACGCCAAATTTTTGCTTTACTCCATCGCGATCGTAGTTAATCTCACGCATGGCGTCGTACATCGTAACTTTATCGCTCACTAACTGACACAAGTCTTTATCCCCGCTAACAACAATGACGTTAGCGCCTTGCTCTTCGAGTTTCTTTGTCCAAGTACCGATCAGATCATCAGCTTCGTAGCCGGGCTCTTCTAATGAGCAAATACCAAGAGCCTCTACTATCTTTCTAAAATAGGGCATTTGCTCAATCAGTTCATCAGGGCTTTCTTTTCTATTGGCCTTGTAGTCTTCATACATCTTATGGCGAAACGTCGGCTGCCCGGTGTCAAAGGCAACGGCGATATACTTATTCTCCCCTTTAATGCTCGATAGAAGTTTCAGCACCATGCGTGCAAAGCCATAGAGAGCATTGGTAGGTAATCCTGAGGAATTAGTTAGTGGAGCAATCGCATAAAAAGCGCGATAAATATAACCAGATCCATCAACCAAATAAACTGTACTCATCAGAACAAGCCTTATATCTAAAATAGCTAAGTAAAATATGATGCCTAGCTTAACACTTATAATAAAGCAAACTAAGCAGCTGCTTCATTTATCTAAATCAAGGGATATTATAATTATGTTTCTTAGTAATTCTTGATGCCTATAAAGTTAAGATTTTACCACATGCGTGTGCTTGATTTCTGCCCCGTTAGGGGCTAACTAGTTTCACCTATATTGGTCAGGGATTTATGCTTTTTTTCAAGGATTACTTATGTCAAAGAAGTGTCTTGTTTTATTGTTTGCCATAATTCTTACTAGCTGTTCTGTTGTGGGTCCTGATTTTGCTCCACCGACAACTCCAACGGCACAAGATTGGCTTGTCTCTCAAAAAGATGGGGTCAAAGCCGAGCCGGCAGAAATTCGTGATTGGTGGAAACACTTAAATGATCCTGCGCTTGACGAGCTAATTCAAAAAGCATACTCCCAAAACCTCTCGTTAAAAACTGCCGGACTTCGCGTGCTGCAAGCTAAGGCCACCTTGGCACAAAGCGTTGGCAATCTTTATCCCCTGCAGCAAAGATTAGACGGCAACTACGTTTATAACCGCTTTAGTGAGCATGCTTCCGGAGTTGGCACCGACACCGATCTTACGCAAAACCAATTAGGTTTGTCGGTCGGCTGGGAAATTGATTTCTGGGGCAAGTTTCGTCGAGCGGTAGAGTCACAAGATGCTGCGCTACTAGCCTCCGCCGCTTCATACGACACTGTCTTAGTTGCGCTTCTTGGACAAGTGGCCACTAGCTACATTAATGTCAGAACTTTAGAAGAAAGAATTCGCATCGCCCGAGATAATGTAACAACTCAACGGAAAAGCTCGAGAATTGCTCAAGTTCGTTTTAACACCGGCATGACTTCAGAGCGCGATTACCAGCAGGCCCTCACTCAGCTTCACGCTACAGAAGCCAGCATTCCGCAACTGGAGTTAGCGCTGCAGCAAACAAAAAATGCCCTAAGTTTACTACTTGGTGAAGCACCGGGCTATGTTGATCAAATACTAGCTCAGTCTAAAAGTTTTATTCCCAATGCCCCAAACGAACTAATTGTAGGTATTCCATCTGAATTAATACGCCGCCGCCCTGACATTCGTGCCGCCGAGTTTAATGCCGCTGCTCAATGCGCTGCCATCGGTGTGCAAGAAGCCGAATTATATCCGGCATTCTCGCTTAGTGGAAGTTTCGGCTTCCTATCCACAGACGCTAGCCCAAATAAACTAAAAAATGTGGCCGAGTGGAAAAGCCATACTGCGACAGTTGGCCCGAGCGTGCAGTGGAACTTTTTTAACTATGGGCAAATCACCAATGCCATACGTGTTCAAGACGCTGCCTTCCAGCAGGCCCTTGTTGATTACGAAAATACAGTAAGGTCAGCCCAGCGCGAAGTAGAGGATGGCCTGGTCGCCTTTACTAAGTCGCAGAGAGAAGTAGAATTAAGAAAACTAGCGGTAGAGGCTGCTCAGCGTACGCTTAATTTAGTAACTGTCCAATACGATACCGGTGCCACAGACTATACGACTGTTATCAGCGCTCAACAAAGCTTGCTGGGAGAGCAGGATTCTTTGGCTAAAGCTAAAGGCGCTGTTCCGCAGGCATTAGTCACTGTTTATAGCTCCCTGGGCGGAGGTTGGCAGATTCGCGAAAACAATGATTTCGTTTCCGACGCCACTAAAGAACAAATGCGCAAACGCACAGACTGGGGTGCCTTGCTGGAACCGGCAAAAGTCGAAGAAGCACCTTCCAGAACTATACCAACTTGGTAATAAGGAGAGAAGAACATGAAATATTTATCAGTAGCGCTAATTAGCACATTGCTTCTTGTTTCCTGTAAGCAAGCGACCAAAATAGAAGCTCCTCTTCCTAAGGTCACGGCTAGCAAGCCGATAATTAAGGAAGTCTCTGAGTATCTGGAGTTCACCGGCAATACTCTAGCACCACAGAGCGTGGAGTTCCGCGCGCGAGTCAGCGGCTTCTTGACTAAGATAAATTTCACTGATGGCCAGTTTGCTAAAAAGGGTGATTTGTTGTTTGAAATAGAGCCCGATAACTATGCAGCAACTTTAGCGCTACGCGAAGCCGCAGTTGAAGGGGCTCAGGCGTCGCTTGACCGCTCCACCATTGAATATAATCGCCAGCAACAAATGGTTAAACAAAATGCCCCCTCTCTTTCCGATGTGGAGAAATGGCTCGCCTAAAGAGACGCTGATCAAGCAAGCGTAAATGAAGCTAAAGCTGCCCGTGATATAGCCAAAATTCAATTTGACTATACGCGCATCACTGCTCCTTTTGATGGTCGTATGGATAGAAGTCTGGTCGATTTAGGTAATCTTGTCGGTGCGGGTGAAGCAATAAAACTCTCGTCATTCGTCGAATTGATCTGGTGTACGCTTACTTTGCAATTAATGAAAGAGACTTAGCTCACGGCAGGAAGATTCGTGCAGCACTAAAAGAGAAAGGAGAAATACCGGAAGATGGTTTTACCCCCAGTAGAAATGTCCACTGAGGGAGACGATGGTTGTCCCTTTAAAGGCACATTTGACTTTGAGGCTTCTTCCGTTGACACACAAACCGGTTCGCTATTACTGCGAGCATCATTTCCCAACCCCCGCATGGGCGCAACTAATCTGCCAAAGCTAATTCCCGGTATGTTTGTCCGCATGCGTTTACCACTACAAACTATTAAAAACGCTATTTTGTTACCCGAAAGCGCTGTTGGTATAAACCAAAACAACAGGTACGTCTTCACTGTTAATGAGCAAGGAATCGTTGAGGAGCTCACTGTTAGTGTTGGGCAATTGGAAGGCAATTTGCGCGTCATTAGCCACGGATTGCAAGCTGATGATTATGTAGTGACAGTAGGGATTCAGCGCGTGCGCGGCGGCATGAAGGTGAACGTAGAAGAGAAAGACTTGCCTACCTCAACCCCAGAGCAGGCGCAGAAATAATTGAGGATATTAATTACCTTACTCATTTTGAGGAGGATCTCTCGTGTTAAGTAAATTCTTTATTAATCATCCGATTTTTGCCAATGTTATTGCTTATATAACAATAATCGTCGGTATAGTTTCCATGCTTAACCTACCGGTGGCACAATATCCAAATATTACGCCACCGACCGTACAGGTAACAGCAACCTATCCGGGTGCCACTCCACAAATCCTAGCTGATACTGTGGCGCTTCCAATTGAACAGCAAGTAAACAGTGTAGAAAATATGCTCTACATGCAATCGACCAGCGCCAGTAATGGTAACTACAAGCTAGTTGTGACTTTCGCGCCGGGTACCAATTTGGCTTTTGCCCAAGTGCTTGTCCAAAATCGCGTGGCCGCAGCTATCCCTAAACTGCCATCTGAAATCCAAGCTCAAGGTGTGACCACCAAAAAGATCTCCACTGCCATTTTGCATGTTATCAATATTTTCTCTTCGGACAACCGCTACGATAAACTCTTTTTAAACAACTATGCTGACATTAATCAGCGCGATGTGCTTTTGCGTCTGCCGGGCGTAGGTGATGTCAATATCTTTGGCGTTGGAGAATACAGTATGCGCATTTGGATGAATCCGGATGCTCTCAAAACCTATAGTCTAACTCCTGATGATGTCATTAACGCTATCAAACAACAAAACACACAGGTTGCTGCCGGACAGATTGGTCAGCCTCCTACTCCCGAAGCCCAAGAGATGCAGTATACCGTTACGATTCGTGGACGACTGGAGGACACTGAAGAATTTGAAAATATCATCGTTAAAATCGATGGTAACAAAATCTTACGTATCAAAGACATCGGCCGTGTTGAGCTGGGGGCGCAGTCAGTTTTGTGAACTAAATGGTAACCCCGCTGCGGGTTTAGCCATTTATCAGCTGCCCGGAGCTAATGCCATTGCTGTTGCTGATAGCGTGCGAGCCAAAATGGAAGAGCTTTCTAAGAATTTTCCCGAAGGGATGAAATACGAAATCCCATTGGATACGACTACTTTTACCAAAGCTTCAATCAACGAAGTTTACCGCACGCTCATGGAAGCCGCCGTGCTTGTGCTTATGGTTATCTTGGCCTTTTTGCAAAAGGTCCGCACCGTGCTTATTCCGACGACAACTATGCCGGTAACTATTATCGGTGCTTTTATTGCCATGGTGGGCTTAGGCTTTTCAATCAACATGGTCACCTTATTCGCTTTGGTTCTAGCGATTGGTATTGTGGTTGATGATGCTATCGTGATCGTCGAAGGAGCCTCACATGGAATCGAAAAGGGCATGTCTCCTAAAGACGCTACCATCAAAGCCATGAACGAGCTTATTGGACCAGTCATGGGTATTACCTTTGTCTTAATGGCGGTTTTTATCCCCGCAGCTTTTATTCCTAGCATAACCGGTTCGCTGTATAATCAGTTTGCTTTAGTCATTGCCGCCACTGCGGCGATTAGTGCCTTAAACGCTGTAACTCTTAAGCCCGTGCAATGTGCAACTTACCTGAGGCCACACTCAGGAGAAAAGCTAAATGCATTTTACCGTGGATTTAACTATGTCTATCAGATCTTTGAAAACTGGTACATTGGTTTGATTTCTTGGGCGCTAAAGAGACTGAAGAGCATGATGATTGTTTTTATCGCCCTTCTAGTCTTAACTTTTTGGGCTTTTATGAAAACGCCAACAGGATTTTTACCTGATAAAGATCAAGGCTATGCCATTGTTGCTGTGCAGTTACCTGATGGATCAGCGTTAGCTAAGACTGAAAAATTGGTAAAAAAGGTTGATAGTATTATTAGATCAGTTCCGGGAGTTAAAGATAATATCACTATTGGCGGCGTTTCTGTTCTTGACAATAGCACACCGCACCCTAATGCTTCCATCAACTATGTCATTTATAAAGACTTCGATGAACGGATTAAAAATAGACAATCGCAGGAATTTATTATTGCTGAGCCTAGAAAACGTTTATCGTTAGTAGAAGAAGCTCTTATCGTTCCTCTGATTCCGCCGGCTATTCAAGGTCTTGGCGTAGCCAGTTGCTTTCAAATGCAGCTCGAAAGCAGGGCAGGATTTGACTACGGAGCAATTGCCGCCGCTCTTCGAGAAATTGCTACGCAGGCTCAGAAAGATCCGCGTATCGGCGGCGCCACCAGCACATTTAGGCCCGGCATGCCCGCAGTTACTGCTGATGTTGATCGCGTTAAGGCACAATCTGACCCTCCCCCGATTTACCGGACAGTAATAATGGAGTAAGTAAAACTGTCAGGAAATAAAAAGGGAGAGCAAGAAATGCCCAGGAAATTCACTAAGAAATACAAAGATGAAGCAGTCAAGCTGGTAATTG
>JADZAE010000014.1 GCA_020852715.1 Deltaproteobacteria bacterium
GGGGCTGTATCAAAAGGGCACTCTAAGTAGTTTAAATATGTTAGTAGCTACCTATAGGGAGGAGCTACGATGAAGAAATTTAAAGAATATCAGTAAGGGCAAATGATGCTACTGCCGCCATCGTTGGATGAGTTGATCGAAGACAATGACATGGTTAGAGTAGTTAATCGAGTTGTAGATAGCTTAGAGACAGAAGAAATCCGGGAATGGTTTAAGGGCGGAGGTTGTCCGTCATATAATCCGACAATGATGCTCAAGGTAATAATCTACGCCTACAGCAATAAGCTATACTCGAGTCGGCAAATTGCAAAGGCGTTAAAAAGAGACGTTGCCTATAAGTGGTTATCGGGAATGCAAAGACCGGAATTTGCCACGATAAACGGAATTAAAAAGCCTCGGCCAAAAGCTCAATAAATACGAAACACAGGAGAACCTATTAAATGGCAGGAATTCATATTCCAAGACGGATCAAGAAGCCACGTTTATGCGGCTGAAGAACGACGAGCTGCGAGCGACGTATAATGTGCAAACGGCGACGGAAAATGGTTTTATCCTTGGCTATTCAGTTCATCAGAATGCCAATGATGCGGCTACGCTGACAGATCACCTAGCGCAACGCGAGCAATTACGGTTACCTGCGCCAGTGAGAATAACGGCTGATGCCGTTTATGGTACCGAAGAAAATTATGCGACCTTGAAAAAGAATAAAATAAGGAGCTTCTTAAAGTATCCAGCATTTAGAGCAGAATGTAAGGGAAAGAAATCGACATTTAGTTATGACGCAAAAACGGATCAATATATTCGTCTAGCAGGGAAGAAGTTATCTTTTTTGCAAAATGATAAGAATATTACAAAAACTGGTTATGTCACTTCGTTTAAAGTTTATGGGTGCTCAAAATGTAGGAATTGTAAATTTACAAATCAGTGCGGTAAGCGAGATGCCGGACCTAATCGAGTGCTACGTTTCAATAAAAACCTGGAAAATTTTAAACTAAGGGCGAAGAAAAATCTCACCTCGACGCTAGGAATACAATTGCGCAAGCGTCGAGGTAATGAAGTTGAGTCCATTTTCGGGGATATAAAGCATAATCAAAACTACAAACGAGTGCGTTTGCAAGGAATTGTTAAGGCACAGCTTGATATTGGTTGGTTATTTGTAAGTTTAAACATAAGGAAAATACATAAAAGGCAGCTCTTAGCAGCGGCTTAGTAGAAAATCCCCAGTCAAACTTTCACAAAAAACATCCTTCTTAGGAATTTTCGCACTTTATTATTTTATCTTAATTTTAAATCCACTTTTGATACAACCCCCCTACCGGACGGATACCATAAATATATTTTTATAATTGTGTTCGCCGATGTTATCTCGAACATATTCTTTGGCAATATGGTGCGGATAGGGACGGCCTTAGACCATCCGCCACCTCGGCACCATCATGGTGATTGACGGCAAGGCCGCGTAAGGCGAGTTGCGCTGACGCGACATCCACCATGATCATGCCGTCCTAACGGACTGCCAAAGGCTGTCCCTACAAACCGATATCGTAAATATGTTTTTAAAATAGCGGACGCCTGCATTGCGACGATTGTGAATATCTGCAAAGCTAACAGCTTATGCAGCTAAACAAAGTTCCAGTAATCCGGCCACTGTAGATTTCTGTTTGTCTGTCAGAACATTGGATTTAAGATTTTCATAGGCCATCTGCGCTAGTAACGCTTGAGCGCGCGCCAATGAGGAAGTAGCTATGAATGATAGCGCTAACCCGATTTTGGCCTCTACCGCAAATTGCTCAGTAGTCATAGCGCGGCGAAAGTGCTTAGCCGCATCGTCAACCTGGCCTTTTTCAAGATAAATAACGCCCAAACCTAAATGCGCTTCAAAAAAGTCATCACGAACAGAAACAATACCCCAAAATAATTTTTCAGCAGGCACTATATAGCCCATCTCATAATAAAGCTTAGCGATGCGATAAATTTCTTTTAGCTCATTGCTTGAATAGTTAGCCATGGCAGTTACTCCTTTCCGAGAGAACAGTCTAACCAATCAATTACCTGCCTAAGCATATTAAGCTCAGCGCTATGTCGATCTGAAGAACTAAGATCAACATCACTATTAACAGCCAGCAGCTTACTTTCTAATCTAGTATATAAGTCATCTTTACTAAGCCCGGCTTCATAAGTCGGCAACAGAGAAGATAACATGTTGCCGCTGTTTCCTTTATGATAAGGCCTAATACTCTCCCTCAATGTATGTAGCAAAGCGATTGCCTGCTCCTGGGTGAGATTAAGCTCTGGATCCCGCATTTGATCAAATGCTCCCGTAGTTAAATCAGCCGTCGCTATTGCATTATTTACCACCGGAGAATTAGAACGTGGGTTAAGCCACCTTATGTTTTTTCTCTCTGCCATTTACTACTCTTGCATGCGGTGCTTAAGCGCGTCTTTAAAAATAGGCGATAACTCTGTTTCTTTATATTCATCTTCTATTTCCGCTCTGCTCATAGCGTATATACGATAAAACCTTCTTCGCGCCAGAAAATAAGAAACTGCTCCCATGATTAATACTAAAATACAGACCCAGAGCGAATATTTTCCCATGATGGAATAGGCCGGATCCAATAACCTAGATTTATCCCTTTCCATTATTAACAACCAAATATTCGGGGATTGCAGAAGTTCAATATAATAAGTTTCCAACAAACCTTTAAACAAAATCAGCAAAACCAAAGTAAGTAAGGCTAATATTACTAACGCCTTCAAGCCCCCTAGTAGTCCAATAAATAATCTATCAAACAAACCAAAGTAATCACTTTTTATCGATACCTTACTGTTAATTCCCTCGCCTATCCCTTTACTCTGCCGTCCCTTTTGACACACAGAACAAATTAATCCCAGCATAGCAACTGGTAATAATAATTTTAGAAAGACAGAAATTATCACGGCAAAGGCGAGATTATTTTGCCGCCATTCAACATTATCTTTTGTCGACCATAAAGCTTCAAACATCTGAAATATTGTATTCACAAGATTAACATCAGAGGAGAGTATAATGATCCCCAAAAACAAGCCGACAATAACACCGGCGCTGAGCAAATCTTGACTAAATGGAACAATGCCCAGAGATTTTAGTTTAGCTAAACGCTCCTCTGTCGGAGGATACAAACTCATCATTTCACCACTTGAACAATCTGCGTCATATTATGTTCAAAAAGCTGCCTCACACTGGCTATGTAAAAACCAATAAGCATAGTTAAACAAAAAATCGCAAAAACCATTTTGTATGGAGCAAACTCATATTTGGTAATCAGATAACGGTGCAACACAATCATTGCCAAATCAAATAAAAGCGAAATTAGCAACCAAGGAAAAGCCAAATACGTTGTACTCAGGAAAACCAATCTAAGAATCTCAAAAAAGTATTGGCCTGTATTTCCTACTCCTAGCGCCTGATTAAGTTCCGGCCAGCTAAGCAATAATAATGGAGAGAACAAGCCCAACAACCTCTCAAAGCCAATCAATTCAAAAATGATACAACTAATAACGATATAAAAAAATATTTTTAATGATTCTACTGCCGGGAGATGATCAAACCTTCGCCACCCTTTTTTGTCAAATACCGTTGCCGTAAACCAAGCATAAAATAATTTTGCTGCCAGCACCGGCAAAATCATTGCTAAGCCTAGTAAGATGCCGCTCGTTATATCATAAACTAGTATATGCAAACGGCTGACAGTTTCGCTACCGGCATTCCAGAAACAAAGCAAAGCTTGCTCGCTGTCAGCGCAAGCGGCTGGCATAAGCTGAGGTGCGAGTAAAAAAGAAAGCATAAAAAATAAAGCAACCGGCACTATAGTCGGTACCGGCAGAGGCAAAAAAACGCTAAAAACAATTAAAAAACCGACTATTCTAAATAAGATATCCATCTAGTCTACCAAGCAAATAAACTTTACCTTAACTAGCGATAGAGCTCAGAATTGGCCCAAATACTACTACCGTAAGCCAGCAAACTTTCCTGATAAAATGAAGCAAATAAAAACAATGTTGCAATGATGATAACAAAGTTTATAACAAAACCAATTGCCGGTTCTTCCACTCTAAATATTTTGCTAATCAATGCCGAGAACAAACTACTAACAATAACAGCGCTAATAACTGGGATCATCAATCGCATAAGCCAGGAGAATATTTGATAGATAACTGCTTCGGTCATTTTACGCAGTCCTTTTTATGAAAGATAAGTATTAAGCAAATTAAAGCTAACCAAATTCCAACCATCAAGCGCCACAAACACCAAAACTTTCAGCGGTAGTGAAGTAAGATAAGGGTTAAGCTGTACAATATTTAGCGACATCAATACGGCAGCCACCAATAGGTCGATCAGCAAAAATGGTAAAAATAAATATAGCCCTGTAGCAAACGCTTTTTTTAGCTCGGATAAAATAAATGTTGGCGCCAAAATACGCCAACTGTTTTCCAATTCAGCTATACTTGCTTGATTACTTTGCCGATTGCTGCGCTTGTCTAACTTTTCAGCCAAGGCAACAAAGACTAACCTGGCTTCATTAGTTGTATTTTTAAAAATGAATTCTTTCCAGCTTTCCGCGGCCAAAGCCAATCCTCGTACGCGCGCAACGTCCGATGCCAGCTTTTTATCGCCCACTGCCTCATCGACTTTACTGATACTTTGCGTCAAAGTCGGCATCATTATAAACAAGCTGAGAACTAACGCCAAGCCACCGGTAATAAAAACAGAAGGCATTCCGGTAAACCCAAATCCCGCACGAACAAAAGACAAAACAGTGGCTATTTTTACATAGCTGCTAAGAATTAAAGCAAAAACAATAAGTAATAATAGGCCTAAAAATGGCAGGTCCAAGAACAACGCAAAGGCACTGTAAGAATTTTCTGGCATTAACCTTCTCCCTATCGAATCTTATTGTCGTTCTTGAATCTCTAGCACTAAACGATCTTCAGCATTAAACAACTGTCCATTAGCCACAGGCTCGCCTCCCATCATTATCGTAACATAATTAGAAATATCTTCGCCCGTAAGTAGGATAGCGCCCTGTTGACTATGTTCAATTAAGTCAGTGCTCGTGATTGATATCCTGCATATCTCCATCTCGATATTGATATGTGCCGGTGGTGGCGGCGTTTGCTCAATCATAAATTCGTCAATCTTAACAGCATAACGATTGGCAAAACGGCAAAGTGTTCCCTTTGCCCAAGTTTCACCTTTTATGCGCATAATCACTCGGCGACTGTCGTAATCGGAAGGGAATAATAATTTACTTTTCGTTTGAATCGACTCCGTCACGCGTGTTGCTTCAATTCCGACAGTAGGTAAACAAACGCTGATCGTTAATAATTCCTCAGAATATTTCAAAAAATCTTTTTGCTGCTGCACGTAGTAATCGCGCCAGCATTGATCAAGACGATCAACCACCGGCAAACTAAAGGCAAAATGAAAACTACACGGCTTATCATTAAGTAAAAACTTAACGATAATAGCTCCAATGACCTCTACGCTTTCGTTAGCTGACGCTAAATGAGAAGAATAGTTTATCGGCAATTTTTGTGCGCCAATCCAACGCTTATTCAAGGAAGCAATCACCCGTCGCTCAAGGTAATCAAGAAAATAATCGGACCAAATAATATTACGAAAATCAGCAATACTACTGGTGATCGTAAGCATTGTGTCGCTGTCATAAGCTAACAGCGCTAACTCCTTGTCTATATAAAAGGGGATAACACGTGTTAAATTATCCGCAAAATCCAGACTGAGCGAAACCTCACTCAAGGAAAAATTTAAATTGAACGCGCTAAAAAACGGCA
The DNA here is from genome assembly GCA_020852715.1 of Deltaproteobacteria bacterium. GTDB lineage: Bacteria > Bdellovibrionota_C > UBA2361 > SZUA-149 > JADZAE01 > JADZAE01. The sequence goes on from JADZAE010000014.1 coordinate 5,836, forward strand.
CCCAATCCGATGCCAGATTTTCAAAGAATTGGGAGGCTTGCATATGGAGAAAACCGCGACTCAATCTTATACGGTTAAACTCCGGCTCCTCTAGGGAGTTGGGATTTAGCCACGGAGTAAGAGCCAAAATCTCATTTGTAATTTGGGCAGTATATAATTGCGACATTATAAATGTTTACCTAATTCCTTTTTCTACCAGAAAGCTCATCAACAAGAACTTCCTCCCGGGCCGCATCTGTGCCTAATGCTACCTCATGGGCGCGATTAAGAACAATAGCTATTTTTTGCTTTTCCTGCCTAGCGGCCAACAATTCCTCGCGGTTAAGCTGTTCATATTTTCGCGCCCGCTCAAGCTCTTCCATCTTATTCTTAATTTCCTGCTCTAGGCACTCAAGATCTTGTTTTAAGCGCTTCTTCTGTTCACTGACTCCTTTAAGCAAAGAAACATCGCCCGTAATCAGCCCTTCTTGTTGAACACTCTGATCATAGTATTCAATCCGGTTAAGTAAATCCTCTTTGGCCTTAAGCAAAAGATCCACGGCTTTTTGCCGTTCTCGCAAAACGTCTTGAACCTTTTTACCGTCCAAAACAACCTGAGTTTCTTTACTCTCCTGAACTTTGAGAAGCTTTTCTAACTTATCAGACTTAGACATTTACTTATGCTCGTTGAGCAATCTACGCATCATCGTCGCCAGCAATGGTGTTCTTACTTCATTAGGCATAGCAGTGAATTCCCGGGCGAATTTAGCTAAGACCGAACCGCGATCAATATCATTACCCAAATATTCCGCCGCATCAAAACCATCTATCAGCACAGCTTGAGCCACAAGAACCTGCTCAGCAACAGAAAGAGCGGCATAACGCTGTAATAAAGTCATCGTGAACCTCTTATCTATCTTTCATTATTAATACTGTCGGCTTCCTGGAAACTGCGCTATTGGGTTTTGCCTCAATGGATAATGGCAAATTTTCCGCGCCCACTAAAGGCAAACGTGGTTGCCGGTCAGGCCAGCGCAAATTTTTAGAAAATACTGTCAAGAAAGCTCCGACAACTCCACCAACCAAAAACACAATAATTCCAAAACCGAAAACTTGCTTTTTTGCCAATACCGTATCGGCTTGCGTGACACGAAAACGAAATGGATATAAAATCTCTGTTTCTGAAGCAGGAATAAATATCTCCTTTGCTTCCAATGCTGCGTCATTAAAAATTACTGTTAATTCATTTTCCACAAGATCCGGTATCGCTTTAAGCACAATTTGTTTCACGCTTTGATAAGTAGCCACCTGTTCCGTAGGTTTAGACTGAAAACGTAAAACAACAATAACGCTTCTTTTTGGCTTCTCGGGATCAAATCCCGGAGTATTAGTAAGTCCTTGGCGCACGTAAACGCGAGCATCAAGTACGGCCGGGAGGGCGGATAAAAGCTTTTCCAACTGTAGGGCCGTAGCCAAATCCTTTTTTACCGCAATCATTTCCGGGGAATCGCTAGCAAAGTGAGACTGCTTAAGAAGAAGGCTCCACTGCTCTAAGTTGTTATCAGGTAAACGCACACTTTGTAGGATCTTAAGTGCCCGAGAGTAATCAGGGGACTCTACCAGCAAACGATACTTTTCCTGGCGCCCTTGAAAATATTTTTCTTTGTAAGCCCTAACTCCGGCTTTTTCAAAAGCTAGCATTAAGGAGATAGTTTGCTTATCCTCTAGATTAGAAAGGATTTCCTGCTTAGTGCAAGCAACATGGCACAGAATCAGCAATACGATAAATATTATTTTGATATGCCTTACCAAAAAGCCTCCGCTAGTTTCCTCATAAATTACTCTTGTATTAAAGCAGATAGGTGATTCTGGCAAGAAAAGAGTCAATATGACGTAGAGGCACAGTCGGTACCCGACACGTAAAAACGCTACCAACGCTATTGAAAACTTCGCGGGCAGGCGCAGCCTCTGAGGCTTATACACAACTCTCCGAAAGGTATATTTATTGGGTTCTAGCGTTAGCTCCACGAACTCCTAAATTTGCACGACGTATTGTGGAGCGCGTATATGGACCCGCCGTGGATGTCAAAGACTAAATACTGGTGGGAAGGTGAGGATGCGTGCGTATATGCGGCTTCTAA
>JADZAE010000015.1 GCA_020852715.1 Deltaproteobacteria bacterium
GCGACTTTAATGGGGATGGCAAGGATGATTTAGTAGGTATTGGATATTCTTCAGTCTTTGTAGCCTTAGCAAATTCTTCAGGAAATGGGTTTCTTGCTCCTAGCATCTGGTCAAATGCCTTTAATTATAACGAAGGTTGGCGGATTGATACACACCCCCGTATAGTAGGGGATGTAAATGGAGATGGTAAAGATGACTTGATAGGTATTGGATACAGTGCAGTTTTTGTAGCTCTAGCAAACTCATCTGGTAATGGCTTTTTGCCTCCATCCATATGGTCAACGCATCTTGATTACGACGATGGTTGGCGAGAAGATATGCACCCACGCATGTTAGCAGATGTAAATGCTGATGGTAAGGATGATCTAGTGGGCTTTGGAAACGATGGAGTATGGGTAGCCTTATCACATCCAAGTAGTAATGCTTTTATCTCTCCAGATCGATGGACTACAGCTTTTAATTACGATGAAGGCTGGCGAATAAATATGCACCCTCGAATGCTAGGAGATTTTAATGGGGATGGTAAAAGTGATTTAGTTGGCTTTGGATATTCTGGTGTTATAATTGCTATCGCTCATTAGTTGAGTTTTTACAATTAAAACATAAAGACAATATCGGGCTGTGGCTCGATGAACGAACCGATTGGCAACGATTGGACAACCTCGTGCAAAAAGCCGGACAATCTGCTTGGTGTCCCAATGGTTATTTGACCCAGAGTGACATCTTTCCAGTCTCAGTCTTGATTTACTGGCAGAAAGGTGAAAAAGAACCTCGGTGTTTGGCAAGCAACCTGCCGGATGCCGCCTTGACTTTGCGCTACTACCGCAAAAGGATGTGGATCAATGAAATTTATAAAAACTACCGTACACGAGGAAGAAATTGATTTAGTAGCAAATTTACCTAAATTTTCTATTATATTGGGTATTACTGGTAGTTATGCGCTTATTGAAAGTGCAATATTAGAGACTATCCAAACTATAAATAGTGTTAGTAATATCAAATTAGAGTTAGTGGTTATTTATAACCACCCTGGTTGGTTTCAATCTCCTTTCCATCAGATGCTCCCATTAAAAATAAAATGTGATTATCGTGTTTTTAATGCAGATAGTGAGAACTTAGCGTCTGTGTTTAATTACGGAGCGGCAAATGCAAGAGGAGAATACTTGTTATTCCTTTGGCCAGGTTGCCATGTTGCTCAAACAGGTTTAAATACTCTTTACAAGGCAATACAGGATAACAAATCTGATTTATATATATATCCAAATAATGATATCTTGGCTAATTATGGCGTTGATGGTGAATACTTTGTCAATAATTTCTTCACTCACTTTGTATCAAGTGAAGAAATTATTATTATTCCTCAAACCCTAATACGTGCAGATTTTCTTAAGCAGTTAGGTGGTTTTTCAGACTCTTTGTTGTTAGGTAAAGAGTTCCAGCGAGAATTTTTTCTTAGGGCTACTAGAAGCAAAAGTATAGAAATATTAAGCATATCAAATCCAATCTGTCAAGTAGTGACTAATCTTGAATCTATAATAGAAGATTTGAATCTGTCTAGATATGCTACCCAATCATTTGCAGTGAGGTCTGGTCTTAATGGGACATCTGCTATAGAACAAGAATCTAATTTTCTAAACGATATTCAAGAAAATTATTTTAAAAGAATTGTAAATCCTCAATCTCGCCAAGATGCCCACCCCCCCCCTCCACTTCGTATTATATTAGTCAGTGGAGCGTGGGAGTATCATCATAATAAACTAACGTTTTATAACTATTTTAAGATTTTAGAAGGCTCTGGTAAATTAACTTTTATTCCCCGTCTTGACCGTGTAATTTTACCAGAAAAAGACCTTCTAAATGCCGATTTGGTAATTATTTCTAGAGGGCGATCGGCAAACATTCTTAAGGTTTTGGATTACTGTGAGCGTTTTAATGTCCCGGTTCTTTATATGATTGATGATAATTGGTTTTCTATTTCTTCTGATTATCCGAAACTATACGGTTCTCTATTTGTATCTGGTAACCCTGAGTATGAAGTTTTTTTAGAATGTTTACGACGAAGTACGGCTGTCCTTGTGTACAATAAAGTCTTGGAAGAAGATGTTAAAAGATATGCTCGTAAAGTTTTTCGGCTTCCTGTTAATATATTAATTGATGATTTTTTAAAAAATGATAAGGTCGTTTTGCCACATCAGGTCAATTATTTATTGGAATGGCGCCAGCAAGAGAATGGCACCTTGCTTGGTTATGTAGGCAGTGCAAGGTTTACTGATGTTGCTTTTCGTGCATTAGCACGAGCCGATATGGACGCTGACATGAATGTGAAATTAATCTTATTCGGCAACTTGCTTCCTGAACACCGAAATATATTTAAGCATAACCCTATAACCCTACCATTTACTACCTATGAAAATTATGCCCAAATTATGAGGAGCCTTAATCCAGATGTGTTAGTTGCACCTTTAGAAAATAATCGAACTTCGAATTCGAAATGTCCTAACAAATATCTTGAGTATGCGGTATCAGGCTCCGTTGGGGTTTATACAGATATTTACCCCTACAATGAATATGTAAGAGACCGCTCCACAGGTGTCCTTGTTCCAGCTGAGGCAACAGAGATAGATTGGTACAATGCCATAAAAGAATTAGTAATTAATAGAGATATTAGGGGAAACATAGCTTGTTCTGCCAGAGAAGATGTTCTATCTCAATACGAGACACGAAAAGTTCTTCCAGAATTTCTCTCTATGATACATCAAGTTATACAAGATAACCAGGAAGACTCCAAATTATAATATGAAGACCATCGCTTTAATTTCGCATTCTGCTGGTTTACAAGGCGCAGAAAGGATGCTGCTCAATCTCGCCATTCTACTTAAGAAGGGTGTCCAATTCGAACCTATCTTGTATATTCCCAACCAAGAGGGTCCATTATTTGAGGAAGCCAAAAAACGCCGAATTCGTTATATAAGCTACTTTCCTCCTCCATGGCATATTTATCCAATAGAGTTAAAAGGCTTTGCGCAAAGATATAAAGAATCATACTCTTCACTCTATCAGGCTTTGCTCGAAAACCCATGTGACCTTATGTTGGTCAATACACATGTGAACATAGTGCCTGCAGGTATTGCAGTAGAAATGAGAATTCCTATGATAGTTTGGTTGCATGGTGTGATTGATACGACGATGGTTAAAGGAAAATCAGAATTCTCATATTTTTGTACGCAATGGTTATTAAAGGTGGCCACCAAAATAGTATCTGTTTCAAATTGGACTGCTGAATTTTACAATTCGTTTTATGGTATCCAAGATTATTCCATAGTTCATAATTGGCTTCCCAACGAATCTTATAAAGTAGACGCTGACTCAAAATATCAAAGCGGGAGATTTGTTTGTTTAGGCACTCATGAGGAGATCAAAGGCATTGATATCTTGATTGACGCGGCGATTGAACTAAAACGGCGGGGAAACGAATTTAAGATTGATTTATTTGGCGATGGACCATTATCTAAAGCGCATCAGGAGAGGGTAGTTAAGAGTGCGCTTCAAGATAATATATTTTTTCACGGCTATGTACCAGTAAATACCTCTATTTTTAAAGATAAAACTTGTTTAATTAGCCCGAGTTATGTTGAATCTTTTGGTATGACATTAATTGAAGGAATGGCTCAACATACGCCAATCATAGCGACACGTTCTGGCGGGCCGAACGAGATTGTTGAAGATGGATATACAGGCTTTTTAATAGACCGTGGTGACTATATCGCCCTTGCTGATAAAATGGAGATATTCCTGAAAGACTCTGTTTTAGCGAAAGATATGGGAGAAGCTGGATATAAATCCTTTCGTAGCCAATTTTCTGAGGCAGGGGTTACGGAAAAAATTCATTCAGTCTTGTTTGAGGCAATTTCGAATTATACAGATAGGAAAAGTATCTATAATTTAACACATGAAATGATGAAAAGTCTTCTTTGGAAATACACTATTCATGAAGAAACTTTTATACCTGTACCTACAATGAATAATTATCTTAGTTCTCTTCGTCTTGAAGCAGGACTTTTATATAAAATTATTCTACAAAAGAATATACTTACTAGATTGAAAATCTTAGCTATTGCAGATTTTGCTCCTCAACCATTAATATTAAAATTAAGCATATACTCATCAAGGGGACAACTCTTGAGAGTGGCTTACGAACTTGTTTCAGAGTTTGGATACGAAATTTGGCTTAGTTTTGAATTTCTTCCTATAACTGATATTCGAAATGAAACACTAACTTTAGAGATAGTTCTTATAGATGGAAGTGGTGTTATTCGGTTGTGTGAAAAAAATCAATTTGAACGGAAAATTAAGCGCATATATCGCAGGGGGATGGGGTTACTAGGCTTAAAGACTTATGGAAATCAATTATGTTTCGAGAGTGAATAAAAGAATGGGCTAAAATAGAACTATGAAACGATGTCCACTTTGCCAAGCCACAACCCGCCAAAATAGAGCGGGAAAAACAGATGCCGGTTCACAAAGATACCGTTGCATGCAGTGCAATCGCAAGTACACTCCTGACCCAAACAACAAGGGTATCCAGATAGCCTGCGCAAGCGAGCCGCAGAGATATACGTGGATGGCGACAACCTAGCGCTGAGGCCAGAGGAAGTGAAGGAGGCTGAAATGGATGAATTGTTTACCTTTACCGGCGATAAAAAAACAAAATCTACATTCTCACTGTGGTAGATCGCAAAACTCGCTGTATCTTAGGCTGTGGGCTGTGGTTTGGATTCGCACCCAGGAAGCCATTCAGCAAGTGGTGGACCAAGCATCAAAGGCCAAGTGGTACTACAGCGACGGGTTTGATGCCTACCAATGGCTCTGGTATCACCTGGGTAGGTATGAAGTTTACAAAGGCAAAGCAGATACCTATTCCGTGGAAGCCGATAACGCCGAACTCCGTCATTATCTTGCTCGTTTGGCTCGTAAATCTCGTTGCTTCTATCGTTGTCCACGCGCACTCGAATGTGCTTTACGATTATTCGTGCATTGCTTCAACAGCAGGTAATTTTACAAGCAACGCTATCCAAACTACATCTCGCATGTGATGGACTTTGTTAGCCCACCACTTTAGTCACTCTCATGTTTCTTATATCGTAGATGTAGTTATCTAACATTATAATAAACAAAATGATTTAAGTTACCTTTCAAACTCCTATTGTATTTTTCCTTAAGGGAAATATTTTGTGAAGGAATGCCACATTAAAAGAAAGATTAGATGTTTTTATCTGTTAACCACTCTGAGATATTCCGGAAGATTTTAAATGAGTGCGAGCTGATAAAGATGTGCCGTAGACGTTATAGTAAAATATAGGCAATATCAACAAGTTTCATATTTTAAAATAGATTTGAGCCCTAAACACAAGCAAGAAGAGAGATAAATTTATGTTACCAGCGAAGTTATCTGTAAAAAAGAAGCCGAATATATTTTTTTTTGACCAGAATCGTGTACTAGCAGATGTTATTCCTTTTTTTGAAACAATCTCATTGCCTATTGATGCAAATTTAATAGTTTCTTCTCAAGATACAATAGGCATACAGAAAAAAATAATTCAAGCAGCACGTTATTTTCAAGTACCCACACTTGTAATGCAACATGGCTTATATGCTCCTCGTGCATATACTTCAGTCTTTGATAAAAAATATAAGCTTGAGGCGGATAAAATTATGGTTTGGGGACCTGCTGAGAGACAACGTCTTATAGATAGTGGGATTTCTGCTGATCGTGTTATTGTGACCGGAACAACAATTCTAGATCATTTTAGTTTACCAGCAAAAGAATTTAGTGAAAACACACAGAAAAATATTGTATTTTCCCATACAAAATGGACACACGATATAGAAGAAAATAGTATCATAGCAAATATTTTAAGGAAAATTAAACACTATAATATCGTTACAAAAATAGTAACTACTCTTCCAAAAGATATAGATTTATCGTTATATGATTCCCCAATATATTCTGACCCCAATAGTTACAATCATTTGCAGATCTGCGAATCGGTACTAAAAAACGCAAGTGCTGTAGTCAGCGCGCAAGAAGGTACTTTTGAATTGTTGGCTCATTATATGGGGATACCTGTGATAATCGTCGACTTATGGAAGCCAAAAATACATGATGGATCAAATTACAAGGAAATCAAATCGATGTTTATTTCTGATGCTTGCTATCTTACAGAGTTAGAAGCACTTGAACAAACGATTTATAGCGTGATTGATAATCCGTATGAAAAAGAAGAACAAAGGAAACAATTTTTATATGATTTTGCCGCTATCGGATTTGACGAGTTCAAACCAATTGAGAGAATAATTAATACGATTCAGGAAAGTTACGATATACATCAAAATGAAATTAGTCAAAAGATGTATACGAAGCAAAAAAAACATATTCCTTTCTCACCTAAAATTCACGACAATTGGTATTACTCAAACCTACTGTTGATGAGAGAAATCTTTGCTAGTAAGGAGCAGGCGCTCAGTCAAAATATGCAGGAACTAGAACAGATAAAACAAGTATTTAGTCAGAATCAGCAGGAACTAGAACAGACAAAACAAGTATTTAGTCAGAATCAGCAGGAACTAGAACAGACAAAACAAGCGTTGAAAAAACTTTTAGTGGAAATAGATAATTTACAAGAAGAACCTTTTATGAAGTTGTTTTATCGTTTCAGGCATAAGTCGTTGCATGATTCGCTGAATCCACTATTCCAAAAAAATTTAAATGATAGTTATATATTTCAGAAGGTACAAGGTTTTTTTCTCCAAGCATCAAACAATTTACAAAAAAAGGATTTCATTAGCTACAAACTTGAATTTAAGCGTCGAGGACTGTCTGGTATTTGGATTGCGCCATTACTCAATCTTCCTGCTTCACAAGGAGTTATAGGTATTGAGATTGTTTCTTCAGAGAAAAAGATTGTAGTTCATAACACTTTACCTATTATTAATTTAGTATATAATACGCCTGCGCATTTCGCGTTTGACGCTTTACCGGAAACATTAACAGAAACATGGGAGATACGAGTATTTGTTCGCGATAGCAATATTCCCATCCACATTTTAGAATGGCAGAAATATTCTTTTGGTGGGTTAGGGAGATTGAAAACTCGAGCTTTTATGGCTTTCGATTTTTTGCCTTAAGAAAATCCTATTAATATTTACAGGGGTTTTCTCTATCAATCTATGGTATAAATTCCTTATTTTGGAGGTAATACTTGCTTCAGAAAGAACACAGAACAGTATTTGATTCGCAACACAATGCTATTTCACTTAAATCTATAACTAATACTATCTTAGATTTATTTCAATTTAAGTATGTACTTTTTAATCTTATAGGTACTGCCTTGAAAGCTCGATACAGGAGATCGTTTTTAGGATTTCTTTGGAGTTTATTAAACCCTCTTTTCACAATGATGATTCTATCTATAGTTTTTTCTACTATATATAAGCTTCCATTTTTAGAATTTGGTTTGTACCTTATGGGTGGTTTACTTCCATGGAATCTGATTTCTAATGGATTGGTGGGCGGGTCGCTTGCATACATTAATGCAGAAGGATATTTGAAAAAGGTATATTTGCCAAAGCAAATTTTCCCTATATCTGTATTAGGTGTTGAACTCGTAAATTTTTCTTTAAGTTTAATAAGCTTCTTAATTGTTGCTTTTGTTTTTGGCGCAAGATTTAGCTGGTCATTTTTATTATTACCAGTTGCTTTGTTGTTATTAGCTTTGTTCTTGCTTGGGTTGATGCTTACTATCTCAGTCGTCACAGTTTATTTTCGAGATTTTTCACACATCCTTCAGATTGGATTAACGGGCCTTTTTTATTTAACACCTGTAGTTTATCCATTATCTTTTGTCTCTGGTTCTACCTTACAAAGACTCATTATTTTCAATCCATTTTATTATTTTGTTGAAATGTTTCATCAGGTTATTACTGGATCAGGTCCTTTGTCTCCTCATATCTGGTTTTATTGCCTGCTATTATCTGTTGTTAGTTTAACAGCAGGTCTTTTTATCTTTCTGAAAAAAGAAAATGATATAATTTACCGTCTATGAATAATTTTATTGATTTAGAAGCAGTAAATGTTAAATTTAAGATTTATCGTAATCCAACACCTTCACTGAAAGAATGGTTTTTGAATCGTTTTTCAGGAAATTCGAATCGAGATAACGTTTTAGAGTTTTATGCCTTAAATCAAATTAATTTGAAAATCGAAGCAGGTACGCGGCTTGGTGTGCTGGGGTTAAATGGAGCAGGCAAATCAACTCTGCTAAAAACTATTGCAGGAATATACTATCCTCACCAAGGTAAAATTACGATTTCGGGTAGAGTAACTCCGCTTATGGAGCTAGGCGCGGGTTTTGATGCAGAACAAACTGGGCGCGAGAATATCTACCTTAATGGTTCTATGTTGGGTTTTTCTCCCACCGAGATGAAGAAACGTGAATCTGCAATTGAGGAGTTCTCAGAATTGAAAGACTTCTTAGACTTACCAGTGAAATATTACTCCAGCGGTATGTATGGACGCCTTGCTTTTTCCATTGCGACAATGACAGAACCTGAAATACTGTTAATAGACGAAGTTTTCGCTACTGGCGATGCGCATTTTGTGGAAAAAAGCGCTAAAAGGATTTTGGACCTTGTAGAACGCTCTCAAATTGTTATTATAGTTACGCACAATTCCCAGCAGATTATTAAACTCTGTAATCGTGCTATTGTTTTGGATAAAGGCAGGGTTGTTAATGATGGAAATCCAATTGAGATGGTTAATTTTTATAATCAAACCTTAGTAAACAAATAGTAGTTAAGGAGAATTTAACAATGGAACCTATTCAACTTTTTGTACCAACATTCCGCATAGATGAAACTTTAGAAGAAATTCGCCTCTGTTTAGAAAAAGGCTGGACAGGTATGGGATTTAAGACTGTAGAACTCGAAGAGGCATGGAAGAACTATACTGGACTACCAAATGCGCACTTTCTAAATTCTGCTACAGCGGCACTCCATTTAGCTGTCCTATTATTGAAGGAACATGGTAACTGGCAAGATGGTGATGAAATTATTACTACACCAATGACATTTGTTTCTACAAATCATGCTATTCTTTATGAAAAACTTACTCCGGTTTTTGCTGACATAGATAATATGTTATGTATAGACCCTGAGTCTCTTCAGCAGAGAATTACCCCAAAAACAAGGGCAGTAATGTATGTAGGGCTAGGAGGTAATACTGGACAATTGCGAAAAATTGCTCAGATTTGTAAGCAACACGGATTAAAATTGATTTTAGATGCATCACATATGTCTGGAACCCGCTGGGCCGATTCTGGAAACCATATTGGAAATGAAACAGATGTCTCAATCTTTAGTTTTCAAGCCGTTAAGAATATGCCCTCAGGCGATTCGGGTATGATTTGTTTTAAAGAAACAGAACTTGATGCCGAGGCTAGAAAATGGAGTTGGCTTGGTATTAACAAAGATACTTATTCCCGTACGGCAAGTCAAGGTGCATATAAATGGTATTATGATGTAGAGTATCCTGGGTTTAAGTATAATGGAAATTCAATCATGGCAGCCATCGGGCTTGTATCCTTGAAATATCTAGAACAAGATAATGCTTACCGACGGCAGATTTGTGAATGGTATGACCTTTTTTTAAAGGATGCGTCAAACATTACTAGGGTACCTACGAGCGCTGATTGCATACCTTCCAGACATTTGTATCAAGTTGAGATAGAAAATCGCGATGAAGTAATGCTTGCTTTGAATCAGGCTGGCATCTACCCAGGTGTACATTATCGTGATAATACCTTATATCAAATGTTTGCCTATGCAAATGGCACTTGTCCACGTTCGATGCAGGCAAATGATAGAATAATTTCACTCCCGTTGCACCTTCGCTTAACTTACGAACAAACAAAATATATATCTGAATCTTTAATACAAGTTGTTAAGAGAAATTCATGACGAAACGCCATATTCAGAATATTGAGAATGAACTTGTTACTTTGCGTCTCCTTCAGGAAGAAGATCTTCAACAAACTTTAAAATGGAGAAATCAAGATAGCATTAGAAAATGGTTTCGGACCACCGACGCTATTAACATGGATAAACATTTGGCATGGTACAAACATTACCTGGATCTTGACAATGATTTTGTTTTTATGATTCTTTCGAAGGAAATGGGGAATATACCTATTGGTCAAGTTTCACTTTACGCTATTGATTGGAAGACTAAGATAGGAGAATATGGACGCCTCATGATAGGGCATCACCTTGCCAGAGGAAAGGGACTTGCTAAGAGCGCCAGTCAATTAATACTTAGAATTGCTTTTGATATGTTAGGCTTAGAGAGAATCGTCCTAGAAGTTAAAGATAATAATGTAGTAGCAAAATCTATTTATCAGAGCATAGGTTTTAGCGAAATTGATTACAAGGATAAGTTGATTTTAATGGAAAAGGCAAAACAGTAAAACATTATTATTTTTCTCAAGAGAGACAATCTGATTTATTTTTTTTATCATAAACTGGTCAATCAACGCAGTAAAACTAAGATCCATTTATCAATCCAGTCCAGTAGAAAGTATATAGAATAAATTTATAATTCTGAATCTATTAACTTCTATCAATAAGTTGGTGTAAATTTATCTTAAACATAATTGAAGTTTAATATGCCATTAAAAGTATTAGCTATTCTTCCTGGGATAATCCCGTCAACCATTATTGATGTAATAACACCTTTAACTGATTTACATAAAATAGGCGCTATTAATACAAGAATAATAGTTGAAAATTTCGTCAAAAAAAAAGATATTCATTGGTGTGACATAATTGTACTATGCCGAAACATTTGCCCAGATACCGCCTGGTGGTTTCTCTATGCTTTAGAATTGAGCCTCCCGTATATTTATGACATTGATGACAATTTCTTTGAAATTCCAAAAGGCAATCCCTTAGCTACATATTACAGAGAGTCTTCTAGGCAAGCAATGCTCAAGGAATATATGCGATTAGCAAGACTGGTGCGCGTATATTCATTTCCGATGTATATACAGGCTAAAAAAAATAACACAAACGTTGAGCAGATAGTGGCGCCAATTGACTGGAGATTGATTAAACCTCCTCGTAAAGATGCTTCAAACGGAATAGTTAGAATTGTATACGCTACCAGTCGCTCTGAAGATAATCTCTCGGAAATTTTTAAACCCGCACTAAAGAAAATTCTAGAAAAATATTCAAATCAAGTAGAGATGCATTTTTTAGGATATAACCCTGAAGAATTTAGAAAATTTAAGAATGTCTATTATCATCCACTCAACCTCGATTATAAAAGTTATCTTAAATCGTTTTCAAGTGCTGGGTATGATATTGGATTAGCCCCATTACTTAATGATGTTTTTCATCGTTCAAAAACGAATAATAAGTTTCGCGAGTATGGTGCTAGCCAAATAGCTGGTATCTATTCTAATGTAGATATATATTCTGCCTGCGTTAAGCATTATGAAAGCGGGTTATTAATCGGAAATGATACTGATGCTTGGTTTCAATCAATGGAAACTTTAATTGTAAATCCGTCTATGCGTCGCAATATTCAAAAGCACGCCTTTGAGTTTGTAAAAAAAAAATACTCCCAAGAAGCTTTTGCAGAGCAGTGGCTTCAACAAATTTTGCAAGTCTTGTCAAATAAAAGAGTTTACAAAAGACGTATAAAAAAAGTTGAAAACCTCATGAAAGAGCATTCAACATCAAACTCTTCTGGAATTCTAAAAAGACGCCTTAAAAAGATTGAAAATCTAACAAAAGAGTATTCAGCATCAAACTTTGCTGGAATTCTAAAACGTATTTGGTCTAAAATAACTCTAAATCTCAATGTAAATTGGCTATTATTAAAAATTCGTATCGAAATTTTCTTCACTAAATCAAATTCAAAAGATTGATAACCCCAAATGTTAAATATTTCCTTTATTATCCTCATTTGGAAAGATATTTATCTACTTGAACATTGTTTACAATATTTATCTTCTCAAACATTTAAAGACTTTGACATTATTATTATTGATAATGGCTCGCATGATGATGCGATTATTAAATTACCATTTCAGTGGTCAAATTTAGATATATCCATCAAATATTTCAGCACAAATCTCGGCTTTGCTACTGCCAACAACATTGGGGCAAATCTTGCCAAAGGAAAATGGATTGCCCTGCTCAATGCCGATGCCTTCCCCGAACCAGATTGGCTAGAAAAATTAATTCAAGCGGCTGAACAAAATCCTGAATATGTTACATTCTCTTCAAGGCAGGTTCAATATAATCAACCTAAAAAATTAGATGGTGCAGGCGATGCTTACCATGTCAGTGGCTTAGCATGGAGAAATGCTTTTAACTTACCAGCAGATAAAAATGGATTGGAACAAAAAGAAACATTTAGTGCATGTGCCGCCGCCGCCTTATATTCCCGTGAAGCCTTCTTAAGAGTAGGTGGTTTTGACGAAGACTACTTCTCCTATTTTGAAGATGTAGATTTGGGATTCCGCCTCCGTTTGTTAGGGGAAAAATGTTTATATGTACCTGAGGCTGTTGTTTATCATGTGGGCAGTGCCAGCACAGGTAAGCGCAGTGATTTTTCCGTGTATTATGGCTACCGCAATATGATTTGGACGTTTTTCAAAAATATGCCTACGCCATTGTTTTGGCTGTTTTTACCCTTACATATCATATCGGTTATCTTCTTTATTTTTTATTTCAGCCTACGCGGGCAAGGCAAAGCGATTTTGAAATCCGTATTTGATGCTATTCGCGGCTTACCAAAAGTATTTCAGAAAAGAAAAATGGTTCAGAACAGCATAAAAATAAAACCAAGAGAATTATTAAGGGTCATGTCAACTGGATTATTTGAACCCTATATTGAGTTTATTCGGAGAAATACACAATGAACTCAAGCATCATCCTTTCCATCATCAACCATGGCGACTCTGAAAAGATAACCGCCTTATTAAATAGCTTAGAAAAAATGGAAGATACAAACCGCCTCCAACTAATCCTTACCGATAATTTAAACCATGAGTTATCAGAATTTGACGCAAGCGCCTGGAATTCTCTCCAAATTATTCGCAACCCCAAGCCGTTGGGATTTGCGCAAAACCACAAC
>JADZAE010000016.1 GCA_020852715.1 Deltaproteobacteria bacterium
CTGTTTTTTTTAGAAAGTCTCGCTCCATGCGAAGTTGAGAGTTCTCCTTGCGTAGGCGCTTAAGCTCCTCCTTTTCGCTCTTGAACCCATTTATCAATCGTTGACAAACCGACTCCTAGATCCTCGGCAACTTGCTGTTTTGTCAAACCACCTTCAATTACCAGCTTGACTGCTTCGTCTTTGTATTCCTTAGTGAATTTCCTGGGTATTTCTTGCTTCCCCTTATTATTTCCTGACAGTTTTACTTACTCCATTATTACTGTCCGGTAAATCGGGGGAGGTGCATTACGCAAGAAGAAAGTTGAACGGTGCTATACCGGGTAATGGAATTTTTGTGTACGGTATAATTCCTTTCCTGCATGGCATTAGGGTTAAAATACCGCTTATTGAAGCCTAGCTCCAATGGGAGGAGGTCTCCACCAAGACGATTTCAATTCTCAGCGAGCAATATCAAAAGTTTTGTTTTTTATTTAGTTTGTTACTTATTTTCCGGCAGATATACCAATAATCGCGCACAACCGGGGCATTGGATCAAATAATACCCGGCTATAATTTGATTATATGTCTGCTGTGGTAGGGCGCGAAAACACGAGCGGCACGAACTCTTACTAGCAACAGCTACAGGCGAACCGGGATATCGTCCCTGCACACGTTTATACAAGCGCTGTAGACGCGGCTCTAATTCAGCAAAAGATTTATCCCGCTCAGAACGAACCGATTTTAATTCATTATCTATTTCCGAAAGACGGGCAGAAATTTGTGGTACCTCTGTATTGATGCTTTGCTGCGTCTGATCGATCTGCTCTTTAATAGAGGTTATTTCACCATTGATAGACTCGACGTCTTCCATTGCTTTAGCCATAGCTTCTTCTAAGCTTTGCACTGAGCGTGTGGCTATCTCAATTTCCCGTTCCATCACTTTGGCGACCTTAGCGCCACTCATCATGGCAATTTGCTTACGGCGCTCAACTATTTTAGCCTGTTCCTCTTTTAACCTATGCTCTTCGATTGCCTGACGCGAAGCAGCATCACGTTGTGCCGCCTCTTTTATTACTAATTGACTATTTAAAGACTCAATATCTGAATTTAATGAATCACGCCGAGAGATCAGCGAACGCTGCTCATTAACAAAATTACAGATCTGATTATCCTTATCTGATAATCGCAATAAGTGTTTCCCTAGTTTCTCGTTCACGCTCATTACCTAAATTGTATTAACTAACACTATAAATCTGGTGGCCCCGCCAAGACTTGAACTTGGGACCCGCCGGTTATGAGCCGGCTGCTCTGACCAACTGAGCTACGGGGCCAAAATCCGATTAGACAAAAGCACGAAGATATAACGCTAAAATGCCAATCAAGTCAACAGCGCCTCTGGCATTCTGCCCTGCAAATGTCGCAACTGTTCAGCCCTTTTCCAAGAGTGTTTTCAATTTTTTTAAACGACTTGGATGTCTGAGCTTACGCAACGCTTTCGCTTCAATCTGTCTAATTCTTTCTCTAGTTACATCAAAATTTTGTCCAACTTCTTCCAGAGTATGATCACTACGTTCTCCAATTCCAAAACGCATCCGCAACACTTTTTCCTCACGCGGAGTAAGTGTGCCTAAAACATGTCTAGTCTGTTCCTGTAAACTTAAATTCTCAACCGCCGCCGATGGCGAAACAATACGCTTATCTTCAATAAAGTCTCTCAATTGACTGTCAGCGTCTTCGCCAATTGGAGTTTCCAAAGATACCGGCTCTTTGGATATCTTCAGCACTTTGCGCACTTTATCTACGGAGATATCCATTTTTTCGGCTATTTCTTCCGGTGTCGGCTCGCGCCCAAGATCTTGCACCAAGTAACGACTAACGCGGACAAGTTTGTTAATCGTTTCAATCATGTGTACCGGAATACGAATAGTGCGTGCTTGATCGGCAATGGCTCGGGTAATCGCTTGCCTAATCCACCAAGTAGCATAGGTAGAAAATTTATAGCCGCGCTGATATTCAAATTTATCCACGGCCTTCATTAGGCCGATGTTACCTTCCTGGATCAGGTCTAAAAACTGTAAGCCCCGGTTAGTATATTTTTTTGCTAATGATACGACTAGGCGCAGGTTTGCCTCAACCAATTCGCGTTTGGCATTATAAACATTTCGTTCAGCTACTGAAATCATCTTCACGGAACGCTTTAGTTCCGATGACAACATACAGGTTTCTTCTTCTACTGTTCTGATAATTTGTAGGGCCTGTTGTAGCCTACCAGCCAGTTCGCGCAGCTCCTGGGCCCGTAGTTTCAATCTCCGACAAACACGCTTAAAAACCAACTGGTCATTACCTGCTATTTCTCTAGCTGCTTCCAATAATTCAGCAGTAGGCTTGCCTGTCTCCTTTTCTAACGCTGTAATTGTTCCCTCAGCATTAATTAAGATTCCCAAATAGTCCCTGAGGCGAGCAACTACCATCTCGCTATGCTTATGAGCTAGTCCCAGATCAATAAGCTTCTCCGCATATTTATCGCGAACCTTCTCATATTTTTTCTGTGCCTCCGGGAAAGTCTTTTTCCCCTCACTCTTTTTTAGATTACTGAAAGATTCGCAGATGGTTTTATGAATCTTTTTGAAAGGCTGAAGTTTTTTGAAAAATTTCTTCTTTTGCTCTTCTTCTAAAGCATCCGGCACATAAGACTTTTCTTCCGGCTCAGGTTCAGCATATTCTTCGTCCTCGTCGCGTACTACCGGCTTTCCTTCCTCTTCCTCCTCCTCGTCTTCTTGATCCTCTAGGTAGCTGTCATCTTCGACAAATAAATCACGAACACGCACAGTATCTTGCTTCAATAACTCCCCTAATTCTAGGGCATAGCCAAAGAATATTGGTAATCTGGTAACCTCATGTTTTAACTCTATTTGGCCTTGCTCAATTTTTTTAGCAATGACCACTTCGCCCTCACGGGTGAGCAGATTTACACCACCCATTTCACGAAGATACATCCGCACCGGATCGGTGCTTTTGCCGGTTGGGGATGCCGGAGTTTCAATATCCGCTTGAACCTCTACTTCCACCTCCGGAGTTGGGGCAACACGCGCCGTTTCCTCTTCTTCAGAACGCTCTTCCTCAACGATGCTGCCGATATCGTCTTCAGCAAAAAGAAGCTCTTGCACATCTTCGTCCGGAACATCTAGAAGATCTTCCATATTCTGCAAAGGAGCCGGCTTAATTAAGACTGATTCTTTGCTATTTTTTTCTTTATGTTGTTTTTCTTTTTTTGAAGGATGCTCCCCCTTGCTCACGCGAACCGCAACAACCTTTTCGACGACAGCTTTCCTCTGTTTTTTAGGTTTAGCTGCTTTGGCCTCAGGTTTTGTCTTCTTCGCCACACGATCAGGCTTCTTAGTCGTTTTATGCGTGCGTGATGCTGCTTTTGATTTGCGAGTGCGTTTATCAGCCATTGGCTAGAACATCTCCTAACAACTTGTTAACTCTACAATAACAATACAAACTCGTATCGTTTCCCCTTATGCGCAAGCAGGACTACATTGTGCATAATAATTTCTAGCCCTCGGCCTCAAGCGCCATGCTGGCTTTAATAAAAAACGCCTATCATTCGATAAGATTAAAGAGATCAGATATTTGCACCAAGGCTCAGTTAATTGCAAGCCACGAAATTCCCTATCACGCTTAATCCCATCTTTCCCTAAAACATGTTCTCAGAGAGCGTGTTATATGTGTTGTTACAGTAAGTTAGAGGGTTTCTTGCGTGTCATAGATTTGTGTTGTAGGCATGCTATCTGCTTTGAAGCCGATAAAACTAATGATGTTTTTATTAAAAAGGTCAGTATAGTGCATAGTAATTTATACCCGGGCCTTAATGACCACGATTTGTTTCAACTCGCCAAACCTGCCCAGTACCTCGGTGGAGAACTTAATAGCATTCTTAAGCCAATTCGGGATTTAGATTATCGTATCTGCCTTTCGTTTCCGGATCTTTACGAAATAGGCATGAGTAATCAAGCTATCCAAATTCTTTACCAAATGCTCAATGCTATTCCTTCTGTTCAAGCTGAACGCGTATTTATGCCCGCGGCCGACATGGAAGCAATATTACGTACACGTCAGCTGCCCTTAGTTAGCTTGGAATCAAAAACTCCTTTAAATCAATTCGATATGCTCGGCTTTAGTTTAGCCTACGAGCTCTGCGCCAGCAATGTTTTAGCTATTTTAGATCTTGGTGCTATTCCTCTTTTATCCAATGAGCGCGGAATAAAACATCCTGTTATTCTTGGCGGAGGAACTGTAGCTTATAACCCTTCCTATTTGGCACCATTTTTTGACGCATTTTTCATTGGCGAGGCTGAGGGCGCACTTAGTGAGATCGTTAAGCAGCTTATAAGTTTTAAAAAGAATTCCACTAATTTAACCCGCCAACAATTATTAGACTACCTAAGCACATTACCTGGGCTATATGTACCCTCGATAGATTGCCCGGGGGCCTCAAGGAAACCTATCCAAAGGCAAATCGCCAAGGAATTACCGCCATTACCTTCAGCTCCGCTGGTGCCAAATATTAACACAGTTCATAACCGTTTAAGCCTAGAAATCATGCGCGGCTGTTTGCGCGCTTGCCGTTTTTGCCAGGCGGGCTTTCTTTACCGTCCGCTACGTGAAAGACCAATTGAACAAGTTTTGACGACAGCAAAGACTGCTTATCAGAATAGTGGTTTTGATGAAATTAGCTTGCTTAGTTTAAGTTCCAGTGATCATTCCCAGATCATACCAATCATTTCGACCTTAATGGATGAATTTTCCGCCGACAACATGGTATCGGTAGCCTTACCATCAACGCGCGTCGACGCTTTATCGACGGATATGCTTAAGCAAATTGCTCGTGTAAAACGTAGTGCTTTTACTATTGCCCCGGAGGCAGGATCTCAGCGTTTACGTAATGTGATCAATAAACAAATCAGCGATGAGCAAATATTGGAAGCAGTCAGCACTGTATTAGGTAATGGCTGGAAAGCGATCAAGCTCTATTTTATGATTGGATTACCCACGGAAACAGATGATGATATTGTTGCTATTGCTTCACTGGCCAGACAAATTCGCTTTTTACCTGCAGCTAAAGGCAAAAATATAACAGTTAGTGTTTCTACCTTTGTTCCTAAACCACATACGCCATTTCAGTGGGCTGAACAAATCTCCTTGACAGAAACCATCAGGCGACAATCCTTACTTAAGGATTTACTTAGACCACTGCGCATCAAGTATCGCTTTCACGATCCTCTCTCTTCGATGATTGAAGGATTATTTTCCCGCGGTAATCAGCGTTTGGCTAACGTTTTGTTACGAGCCTACCGGCTGGGAGCACGTCTTGATGCTTGGCCTGAACATTTCCAGGTTGACCTATGGAATAAGAGCTTAGATGAAGAAGGTATCGATCCCTCAACTTATTTATCTGCACGCGCTGTTGAACACGCTCTGCCTTGGGATTTTATTGATACGCGTATCTCCCCTGCGTTCTTGCTTGAAGAATACGAAAAATCCTTGCAGGCCGCATCGACAAGCAGTTGTCTAAACGATGCTTGCAGCAATTGTGGCGTTTGTAATCGTGAACTTTTCAAGATCACGTCTAAAAAAAGCACTGCGCTACCGGACATGCCAAAGCACCAAAAGCGCAGCCCTATTGCCCCGGTTTGCAGAATCAGGCTTCAATATCAAAAAAGCGGAGTCTTGCGCATGATTGGTCACTTGGAAACAGTGGGCATCATGAATAGAGCCATCAGACGGGCGAGTTTACCTGTTGCTTATAGTAACGGTTTTCATCCACAGGCGCGAATTTCTTATGGCTGGCCTTTGCCGCTAGGGGTAGAGAGCAAAGCGGAATTTGTTGATCTTTGGCTTACTTACCCCGTCTCAGAGTATGATCTAATACCTTTACTTAATGGGCTCTTACCTCCTGATTTAAAAATTATTGATGGATATCAAATAGATCTACGCACTAAATCTATTCAAGAACAGACGCTAGAACAGTCATTCTGTGTTAAGTTTAGTAATAATTTGTCCGATAGTATTATCACCAGGTTTGTACCTGATTTTAGTTGTAATGGTTCAAATTTTACCGACTGTTCGCAACAAATAATTAATGCTTTTGTTGTGGAATTAGGAAAGGTTGAAGTTCAGGATGGGAAGCCTTATTCTTCAGACACTCTTTCCACGCTTAGTAAAATCCAATTACTAAGCAATGAAACTTCTGAAGTCAGTATGGTCTTCACCATCGTTTATAGCGGCAGTTATCGATCTTTAAAACCATTTACAGTCGTCAAGGTATTAACCGGATTGAATCCTGGGATGTATAGTATTTGTAAAATAGCTGCAGGTTTCTCCAATGAAGATTTCTCCAGAGACTCATCACGAACCACGGATAATGATTGTTGAGTCCAACATCAATCAACGCAAACTTCTTATGGAGGCTATCCTTTCTATTGGTTTTACCTCCGATGTCTATGAAGCAAATTCTGTAGCCGAAGGACAAGAGTTATTACTAAGCGAACCTTACGATCTGTGTTTCGTTGGCGCCGGGTTGAGCGAAAACACACAAAAAACTTTTATTGCCACGATGACTAAAGATCATCATTTGGAAAGATGTGTTTTTATTCCCCTTTGTAAAAGGCCGAGCAAAGAAAAGGTTATGGAGTTTATCCATGCCGGCGCTAATGGTGTTTTGGTTTTGCCCATAGCTGAAGACGCACTTAAACGCGTGGTAGAAGTCGCTTTTCATAACAAAATGAGGCATAAAAAAGTCACTAACGCCGCCAAAGAAATCGATACGCTCAGTAAACTTGTTGCTTCACTCAGCGAGCGTCTATGCTTATTGACCAAAACGTTAGAAGAACAAAACGTCGATATTAATCTATCAACAGTCTCACCAAAATTCGTTCGCGAGTTAGTTCTACACAGTCTACTAACGCTTAACGATAATCCTCATGAAGCGATAGAGTCTTTGCTTAATAAATTATATCGACAACTCTGATTTTTGATAACCGGCTAGTCAGGCATTCTTTCAGCAACTAAATAGTTTACCGCCGCCCCTTCATTACGATACATCCCCTCAAATTCAGTGCGAATATTATTCTCCAGATATAAGGAGTTATATAGATCAAAAGATAATTCTCTTATTTTTAGCCGCTTATCGCTTTCGATGATATCAAGTATCTGTTCAAAATATTCACGATGATCGGTTTTAATTTGCAAATGACCATTTATTTCTAAACAACAAGCAATACTCTGCAAGAAAGCCGCTGAGAATATTCGGTTCTTTTTCTGTCGTCTCTTTTCCCAAGGATCGGGAAAATTGAGATAAAAAGCACGAACCGACGTCGGAGCAAACAACTCACCGATAAGCGTGCAATTATAACGCAGAACATAAATATTATTTACACCATGTATTTGGGCTTTCTGCAAAGTACGAAAGCAACGTTTATAGCGCAGTTCTATTCCTAAATAGTTATCTTCGATTTGGCGCTGAGCAAGGCCAACCAGAAAATTCCCGGCACCGGAACCTAATTCCACGGCTAGTTTCTTACCTCTAGCTGTAATTTGCTGAACAAACGCTTTGGCTTCGAACAGAGAAGACGGGTTTAATATATGGCCAGGAAAGCGATCTATTAAATTTATATAGGGATTATTTACGATCACATGCCGAAATTATTTAACTGGCTGTTTAGACAAAGGGGCATCACTTGGTGAATAAGGTGGATCTGAGGGATTCCCCTTACTAGACTTATTCTCGCCCGTAGCTGCGTCATTGACAGTTGTATCTTTAGTGCAGGCACTCTTAATAATTCTCTTTTTAAGCGCCGCTTTTTTTGCTTCCTCACAAGCTGATATCTTTCGCTGCATAAGCCCCCTGGCTTCAGCTAAAATTTTTTCCGATTCCATGCGCTCAGCTCGGGCTTGGTGTAAATATTTCCCGGCATCTTTTTTTGCCTGTTCGGCCTTATCTAAAGCTCTCTCAATTTCCTGATCATCGTTCATTTGCGGTAAATCACTGCCACAAGCGCAAAATAAGAAAAGTGAGAATATCGGCATTATCAAAATTTTTGCAAAATTCTTCATATTGTTAGACTTTTGCCACACTTGATTTTAATGCTGACCAAGAAGCATCGGCTAATGCCGTTGCTACTGCACTGGGAAGGATTTTAGTATTTCCATCCAACCAATCGAGCAAAAAGCTTACAGGAATACCAAATATTATTACCCAAATCACTTCAGCTTTAAGACTGGCGATTTCGCCGGAGCGGATAGCCTTCTTGATTACCTTAGCTAAGACACGCCCCAAAGGATCTAATCCGATAACAGTTGGACGATAAACTTTTTGGCTTAGAAACTCACTATGGCGGGCAAGCCACAAATACTTGGCTAATAACTTTTCCTTTTCCGCAAAATAAAGAAAAGCAATGATCAAACCACGGATGTTGTCTTTTACCTGCCCCTCAGGATCAATGACCTCCAATAGGGCTTTACGAAAAAGAGCGCTACCGTCTTTATAAAGCTGATCAGCTATTTCTTCTTTATTTACAAAGTGATGATAAATTGAACCGACACTACAATGCGATTTCTTACTGATATCCGGTATATTTGTATTGAAATACCCCTTCTCAACAAATAACTCCAAAGCTGCTGCTAGAATCCTTTCACGTGGACCTTCCTCGGTCATCGCCTTCTCACCTATTAAACTGCCTTTAACTGACGACGAAAAACTTTGCATTTAAACAAAGCTTTTAAAAACCGTCGTCCTTGGCTTCTTGTTCAAAGTCTTTATTCAGAAGACTTCTTAAAATCTGACTCGGTTTAAATTTAACGACCTTACGTGCATCTAAGGTAATCCTGTCTCCAGTCTGCGGATTACGGCCTGGGCGAGCATGTTTGCTCTTAACCTCAAAGACACCAAACCCGGAAATCATTACTTTATTGTCACGATCTAAACCTTCTTTGATTAACTCAATCCAGTCTTCGACAATCTGGGAAGCTTTATGCTTATCCATCGGTAATGTTTCGTAAATCGCATCAACTAAGTCCGCCTTAGTTAAACAGCCGGCAACCATATTAGAATTTTCCATTGCTCACCTATTTTTAAATAGACAAATTACTATTTCGGCTACAGGCAATTTAGCATGCAACCAATACTAACGTCTCAAAGCAACACGCTAGTTCGCAGTACGATCTAACGCTGAATACCTACTGCTTATTCGCCAAAACAACCGAATTACTAAATAGTAAAATAAACTTAGCTAGTTAGCAATCAATAAGATGAACTAAGCTATTAAAAGGACAGAGAAAATCGCCAACGCAGGTGGATTAGCGTCGATCTCTATTTCTCTATGAGATTTCCGTATCTTACCTGCGTTGTCAACTTTTTCTTAGCAAATAAATAAGATCATAATCAGAGCGTTTATTCCATTCCTCCCTCAACAACCTGCAAGCCCCCATCATTGCCAGGCACAGCGACGACATTGCCAATTCCAACGCTATCGAAAATCAATGACTTTATCTCATCTTTAATTTCCGGATTATCCTTTAGAAACTTCTTGGCATTTTCACGTCCTTGACCGATACGCTCGCCTTTAAAAGCAAACCAAGCGCCGGCTTTGTCGATAATTCCATAAGAGATACCTATATCCAAGATTTCTCCGACCTGACTGATCCCCTCATTGTAAATAATATCAAACTCAACTTCTCTAAAGGGAGGAGCTACTTTGTTTTTTACTACTTTCACGCGCGTTCGATTTCCAATTACGCTTTCGTTCTCCTTGATTGAAGCAATTCGCCTAATATCCATACGGACTGAAGCATAGAACTTCAAAGCGTTACCTCCGGTTGTTGTCTCCGGAGAGCCGAACATAACACCAATCTTCATGCGAATCTGATTAATGAAAACAACTGTGGTGTTCGTTTTAGAAACAGAGGCCGTAAGCTTACGCAAGGCTTGACTCATTAAGCGAGCCTGTAATCCGGGCAGCTGATTTCCCATATCCCCATCAAGCTCGGCTTGAGGGACTAGTGCCGCCACAGAGTCAATTATCACCAGATCTACCGCACCTGAGCGAACTAATGTTTCGGCTATCTCCAATCCTTGCTCCCCTGAATCCGGTTGGCTAATTAACAACTCCTCTGTATTGACTCCCAAGTTTGCAGCATAATTCAAATCCAATGCATGCTCAGCATCGACAAAAACTACTCTTCCACCCGCTCTTTGGGTTTCCGCAGCTAAATGCAAGGTTAAAGTCGTTTTACCCGAAGACTCCGGGCCATATATTTCTACAATGCGTCCGCGCGGCACACCACCTATTCCCAATGCTATATCTAAGCCAATACTACCCGTGGGAATGGCAGCAATGGGATCAGGCTTCTGATCTTTATCCAAACGCATAATCGCGCCCTTGCCATAATTCTTTTCTAAGGCAGCAATAGCCGATTCTAACGCGCTATCCTTTTCTTTATCGTAGCGTGAATGTTCTTCAACATTCGCTTTTGTATTTTGTTTTTTCATCAGACTACCTTCATTAATTGTTGGTTATTAAATACCCTGTAACAATGGAATTAGTTAAGCTCGCGCATTAAGCCGACGACAACACCTTGCACATTAACATGATCTAATGTGATAGGTTTATGTTGAGGATTATGCGGGACAAGCATAACTTTTCCACCCTTAAGCCTTCTAAATGTTTTTACTGTTGCCGAATTATCCTCCAGCAATGCCACAACAATCTGCCCATCATCAGCCGTCTCTTGGCGGCGAATAACGATCACATCACCATCCATAATATGAGCGTCAATCATTGATTCCCCTGTGACCTGCAAACAATATATTTCTCCCCGACCATTTAAAAACTGCGGTGGAATATCAACAGTAACAGTTCTATCTTCAATCGCTTCGATAGGATGACCGGCCGCGATTAACCCAACCAAAGGAACAGCCGTGCTGCTAAGCGCAATAGGTATCTCCTGGCGTTCAACCAGTGTAATAGACCCATCCTCGCCACGCTTAATAAAACCTTTGTCCTCCAGTCTCGATAAATGAAAATATGCGGTGGACGGCGAGCGCACACCTATATATTCACAAATATCTTTGAGCGTTGGTCCGTATCCTTTCTCTGCTATATATTGTCGTAAAAACTCCAAGGTTTGTCTCTGTACAGGTGCCAATGAACAGCTAGTAATGGCATCGGAGACCTCGCTGATTCGCTCTTCTATCGGTTTTGAATTATTTTTAGCCATCATAACCCCTTGAAACACCTTAGCATTATTTATTACATGCAGTTATATAGCATATAAAAAAATACTAGAAAAGCTTTTTTTGTTATGTCGTATATAAAAAAGTAGTTTTTCCTAAAAACGGCAGTAGCCGTTTTATTAAACCTAAAAAACTCAGTCATTCTCTTTAGGTAGCCATCTAAAAAAAGGGGGAAACCCAAAGTAGATATTTCATTATCTACTTTGGGTTTCCCCCTTTTTTTAGTCTTGGGGATAAAATTATGTATCCGTTCACGACTTATTAATACGCGAGAAAACAGCTACTTATAAAATATCAAAAAATAAAAATTTATACTTTTAAATAACCTGTAACCGTCGCGATTTTGAGCTGAATACGAGGCGCGGTGCGACATTAGAAGCACATTTGGCGCCTAACAATAATAAAGAATAAACTGCAAGCTAGCGAGCAGTTTATTCCTTATTAAAGACGAGTGGCGAGCACCAATCGGAAGCCCTAAAGCGGCTCTCGACCCACGATGTCTGATAAAGTAGTCGGCCAAAAGCGTGAACGGTTACAAAATTATAGGCGCTCACCAAAAATAGAGCCTAGGGCTACTGATCCCCCCATAGCGATAGCAGAAGAAGGAACTACAATCGATTCTCTCTTCTTTTCTAGTTCCTCAGCTCCATCAACAATGAAACTCTGATCCTTCCTATCGCGCTTAATAAAGCCTGTGCCCGCCGGAATTAGGCGACCCATAATTACATTTTCTTTTAGGCCGTGTAAACTGTCAGTGCGCGAACTAAGGGCTGCTTCCGTAAGCACTTTCGTAGTCTCTTGGAAACTTGCTGCCGAAATAAAGCTCTCGGTAGCCAATGACGCTTTAGTAATTCCCAAAAGCACAGGCTCATAAGTAGCCGGTTCGCCACCATCAGCAATTACCCTTTCATTTTCTGTGCTGAAGACAAAGCGATCAACTGTCTCACCGGAAATAAACCTTGTTGTGCCCGGATCAACAATATGCACCTTGCTCAACATCTGACGCACGATAACTTCAATGTGCTTGTCATCGATGGGCACGCCCTGGAGACGATATACTTCTTGCGCTTCGTTCACTAAGTAACGAACCAAAGCATGTAAACCCTGAATCTTCAGGATATCATGAGGATTTACTGCACCGGAAGTTAATGATTCACCGGCACGAACTCTATCTCCCTCATGCACTAACATGTGCTTTGTCTTGGAGATTAAATACTCGATAGATTCACCCACTTCCGGAGTTATGATCACGCGGCGTTTACCACGAGAATCTTCACCAAAACTTACTACACCGTCAATATCGCTGATGTCAGCAGGCTGCTTAGGCTTACGCGCTTCAAACAACTCAGCTACGCGTGGTAGACCACCGGTAATATCTTTAGTCTTGGTTGTTTCACGCTCGCGCTTGGCTAAAATTGATCCCGGAAAAACACGCTCACCATTGTCAACCACAACTTTCATGCCTACCGGCAGATAAAAGGTGTGCTCTTCCCCGCTGTCACCTTTAACCAATACAGCCGGACGCAAATCGAGCGAACGATCGCGAGCTTCTTTGATTTGCCTTTCCGCAAAACCGGTGCGCTCATCAGTGCGCTCTTCAATTGTGTGTTCGTTGATATCGCGCCATTCAACAATACCACCGCGCTCAGTTAAAATTGGAATAGAGAACGGATCCCACTCGGCGAGCAAATCCCCATTCTTAATCTGTTCTCCATCTTTAAACTTAACCACTGCGCCATAAACCAATGGGCGACGCTCTCTTTCACGGCCATCCTTAGTATCAACAATAATGATTTCACCCTTACGGCCCATAACAACTAAACCACGAGGGGATTCCACGATATTGGCATCTTCATAGCGGATACCACCGGCATAGCGAGCGACTAATGTCGTCTGCTCGGCTCGTCCGGTAGCCGTTCCACCAACGTGGAAAGTTCTCATCGTCAGCTGCGTTCCCGGCTCACCGATAGACTGGGCAGCAATAACACCAACAGCCTCACCAAAATTAACAATATGCCCGCGCGCCAAATCACGACCATAGCAAAGGGCACAAACACCGTGGCGCATCTCGCAAGTTAAAGCCGAACGAATCATCACCGAATCAATGCCGGCATCAGCAATTTTCTGCGCAGCATCTTCGTCGATCTCAGCATTAGCCTTAACAATAACGTCATTGGTTACAGGATCGTAAATATCATCCAAGGCGACACGGCCCAGAATGCGATCTTCCAAATGCTCGATTTCTTCACCACCCTCAGTAAGTGCAGTTACCTCAATACCGTTAAGAGTTCCGCAATTGCGACCAGTAATTACGCAGTCTTGAGCAACGTCAACTAAGCGTCGAGTCAAATAACCGGAGTTAGCTGTCTTTAGCGCAGTATCGGCCAGACCCTTGCGCGCACCGTGAGTCGAAATGAAGTATTCAGCAACATTTAAGCCTTCACGAAAATTCGCTTTAATCGGTGTTTCAATAATTGAACCATCCGGTTTAGCCATCAAACCACGCATACCGGCAAGCTGACGAATCTGCTGATTCGAACCACGTGCGCCGGAATCGGCCATCATAAAAATAGGGTTAAAGCTTGGTCCAACATAGGACTGCCCATCCTTACTGAAGGTTTGCGTAGAAATACCTGTCATCATGTCTCTGGCCACACGATCACCGATATCGGCCCAGATATCTACGACCTTATTGTAGCGCTCACCGGCAGTGATCAAACCTTCTTGATATTGGTTTTCTACCTGGTTAATACGCTCTTCAGCTTCTTGTAGTAACTTATACTTACTCTCCGGAATATGCATGTTGACCATAGCGATAGAAATACCTGCTAAAGTCGCATACTTATACCCCAGGTCTTTTAGCCGATCGGCAAGTAAAACTGTTGCTTTATTGCCGCACTCGCGGAAAGCATAGTCAACGAGTTTTCCAATCTCTTTTTTATTGAAGACCTTGTTGGCCGCATCAAACGCGAGTCCTTCCGGAAGTACATCATATAACAATGTCCGTCCGGGAGTCGTTTCATAAAGCTTACCGGCAATACGCACTTTCACCCGCGCTTGAATATCTACAGCCTTTTCCTCCAAGGCCATAAGTATCTCTTGGCGGTTAGCGAAAACTTTCCCCTCACCTTTAGCAAAAGGTCTTTCGCGGGTTAGATAGTAAATACCCAAAACGATATCTTGAGTTGGGACAATCACCGGCTTGCCATGAGCAGGACTTAGAATGTTATTGGTTGACATCATCAACACGCGCGTCTCAACTTGAGCTTCGACAGACAACGGCACATGCACGGCCATTTGATCGCCATCAAAGTCAGCGTTGAATGCCGTACAAACCAACGGGTGCAGACGAATAGCTTTTCCTTCAATCAGTATCGGTTCAAACGCCTGAATACCTAAGCGGTGCAGCGTCGGAGCACGGTTTAACATTACCGGGTGCTCAAGAATCACCTCAGCGAGAATATCCCAGACAATAGGCTTCTCGCTTTCGACCATTTTCTTAGCGCTCTTTATCGTAGTAACAAAGCCTTTCTCTTCCAGCTTATTGTAGATAAATGGTTTAAATAACTCCAAAGCCATCTTCTTCGGCAATCCGCACTGGTGTAAGCGCAAATCAGGACCGACAACGATTACCGAACGGCCGGAGTAATCAACACGTTTACCGAGCAAGTTCTGACGGAAACGACCGGTTTTACCTTTAAGCATATCACTTAAAGATTTCAGCGGTCTCTTGTTTGCGCCTTGAATAACACGGCCACGACGACCATTATCGAAAAGCGCGTCAACAGACTCCTGTAACATGCGCTTTTCGTTACGGATAATAATATCCGGAGCATTGAGTTCTAAAAGCTTCTTTAAACGGTTATTTCTATTGATTACGCGCCGATAAAGATCATTCAAATCAGAGGTAGCAAAGCGCCCACCATCGAGCGGGACTAAAGGACGTAAGTCAGGCGGCAGCACAGGGATACAATCCAATATCATCCACTCTGCCTTATTTCCCGAATCCATGATCGAATAAACAACTTTTAAGCGCTTACTGATTTTTTTCCGCTTGGCGTCACTGGATGTTTCTTGCAGTTCGCGAATCAACTGCACAGACAGCGCCTTGACATCTATCTTACTTAACAATTCCTTAACCGACTCAGCGCCAATTCCTGCGCGAAACGCTGTGCCGTATTTTTCTAAGGCATCACGATATTCGCGCTCGGTAAGCAGCTGGTTAGCAGCAAGATCGGTTTTCCCAGGATCAACAACAATATAAGCCTCAAAATACAAGACCTTCTCTAAGTCCCGGAGTGATAGATCAAGCATATTGCCAATACGACTAGGTAGGCTTTTCAAGAACCAGATGTGAGCAACGGGAGCAGCTAATTCAATATGCCCCATGCGCTCACGACGGACTTTGGAGGTCGTAACCTCCACCCCGCATTTTTCGCAAACAACTCCACGGTGGCGCATTCTTTTATACTTGCCGCAAATACACTCATAATCACGGACTGGGCCAAAAATCTTACCACAAAACAAGCCATCGCGTTCAGGCTTAAATGTGCGATAATTAATTGTCTCCGGCTTTTTCACCTGTCCATAGGACCAAGAGCGAATTTGCTCCGGGCTAGCAATAGATATGCGCATTGCCACAACATCTGAGGGGTTCTTTGGCTTCTCAAATAAGCTAAAGATATCATCCATGGGATTTGTTCCTTTTTCTTGTTTTCTGCCTACAAAACTTTATTGCAACTGCTTACTCAATGAAGCCAAAGTCGGAAGCTCAGGTAACTGAGCCTGCTTCATTGTCGTGCCATCCACTATAATCTCCGGTCCATCAGGAGACTCTTTTTCCACGAGCACCACATTCAAACTTAAAGCCATCAACTCTTTACACATCACGTTAAATGACTCAGGTAGCCCCGGCTCGAGAATATTCTCTCCTTTGACTATAGCCTCATACATCCTAGTGCGTCCGGTCACGTCATCAGACTTAACAGTGAGGAACTCTTGTAGGGCATAGGCAGCTCCATAAGCTTCCATCGCCCAGACTTCCATTTCTCCCAGTCTTTGACCACCGAACTGCGCCTTACCACCAAGCGGCTGCTGCGTAACTAAGGAGTACGGTCCGATAGAGCGAGCATGAATCTTCTCATCAACCAAGTGGTGCAGCTTAAGCATATACATCACACCTACCGTAACCGGTTCAGCAAAAGCCTCTCCCGTGCGACCATCATATAAGGTAGTCTGACCGGCAGTTGGTAATCCCGCTAATTCTAACAAGCGACGGATTTCCTCTTCACGCGCACCCTCAAATACCGGGGTCGCCATGCAAACTCCGTTTTTCTGCTTCTGTGCCAGTTCTAAGACTTCAATGTCACTCAAACCACTTATAAAAGAGCGCATCTTTTCCGTGTTAATTGCCTGCCCCAAATAATGTCTGGCTTTGTCCGCAGCGGCTGTCAGTGCAGTATTGGATTGACCCTCGACAAACTGTTTTCTGATAGCAATGGCGCTATCACAAACGTTATCTACTATCTCACGCAATTTGCGGCCGATCTCAAAGCAAGCCCATCCCAAATGTGTCTCCAGGATTTGACCAACATTCATACGACTAGGCACGCCAAGCGGATTAAGAACCATATCAACAGGCGTCCCATCAGGCAGATAAGGCATGTCTTCTACCGGCAAGACACGGGAAAGCACACCCTTGTTTCCGTGGCGTCCGGCCATCTTATCACCGACAGCCAAGCGTCGTTTAACCGCAACAAAGACCTTAACCATTTTAATAACGCCCGGTGGCAACTCATCGCCTTTCTTCAGACGCTTAATCTTCTCCGAAATAGCGGCACGTTTGTTATTTATTAACTGGCCTGTGCCCACTACAATGCGGTTAACTTCTTCTTCCACCTTCTCATTGCCAATTTGAATGTCGCGCAGATACTCAAAAGGTACGGAACGCAACAACTCTTCGTTAATCGGTGTGCCTTTGGCAATCAGCTGTTTGCGGCCTTCATCGACAAGGCGCGCTGTCGTCTCTTTGTTATTTAACAAATGGACCAACTGTTTAATCGCCGAATCTCTCAGCACGCGAATCTCATAACGCTGATCCTGCTCGAGCTTAGATATCTCAGCCTCCTCAATGGAAAGCATACGATCATCCTTAGAAGTCCCCTTCCTGGAGAAAACATGCGCACCGATAATCGTTCCCTGAACACCAGGTGATAAGCGCATAGAAGTATCACGAACCTCACCGGCTTTCTCACCGAAAATAGCACGAAGCAATTTCTCTTCGGGGGAAAGCTGTGTTTCGCTCTTGGGCGTAATTTTACCGACTAAGATGTCACCCGGAACAACTTCGGCTCCGATACGGATGATGCCGGACTCGTCAAGATTCTTTAGGGCTTCTTCGCCAACATTGGGAATATCACGAGTGATTTCTTCGTTACCCAGCTTGGTATCGCGAGCAATACACTCAAACTCCTCAATGTGAATGGAAGTAAACACGTCATCCTGAACAATGCGCTCAGAAATTAGAATCGAATCTTCGAAGTTATAACCGCCCCAAGGCATGAAAGCCACAAGCACGTTACGACCCAAAGCTAATTCGCCCATTTCCGTAGCCTGACCATCGGCAATAACCTCTCCCGCTAACACTACATCGCCCGGAGTAACTATCGGCCTTTGGTTAATACAGGTGTTCTGATTCGAACGCTGATACTTTACCAACTTGTAAATATCGACGCCGGTGTCTAAAGGATCGGCACCTAATTCAGTCGCTTTAACCACAATTCTTGTGGCGTCTACCGAGTCAACGACGCCCGTACGTCGCGCAACAATAGTTGCACCGGAATCGCGGGCAACGACAGCCTCAATGCCTGTTCCTACCAACGGCGATGCTGTGCGTAATAAAGGCACAGCCTGGCGTTGCATGTTTGAACCCATCAGCGCGCGGTTAGCATCGTCGTTCTCTAAAAATGGAATCAAAGAAGCAGCCACAGAAACCAGCTGGCTGGGACTAATATCCATCAACGTAACTTCATCACGCCGCACGAGCACAGATTCATTGTTCCTACGGGATGTAACAATATCCTCCATAATCACGTTGTTCTCAACTTTGGTACTGGCCTGAGCAATAGTCTCATGAGCCTCTTCCATCGCCGAGAGATAAACCACCTTCTTCGTAACTTTGCCGCGATCAACCATGCGGTACGGAGACTCCACAAAGCCGTAATCATTCACCCGGGCAAAAGTAGCCAAAGAAGATATCAGTCCGATATTTGGTCCTTCCGGAGTCTCAATCGGACAAACGCGGCCGTAGTGAGTAGGATGCACGTCGCGCACTTCAAAGCCGGCGCGCTCCCTAGTTAAACCGCCGGGTCCTAGGGCACTCAAACGGCGCTTATGAGTAATTTCACTTAGCGGATTAGTCTGATCCATGAACTGACTAAGCTGCGATGAGCCAAAGAACTCCTTAAGCACAGCAGAAACCGGCTTATAGTTAATCAAATCCTGCGGCATCAAAGTTTCAATGTCCTGAATACTCATGCGCTCTTTAATCGCCCGCTCCATACGGACAAGGCCGATACGATATTGATTTTCCACCAACTCACCTACTGAACGCACACGGCGATTACCTAAGTGATCAATATCGTCAATTGAGTATTTCAGTGGATCACTAGAAGCTCTGAGCTCCAACAAATAACGTATCGCTTCAACGATATCGTGCTTGGTTAAAGTTCCGCCTTCGGTAAACTCCGACCCTGACACGCTATCTTTCTTCTTCCCGACCTTCTTATTCAGGCTGTAACGATCAGCATTGTGCAACTTGAAATTCATCTTCAAGCGACCTACCGCCGACAAGTCATAGCGCTCAGGATTGAAGAACAGGTTGTGAAAATTCAGCTCTGCTGTTTCTAAGCGGGGAGGATCTCCCGGGCGTAAGCGCTTATAAATCTCAATCATGGCATTTTTGGTCGGACGGCCAACATAATGAGCAGTTAAATCACTGCGCTCGGGCTCCAAACCGTCACTAACCAGAGTTCGCAATAACGACTCGCCAATGTGATTTTCACGCGTATAAAGAACTTCAAAATCCTTGATACCTAAGCTCTTCAGCCGGTATAGAGTTCCTTCTTGCTTAACCCGACCCTTGCTATCATACGTTTCCGGAGCAAAAGTCTCGCCGGCAGCTATAATCACATCCAGCTTGCTAAATACTTCTCTCAGTGATTCTTCCGGTAAAGACTTAAAGGAATCAGGTAGCGCCTTGCTCAGCTCTTCCCAGCCCACAAGGACTGTATCTTTTTTGATAACTACACGATTAGTATTAGGATTCTGAACGTCTTCGCGAGCTAGCACAACAGTCTTTGCAGAAACGAATGCTCCCGCGCTCGTTGGGTCAACTTCGATTGTCGAAACTCCACCTTCAGCAATACGGCGGACAATAGCACGATTGAACTTCTGGCCCGCCTTGGCCAAAACTTTTCCACCGCGCACAACAATATCATTAAATACCTTCTGACCTTCCAACTGATCAGGCTTAAACTCCTTGATCAAACGGCTATCGGATTGAATAGTGTAAGAGTCAGTCTTATAGAAAGTTGATATAATCTGCTCGCTGCTCATACCAAGAGCACGCAACAGAATCGTCGCATGCTGTTTTCGGCGGCGATCTATCCGCACGTGCAACATGTCTTTGATATCGAACTCGAAATCCAACCAAGAACCACGATAAGGAATCACGCGGGCATTATACAATAGCTTTCCGGAGGCATGGGTTTTGCCGCGATCATGATCAAAAAATACGCCGGGTGAACGGTGCAGCTGGCTGACAATAACCCGCTCAGTACCATTAACCATGAAGGTGCCAAAGCGTGTCATCAATGGAATTTCGCCAAAATACACTTCTTGCTCTTTAATGTCGCGTATTTGACGTGAACCATCCGAGGCATTATCCCATAGTACCAGTTGAATAGTTACTTTTACAGGGGCCGCCCAGGTCATGCCGCGTTCATGACATTCAAGCTCGTCATACTTAGGTTCGCCGATATCATAAGAGACGAACTCTAAAGAAGCTGTGTCATTGTAATCACGGATGGGGAACACCGACTTAAATACCGCCTGTAATCCCATGTCCTCCCGCTGGTCGGCCTTAACATCAGCCTGCAGCAGGCGCTGATAGGAATTCCATTGGATGTTTATGAGATTAGGTATCTCCTGAACTTTCTCAAATTTTGAATAATCACGTCTGATTCGGAGGCGGTTAGTAATTTTACTTCCCATACTGGTGGAACCCTTCGATTATCTATAGGTTAACAATAAAGACCAGAAAACTTCATCGTGCGATATTCAGCCCAAAAGCTATTAAACTATTCAGAGCCCAATACTCCCAAAGTATTAAGAGTATTGAAATATCATGTAGCTACCCAGCACAGAGTACGAGGACGTTACTAACAACTGGCACAGCGACACCGGAAATATCCGCTACGCAAGGCCATAATAAATTTATGTGTAAACTATGCAAATGTCCGATTTGGGTATTACTTTCTACCAAGTTAAGCAATTAAAATAGTTTTCCGACTGGTTTACTGACCGTTTTGCCCGGATTAAAACCTGGGCATAGCGCAAATCCAGCCGGTTCGGCTGATAACAGCACTGTTAAGGTTACTTAACCTCAACTTTAGCGCCAGCCTCCTCAAGCTTCTTCTTCATATCATCAGCTTCGGCTTTGCTTACAGCTTGCTTAACTGGCTTTGGAGCTCCCTCAACTAGTTCCTTAGCTTCCTTCAGACCGAGTGAAGTCAGTTCGCGAACGACCTTAATCACTTTAATCTTGTCACCGGTAACAGAGGCTAAGATAACATCAAACTCTGTCTTCTCTTCAGCAGGAGCAGCGGCAGCACCAGCTACTGCAGCAACGGCTACAGGAGCAGCAGCACTCACGCCCAACTCTTCCTCAAGGTCCTTCACAAGCTTGGCAGCATCCATCAAGGTCATGGCCTTAATGTAATCTTTTACTTGTTCAATGTTTAGCTCGCTCATTTCGTCTCCTCATTCATTGTTAATTAAAAGGCTATATCAGCCTGTATTTTTACTAATTTAGTAGCTCTTACTTCCCTTCGATTTTTGCTCGCCATGCATCCAACAAACTAACGAGCTGCTGAGCAGGAGCGTTGATCGTCTGCAGTAAACGAGTAGCAGGGGCATTGATTAGAGCAAGTAAAGTTGACAATAACTGCTCTTTGCTTGGCAGTTCTGCCAAAGCCGCTACCGCTGATCCATCGACTACTTGACCATCAACAAAGCCTCCCTTAATCTTGAAATAATCTCTATCCTTTCCAAACTCTTTCAACACTTTGGCCGGAGTAACAATATCTTTCTTTGCCCAGATTACAGCTGTTGGTCCGGCCAACATGTCCTGCATCTTCTCCATAGAAGTACCGCTTATCGCACGACAAGCAAGCGTGTTCTTAATTACAGCAACATCCGCCCCAATGGGTTTAAGCTTGCGACGCAGTCCTGTAATGTCTGCACATGTGCAACCTTGGTAATTAACCAGAAAGCTCGCCTGTGCTCCGGTGAAGTTCTGATTCAATTCCTGCACCGATTGTTCTTTTTGTGCTAATGCAACAGATGACATAAAAAATCCGCCAAATTTTGTTTTAAATTATTCTCACACACTACGATATGGAACGGCATCAACCTTAATGCCCGGGCCCATAGTCGAAGAAACATTTATTGTTTTCAGATAGACACCTTTCGATGTTTTTGGCTTAGCCTTAACAATAGCATCGATAAAAGTAGAAAGGTTCTCTTTGATCTTCTCCGGTCCAAAAGACAACTTACCGGCACCGACATGAACTATGCCCGCCTTCTCTACGCGGTATTCAACACGTCCGCTCTTAATCGCTTCCACCGCTTTGCCAATATCTAATGTAACCGTTCCCACCTTAGGATTAGGCATCAAGCCACGTGGGCCAAGAAGCTTTCCGATTTTACCAACCTGTCCCATCATGTCAGGAGTAGCAACCGCAGCATCAAAATCCATCCAACCACCCTGGATCTGATTAACAATATCGTCGCCACCAACAAAATCAGCACCGGCTTTTTTGGCTTCTTCGGCTTTTTCCGGCTTACAGAAAACAACCACGCGGATCACCTTTCCTGTGCCGTGCGGCAAAGAAACCGTTCCACGTACATTCTCTTCAGCTTTTCTTGGATCCACGCCTAAACGCATTGCCAATTCAACTGTCTCGTCGAACTTTGCACGCGGTGATTTACATAGAATTTCTACTGCCTCGTCGAGGCTGTATAATTTGTCACGGTCGACTAAACTCCTTCCTTGAAGAAGTCTCTTACTATGATGTGCCATTTTTTCTCTCTAGCTCCCCCGTATTTCAATATCAAAGCTAAACACCGGGGTCGTTATTTAGCTACTTCAAAAAAATCATATAGTTAGCCCCCTCGCTAAAAGGGCGCTAACGCCTAACACAGATGTTTATCTATATCAAGCTAAGTAATGAATTTTCTACCGATCTTTTAGGCAAAATACGGCGTTTTAATGCCCATACTTCTAGCAGAGCCGGCTATTATTTTCTTAGCCTGCTCCATATCATAAGCATTGAGGTCTTCCATTTTAATCTTGGCAATTTCCTCAAGCTCTGCATGGCCGAGCTCACCTACTTTGTTCTTATTAGGCTCGCCGGATCCCTTTTCCACCTTAGCGTATTTCTTGATCAAGAATGATGCCGGTGGGCTCTTGATTATAAAAGTAAAGCTTCTATCCGCATACACTGTGATAATAACCGGAAGAATAGTTCCAGCCTGGGCCTGTGTGCGGGCATTAAATGTTTTGCAGAATTCCATGATATTAACACCATGTTGGCCTAATGCCGGACCTACGGGTGGCGACGGATTTGCTTGCCCCGCAGGAATCTGCAGCTTTATCATTCCTGTTACTTTTTTTGTTGGTTTAGCCATAAATATCTCGATCTATACAATATATTACTTAATTAAAAACTCTTCTGGCGTCCGGGCGCCAGCTACTAGCAAATTATCAAAATAAACTCAAATTTTCCCTATTACCCCTAGAGTTTCTCCACCTGAACAAAATCCAGCTCAACCGGCGTAGAGCGGCCAAAGATACTAATGAGCACCTTAACTTTGCCTTTATCCGGTTTAACCTCCTCGACCACAGCATTAAAATCAGTAAATGGGCCATCGATAACTTTAACCTGGTCACCTTCCTCAAAAGTAATGCGGGCGCGAGGCTTAGCGCTTCCCCCTTCAATGTGACCTATGAGGTCTTTAACTTCCTGCTCAGTCAGCGGTAACGGATTACATGAGTCCCCAATAAACCCGGTAACCTTGGGAGTTCCGTTCACTAAATGCCACGTATCATCATCCAAGTGCATCTGCACCATGATGTATCCCGGATAAATCTTTCTTGATGAGGTCCTTTTTTTACCACGAACCAACTCCTCAACGCTTTCCTGAGGAACAATAATATTTCCAAACTTAGCAGTTAGATTATTATTGCGAACACGCTCTTCTAAACTCATTTTAACGCGCTGCTCAAAGCCGGAATAAGTATGCAGCGCATACCACGGCAATTTGGCTCTCTCCGGATCCAATTCCATCAATACCTGTTTTTTGCACCCGACTGTATCTTCTATCGGTGTCGCCTCAGCAGCTACTGATTCCGTCGCTACGCTCTCAGGGCTTGCTGTTCCCTGCTCTTCGCTGTTTGTTAAATCTTCTTCATCAAACATACAATCAACCATTATTAATTTTTACTTCAGCATTAGCTATTATAGCTCATTACCATTTGAATAACCCTACCAATGACCCAATCAGTAAGGCCTAAAATGAAAGCAAATATGACAATCAACCATAACACACCAAGCGTAGATTGAATTGTCTCCTTACGCGTCGGAAAGTGAACTTTCTTTAACTCCACTACCGACTCGGAAAGAAACGTATTGAAGCCTTGTCCTTTAGTTGCAACTTCCGCTGTTGACTTCGCCACAAATTATCTCCGTTACATTATTAATTATACAAAAAACTCTGATCAAACTACTGGCACGCCCGGAGGGACTTGAACCCCCAACCAACGGATTTGGAGTCCGCTACTCTACCAATTGAGCTACGGGCGTATTTATTTTCAGCCTCCCAAAAACAATAAATTGCTTCCGAGCCGCAACAACATATTCAAATTGAGCAGGAAATTCAACCATTCAACAAATAATATTTATTGAACCATCCGGTTTTCACTTAAAACCAGGATCGATTAAACTTCAAGCGGCAGAAGGTTTTAACCATTTGCCGCTTGTTATTTTAAAGAAAAGCTAACTATTAACTAGCTTATTTGATAATCTCAGTAACGACACCGGCCCCAACAGTTCGGCCACCTTCACGGATAGCAAAACGCAGTTCTTTATCCATAGCGATCGGCTGAATCAGCTCCACTGTCACCGCTACGTTGTCGCCGGGCATAACCATTTCCTGGCCTGCCGGTA
>JADZAE010000017.1 GCA_020852715.1 Deltaproteobacteria bacterium
GAGAAAGTGCAAATTCTATCATGGCTCGGAGAATATAAATCTCCATTTAGAAGCCGCATATACGCACGCATCCTCACCTTCCCACCAGTATTTAGTCTTTGACATCCACGGCGGGTCCATATACGCGGTCCATAGCGCCCGCGGCATTTTTTTCACCGATGGCACTTACGCGAGCTGTTCCAAAGTAACGCAAATGGACTTGTGTATAAAACTCAGCATCAATCGGAAGCCCTCAAGCGGCTTCCGGCACCGCTAGTGATGGCCATTATCGCCCCCTTAACTCCGTATCCCCATATTTTAAAACTCGCGACGTCTGACGAAGTATGAACCCGAAATTGCCAAGCCTTTAGAGAGAAGGACCCCATGCAGGCATAGCATCCTCCGACTTCGTAAACGTAATCTGCTTTGCGCTACCACTAAGCAAAGAATAAATCACGATACTACGAGCACCGCCTTTCCCTAGGTTAGAGCTAAAGGCAAGAGCACGACCATCGGGCGCCCAGGAAGGATCCTCGTTATTGCCGGCATAGGTAAGACGCACTGCTTGGCCGCCTGAAGTATCGCTCACAAAAATATGAAATCCTTGATCACGACAGACGAAAGCAATCTTATCTCCTTTGGGAGACCAGGTTGGCGAGGTGCAATAACTGCTGCCGGTAAAACTGATTCGGTGAATATTACCACCGTCTGAGTTCATTACATAAATCTGTGGGCTACCACCACGATCTGAACAAAAGGCGATTTGGCTACCATCAGGGGAGACAGAGGGAGAAACATCTAATGCTCCACCGGAGGTAATTTTCCTAAGCACTTTGCCTTTAAAATCCAGCTCGACAATATTACTGCTGCTGCCGTTACTCTGAGAGGTGACAAGGCTGCCGCCACCACGAATAAATTTTGCTCCAATTTCCATATGCGAAGAATTGGTGATCTGCGCAGGCGTCCCTCCGTTTGGGGAGATAGTATAGAGATCAGGCTTACGTGTACGATAAGATGTGTATAATAATTTATCGCCTTGGGCTGACCAAGCGGGAGATAAGGCTAAACCTTTATCTTTAGTTATCTGCCTGATATTTGAACCATCCATATCCATGACAAATAATTCTTTAAAACGACCAACTTTAGAAACAAAAGCGATTTGTGTGCCAAAAACGCCGGCTTCTCCGGTGAAGTGTTTGAGTATTTCATTGGCAAAGCGGTGTGCTACTTGCACATAATCATCTGCGCTGGCCTGATAGCGTTTACCGGCTACGCCCGTTTTCCTGTTTACATCGTAGAGGATGAGCTCATATTGTAGTCCGGCATCCGAACGCGAGAGTTTACCTTTAACCAACCCCTCGGTTCCGATTACAGACCAGTCAGCAAAATTGACTTCAGTCATGTTACATTTGCCTGCTTCTTCCAAATATGAAGCAGAATTAATAATCTTGAAAATACCAGTTATTTCCAAATCTCTAATCATGGTGTCCGCCATTTCCTTGGCTACAGCACCTGATTCAGCGGTATCGCAAAGCTGAGGGATGGCGATAGGAAAACCGACCTTAGCACCGGCAATATGCAAATCAGTTTGTGCATTGGCGCTACCGCTGATGGTAACTAACAGGGCTAACAAGAAGATTGTAACTTTTACTCTGCGCACTAACATATAACTTTCTCCTAACTAATTACACTGTCTCAAACTCTCGGCCTTCATTGGCTGGAATCAAACGTGATTCTCACCTCTTTAAATTGTTCATAAAGCGTAGCCGGTGGCGTAGGAACGGGAGAAGCTTTAAGCACTGCTCTTCTGACTGAGTCATCAAAATAGCTATTGCCTGAACTTGTTGTTACTTCCACCCCTTCAATTACACCGGCACTAGAAATCTGCATAAGCACTTGAGCACTAAGTCGCTTACCACCTTCCATCCAATGCCACCCGCCTTTTATATGTTCTTCGAGGGCATTACGATAGGCTATAAATTCAGCTGAAGCTAAGGTACCACCACCCATACCTTTTCCGCCGAGTTTAGCTGCGCCAAATCCTTCGCCACCGGCATTAGCTGATTCTCCGGTATAATTACCCTGTGCTTCTTCGCTACCCAAGCGGCTTTTAAATTTTTTCAGTCTATCTTTAAGTAACTTTTCACGGGCTTCTCTTTCTTTTTCTTCCGCGGCCTTTTCTTCTTCCGCACGTTTCTTATCCTCGGCCACTTTTTTAGCTTCTTCTTCTTTCTTCTTTTGTTCCTCTAGTTTTTTCTTTTCCGCCTCTTCTTTCTTTTTCTTTTCTGCTTCTTCCACGGCAGTGGGTGCGTCTATTTTGGCTTCTTTTTCGGTGGCTTGGGCTTTATTTAATTCCTCTTTGCTTATTTCAACTTTCTTTTCGGTAGTTTTATCCTCTTTCGCTATGCCCTGATTGGCATTTTGTGGAACAGCCTTAATTTTTTGCGGTTTATCATCGATGGGCGCTTGTGAAACGCCGCCAAGCTTTTCCCCGCCTTCCAAAGTTACGCTAAAAATCTGTGGGGCAATCATTGCCGTTTGCGCGTGTTGCTCTAAGAGAATAGAAGCCGTAATGCCGCCAACTATATGCAGCAAGCAGGAGATAATAATTCCCAAACTATAATTAGGCTTATAAACCTCTCGTCGTCCCATAGTTTATACTTTCGGCTTTGCTGCCGGCTCGCTGGGCTCAGTAATCAACCCAACTTTATAAATTCCTGCTCGGCGAATACGCCCCATCACAGCCATCACAGTGCCATAAGACACACTGCGGTCAGCTTTGATAAACACCCGTTTATCTTTGCGCTGATCTACGACGGCTTTAATCTTCGGACCAATCTGCTCCAGCGCTACCTTGTTGTTACTTCCGAGGTAAACATCTCCGCCTTTGGTAATCGAAACTACCAACTGTTCGCCTTCCCCATTTACTTGGCTAATAGTTTCTTTAGGTAAATCCAATTCCACGCCCTGAGAAAGCATGGGCGCACTGACCATAAAAATGATCAATAACACGAGCATCACATCTACAAGTGGAGTAACGTTAATCTGGGAAATAGTCCCGCCCTCGCCGGATATATCATCAAAAGCCATGTCTACCTCCCTGTCCTTAGCCCAAGAAATGACGTTTAGCTAAATTCAAAAACTCAGCAGAAAATTTATCCATTTCACGCGACAAGTAGCGAACTTGCTGCATAAAGTAATTATATGCCATCGCCGCCGGAATAGCTGCCGCCAAACCTACAGCAGTAGCAATTAGCGCTTCAGAAATACCCGGTGCGACAGCCTGAATGGATGTGCTCGTTGCCTGACTAAGCCCCATAAACGCGCGCATAATACCCCATACCGTTCCAAATAAACCAATGAACGGCGCAGCAGAAGCAGTAGTCGCCAAAAATGTTGTTCCCTTTTCCAGACGTGTTAGCTCTTCAGCTTTGGCACGCTTAAGAGCACGTTCGATGTTCTCCAAGTCACCAAACTCACCGTGAGTAGCCGTGCGATTATCTCTTGTCTCCATGACTTTTTGTAGTTCATGGTGACCGGCTAGATAAACGGTAGCGACAGGGCAAGCTTTAAGATTGTTACAAGCAGCTGTAATTTGCGTAAAATTACGGCTCGACCAAAAGATAGCTGAGAACTTATCGCTCTGGGCTTTGGAATTATAAATCTCTCGAAACTTAGTGATAACAATTCCCCATGTCACTGCCGACATGCTAATCAACAACCACAAAACGAGAGGAACGACCAAACTAGTTTGGCCAATATGAAGTGAATTTAACAATAGGTCAGATACGGAGTCACTTCCCAACATAGCTGCAGGAGCATCTACTCCGGCAGCGCCACCACCGGTGGGAAGGGCCTCTTCCATAACCATTAAAGGCACAGTAAATAAATCAAACATTATCGATTTCCTTAGTTAGAATTAGCCAAAATATCCCTGTCTTCTAAGCCACATTGCGTTGTATTAACATTAGACTTATTTGCCAAGCTTTTAATTGAAAATTTACAAAAAAAGTTATTGAGATTTGGGCACTATTATTTTAAGAGTCAAATGTTTGAGGCAATACCGTTGTCTTTGAAACGTGCTACCCTCAGCAGGTAGCATTTCGATATACAAGCTAAACATAGGGTTTAGTTTGTGTCTCTGTTATATACATAATTAACTAAAATTAAGTGGGTAAAATCTGATATGGCAATAAAATACGCAATTAATGGTTTTGGTCGCATTGGCCGCAATATAGTTCGCGCTGGTATCGCAAAAGGCGATATCGAATTAGTAGCAATAAACGATTTAACTGATGCGCAAACCTTAGCTTATCTTTTAAAGCATGATTCAATTCATGGAAACTTCCCTGGCGAAGTATCTGTATCCGGCGATAACGCCATCATAGTTAATGGCAAGACAATCAAAGTCTTAGCCGAGAAAGATCCGAGCAAATATCCGTGGAAAGAATTAGGTGCTGATATCATTGTTGAAAGCACAGGTATCTTTACCAAAAA
Organism: Deltaproteobacteria bacterium; assembly: GCA_020852715.1. Classification (GTDB taxonomy): domain Bacteria; phylum Bdellovibrionota_C; class UBA2361; order SZUA-149; family JADZAE01; genus JADZAE01. Next base: position 4,477 of record JADZAE010000017.1, read on the forward strand.
GGAAAAGGCTCTTTGTCACATGCAAGCCGGCGCGAAGAAGGTTATTATCTCCGCACCTGCCAACGATGCTGATTTCACTTTAGTCTATGGTGTAAACCACAAAGGCTACAAGCCGGCTGAACACCATGTCATCTCCAACGGCTCTTGCACAACAAACTGCTTAGCTCCGGTGGCTAAAGTTATTCTCGAGAAGTTCGGTATTGTTAAGGGCATGATGACCACTGTTCACTCATATACCAATGACCAGCGTATTTTGGACTTGCCACACAAGGATCCGCGCCGCGCCAGAGCTGCTGCGCTGAGCATGATTCCAACTTCTACCGGTGCAGCGAAAGCTATGTCTTTGGTTATTCCGGAATTAGCCGGTAAGCTTGATGGTTTAGCTGTTCGCGTTCCGACACCAAACGTTTCTTTGGTGGATTTTGTATGCGAAACAGAGACAGACGTGACTGTTGCTGACGTGAATAAGGCGCTAATCGAGGCAGCTAATGGCGAGCTAAAAGGCGTGCTTGCTGCTATCGATGAGCCACTCGTAAGCTGTGATTTTAACGGTTCATCCACTTCTTCCAACGTTGACCTACAACAAACCATGGTTGTTGGTAAGCGTATGTTAAAAGTGCTCTCTTGGTATGATAACGAGATGGGTTTCTCTTATCGTATGAACGACGTGATGAGCTTAATGGCTAAGTCACTTTAATTATGAAGTGTGGCAAATGGCGTAGGCGCAATGTGCCGACGCTGTTTGCCGGCTGCCCTGATCCCCCATCATAAAACAAATTTTAAAAACTACCGCATATCGCTGAGGATAAAATGAAGCCAATTTTTTTAGCAAACTGGAAAATGAATATGCTACCCGCTGAAGCTGAAACTTTCTGTAAGTCTTTTTTAGGCTTAGTGCAGGCTGATGCTTCTTATACAGACATCGGCATAGCCGCCCCCTACACCAGCATAGCCGCAGTCAAAGCGGCACTCGGCGGGAAGAAAGGAATCTGGCTCGGCGCACAAAATTGCCACTGGGCAGACAACGGTGCTTTTACCGGTGAAATTTCGGCTAAAATGCTAAAAGACATGGGCTGTGATTTTGTAATAGTCGGCCACTCTGAGCGCCGCCAATATTTCGGCGAGACAAATGATACCGTAAGTAAGCGCGCACTAAAAACAATCGAGAACGGCTTGCGCGCTGTGGTTTGCATCGGCGAAACAGAGGCTCAATACAAAGCAGGCATCACCAATCAAGTAGTGCTTGAGCAGTTAAAAGGGTCATTGGCCGGAATCAGCGCCGACATGACTAAAGACGTGCTATTGGCTTATGAGCCGGTATGGGCTATCGGAACAGGACTAACAGCGACGCCGGAGATTGCCGCAAGCGTTCATGCCCTAATACGCAGTGAACTGATTAACATGTATGGTAATGTTGTGGCCGATCATCTGCCTATATTATATGGAGGCTCCACAAAACCCGACAATATTGCTGGGCTTTGTGCTATGCCTAACATCAATGGCGGTCTTGTCGGCGGAGCATCTTTGCAAGCAGATAGTTTTGCTAAGCTCGTGATCAATGGTCGCTAATTAGCGCCTTGATTTTGGGCGGATATTTAACTATAGAGCCACAACTAATTTTGAAATTGCTGGGAGATAGATAGTGTACGCATTTATAACTGCCGTTCATATTATAGTTTGTATCTTATTGGTTAGTCTTGTTCTTCTACAACAAGGCAAGGGAGCTGATACCGGCGCCGTGTTCGGCGGGGGGAGTAATACCCTTTTCGGAGCCTCCGGAGCCGACAACCTATTAACCAAAGTGACTACAGGCTTAGCTACTTTATTTTTTCTTACCAGCATCTATTTAGCTGTTGGTGTGCGCCAGCCGGTAACCGCTGATGACACCTCAACACTAATGAAAGATTTGCCGAAAGCTGCAGCGAAAACGACGACGGACTCAAACGCTTCAGCAAAAGATTCGGCCAAAGAAGCTGCTACATCTTCTTCAGATATGGTTCCGGAGGAGATTCCAACTGAGGATACAGCCGGAGCAGAAGACTCTGCCCCGATGGTGGAAGATCAAGGCGCTCCCGTAGAAGAAGCTCAAAAACCTGCGACAGCGCAAAACTAAAATACGCCCTGGTGCTGGAATTGGTAGACAGGCATGGTTGAGGGCCATGTGTGAGCAATCGCGTGGGGGTTCGAGTCTCCCCCAGGGCATACCGATTTAAATCAAATGGAAAATCCCATTCTTATTGCTGATGATGATCCTGTTGTGCGAGAAATCTTAGGCGCCATTTTAGAAAGCCTCGGGCAAACTTTTGATAGTGCTTCTTCCGGCCAAGAAACAAAGGAAAAAGTAACTAATCGCCTAGTAAACGAAGCGCCTTACCTCCTGTTATTTTTAGATATTCAAATGGGCGATATGACAGGTATCCAAGTTATACAACAGTTAAAAAACACTTTCCCTGACTTTGTCGCTAAAGTGGTATTCTTATCTGCTCACGCTAAGCAAGATGTTGATAAAATTCATGGGCAAGCAGACGAGGATTATTATTTAGAAAAGCCTTTTACTTCTGAACAAATCGCTGAGATCATCGATGAAATTTTCCAATAGCAAGCTGCGGTAATCGTTTTTCAAATAGTGAAAGCCTTGCGGGGGCCTTTGCCTGTATAAAACCAGACAAAGGCCCCATGGATTCGCTAGTCCTCATTCTTGAGAAGAGTCGCGAGCTTTCCCGAAAGTAGAAGATGACGTTTTATCTTCCTCTCATCCTCAGAGGCGCTGAGTTCATCGAGTAAGCAGCGCAACACCAACTTAAGAACCGTGTCCCAATCTTCCTGGTGGGGAATCTCATAAGAACTCCCTATCTCCAGTGGAGGGCCAAAATGAACAAATGTCACGACATGGTTATGCCAACCGTGCCTCGGTCCAACAATGTGCAAAAAATCGCACTCACTTTCCGGCGCAAGATCCACAAAAGAAGGATCCAAGTTAATTAAAACTCCCTCTTTTTTTTCATTGATCTCCCCAAGCCAGGTGGCACGCACACAATGCTCAGCTGCAATGCGCGCATCATGAAGCGTCTTTCTCTCCTCATTTCCGTTTCCCCTCATGTTGACCATCCTCTACCCCCCTTTTGAAAACCTATTCTCAGCAATGCTGAGCCAACCTTACAGCAACTGCTATTGGACTAAATAGCACTTAGTCCAACAACATCTATTTTCTTCTACTTATCTTTCGAGATCCCCTTACTAGCACAGCTAATAAAAAACTGCCAATGGCGCGCAGTCAGTGGTGAAGATAGCTTTGTGTTCTGTATACTATAGGGGAAGATTCGAATTTATGCGTTCAATCGATAGAGCCTTTCCGCTCTCTTCGTCTAAAGACATAATTATTCCATTTATTTGCATCTCTCCCCGAGCTACCTCGTAACGCAGCGGTCGACCACTTAAAAAACGTTCAACCACAACACCTGCTTCGGCACCGATAACAGAATTGCGCGGGCCACACATACCGACGTCCGTAATATAAGCTGTCCCCTTGGGGAAGATTCTTTCATCCGCTGTCTGCACATGTGTGTGCGTTCCCACCAGTGCAGAAACCCGCCCATCCAAATACCACCCCATGGCCATTTTTTCGCTCGTTGCCTCGGCGTGGAAATCAACAAAAATCAATGATTCATTGGCGAGTTCTTCATTGAGCAGTTTATCAATGGCGCGAAATGGACAATCAGCGATTGTTTCCAAAAAAACACGCCCGATTAAATTAATCACGCATACATTCAGTCTCGATGGTAGTTTATATTTCAAGACTCCCGCACCCGGGGCACCGACCGGGTAATTATAGGGACGAATAAGACGGGGTTTATTTTGCTCTAAAAAATCAATGATATCTTTCTTGTTCCAGATATGGTTACCGGAAGTGATTACATTAACACCGGAAGCATAAAGCTCAGTAGCACTTGTTGGCTCTAAACCCAATCCCCCAGAGGCATTCTCTCCATTAGCAATGACCAAATCAAAGTTCTGCTCACTTAGCACCTCAGCTAAATATCTACGCACAGCTTGCCGTCCAGGCCGCCCAACTACATCACCTAAGAATAAAATTTTAATCATTATCTTACCTAGAATTTTAACTATCTAGCACAGGGTTACTATAACGACAGAAGCTTGGCAACGGCAGCTAAAGATTAAGAGCTAAATTGCCCAGATTCGCCTTTTATGATAAGCCTTTCCGGCGAGGATATAGATATTTTCTTTCAGATAAGCGCATAAATGAAATACCGAAGAGAAATAGACGGGCTTCGTGCCGTAGCTGTTATTCCTGTCATTTTGTTTCATGCGGGATCTAATCTTTTTAGCGGCGGCTTTGTCGGGGTGGATATCTTTTTTGTTCTCAGCGGTTACCTGATTACCTCGATCATCATCGCTGAAAAGCAGGCCGGAACATTTTCTTTGATCAATTTTTACGAGCGGCGCGCACGCCGCATTTTACCGGCTTTGTTTTTCGTGCTGGCCGTATGCCTGCCCTTTGCATGGTTCTGGATGCTGCCCGGCGAGCTAAAAGACTTTGCCCAAAGCTTAACCAATGTCTCCGTGTATATTTCCAATTATTACTTCATGAAAGACACAGGCTACTTCGCTGCCGCCTCCGACCAGAAACCATTGCTACACACTTGGAGCTTGGCTATCGAGGAGCAATATTACCTGGTCTTCCCGGCATTAGTGATTTTCTTCTGGCAATATGGAAAACGCTGGGTCATTTCTGTACTCGCAGTAATAGCTTTGGCTAGTTTTGCTTATGCGCAATGGAAAATAGACATTGATCCGGAAAAATTATTTTTTGATACTCGCGGTCGCGTTTGGGAGCTACTTACAGGCTCCTGCATCGCTCTTTATAATTCCTCGCGCTTTTACCGAGACTTTCCCCTCGCCGTTCGCCAGTTCTTTTCTATGCTTGGTATCGGTTTGATTTTTTACGCGATCTTTGCCTACGATGAACAAATTCTTTTCCCCAGCGTTTATACGATTATCCCCGTCCTGGGGACAGCGCTGGTTATCGAGTTTGCTACCCCAAAGACAATTATCGGCAGAATATTGTGTCTGGGAGTATTTGTCGGTATCGGTTTAATTAGTTATAGCACCTATCTTTGGCATCAGCCACTTTTAGCTTTTGCTCGCCTAAAAAGCGAAAAAGAACTGAGCTCAACATTGGTAACCTTAATCTCATTATCTTCATTGATTCTGGCCTATTTCAGTTGGCGTTTTGTCGAAGCCCCGTTCAGAGACAAAACAAAAACATCTCGGCGCACCATTGCCCTTTCCGCTACTGCCTTAAGTGCTTTTATGATTACAGTGGGGCTGCTCAGCACCGCTAATGACGGATTTGATAGCAGATTTAAGTACGGCAATGTCAGCATTGCTCAAGTGCTGGAAGATTTACAAAAAGAAAGAGCTGAATTTACGGGGCGAGGCAAATGCCATTATAGCCCCAAAGGAGTTTATAAGGAGCTTGATGATTTTCTCAAGGACTGGCAATGCTATGAAGATCCTATTCATCCTAACCTGAGCAAGGTTCCATATATTGTGGTTGGCGATAGTCATGCTTCGGATATCGTTATGGCCCTGAAGACAAATGGCTATGTCCCCGTGCACATGACAGGCTCTGATTGCTCACTTTCGCCCAAATTCATGCTCAAGCATTGCAAAAAGCAATTTGCTTACATTAAAGATTTTGCCAGCAAACATCCGGAGTATTCGCATATTATTTTGGCAAATCGTATCAAGGCCAAAGAAGTGACACCAGAGGCATTAGATGAAATGGTAAAATATTGGTCTCTGCCGGGAAAAGAGTTGGTTTTTCTCACAGCTCGGCCGGAATTTTTTGAATATAAAAGAGGGTTAATGCTTAAGCGATCAATCGAGATCAGCTTTGCCAACGCAACTGTTTCAGAAAGTCCCTCGGTGGTTGATTATTTGCGCGCACGCAATGTGCGCGTGATTAACACTCGGGATATCTTTTGTTCGATGACTATTAATTGCGGCTGGGCTGACGATAGTGGCGCGCTTCTTTCCACGGATGGCAATCATTTAAGCAGGCGCGGTGCCGAGTTATTTGGTAGAGGCTTAGTGGAGAAAATTGAGTTACGTAACTCGATTCTCAGTAAGGTCTTAAAAGAAGATTCTCCGTCGCTCATCGGACTAAATTAGCCAACAACTTAAAAGTTAATATATTTTTTGGTAATGGTTTCTTACTTTCATGATGAGGTTTTTAATAAAAGGAAGCATATCATCAAGCTTTTTAATGATATCTGGCAGAATATAATTAAATTCTATACGTAGTTTCCCTTACATCGTTATATTTATCTGCCTATCATACCCGAAAATCTGTAACGACTGAAGGAAATAACTCATCTAAATCAATGAAAAAGCCGTTCCTAGAAGCGCAGAATATAGAAACAAATATCAGTAGTGAAAATAACTTTCGCACGTTAAAATTCGAAAATTTTGCGCGGTAAGGTTTGAGTGAAAAGGTTTTAATACAACTTGGTGAATGACGGAGACAAACCATGTGTGAGAACAATAATTGCAATTCTAATGATCAGTTCCGCGAGCTTATTGAAAAAGATCGAGAGTCACGCGAGCGTTTCAGCTGGAACGGTAATGTCATTGCTTACTTAGACCTCGTAAAAAACGATCCTTCATTTGCCAAACTCTCTCACTCGCGACTATACGACATGCTGGTCTCAACAGGCGTGGAAGATATTAATCTTGACGAAGATGCACGCTTATCTCGCATTTTTAAAAATCAAAAACTAAGAAAATTTAATTTCTTCAGCGAAGACTTCTACGGTATGGAAGACACAATTAACGCCGTAGTTCGCTACTTTCATTCTGCGTCATTAAAGGGCGAAGAAAGCAGACAAGTGCTGTATTTAGTCGGCCCCGTGGGATCGGGAAAAAGCTCCTTAGTCGAAGCACTAAAAACTGGGTTAGAAAAGCTGCCACCAGTTTATGAATTGGCTGGCTGCCCCATGCACGAAGACCCCCTACACACTATTCCGCGTCACTTAAGGGGCGAGTTTGAAAAGCTGCTGAATGTGCAGATCGAAGGCGATTTATGCCCGGTTTGCCGCTATCGCTTAAAAACAGAATTTAATGGTAGGTGGGAAGATTTTCCTGTGCAATCAGTAAATTTCAGTCGCCGTTCGCGCGTGGGGATTGGTGTTGTGCCACCGGTAGACCCGAACAACCAAGACACCAGCGTGCTAATCGGTAGCGAAGATATTTCTAAGCTTGATAAATACTCGGAAGGCGATCCTCGGGTGCTTGATTTGAGCGGTGCCTTAAACGTCGGGAACCGCGGCATGGTGGAATTTATCGAGGTTTTTAAAAATGAAACGGAATATCTCCATGCGATGATTACGGCCACGCAAGAGAAGTCAATTCCTGCTCCGGGGCGACATGGCATGATTTACGTGGATACTTGTATTGTCGCACACAGCAATGAAGCCGAATGGAAAAAGTTTAAAGCCGATCATACTAACGAAGCCATACTCGATCGTATAGTTACCGTAAAAGTTCCTTACAACTTAAGGCTATCAGAAGAAGTAAAGATCTATAAAAAGATTATTCGCTCCTCCAGCTTTAAGGCGGACATTGCTCCGCACACTTTAGAGCTAGCGAGCAAATTTGCTATTTTGACTCGCCTTGAGCCATCTAACAAATGTGATCTCATGACCAAGCTTAAACTTTATAATGGCGAAGAAATAGTGGAGAAAGGCAAAACAAAGAAAATCGATGTCACAGAACTTCGCGAAGATGCAAAACGCGAAGGAATGGACGGTATTTCCACACGCTTTATTATGAAAGCACTGGACAATGCTCTTTCCGACAATATCGCCAATAATTGCATTCACCCGCTCAATGTCCGCGAGGCTTTAGTTAATATGGTGAAAGGTGCCGATTTTCCCGATGACACCAAACGCCATTATTTGGAGCTACTACGTGACGTGATTCACAAAGACTATTTGGAGATTTTAGAAAAAGAAATCACTAAAGCTTTTGTTTATTCTTATCAAGAGCAAGCCGACTCTTTATTTCAAAATTATTTGGATCATGCCGAGGCTTATGTCAATAAGACAAAAGTTAAAGACGTCAACACTGACGAAGAATTACAACCCGATGAGTCTTTCCTGAAATCAATTGAAGAACAAATCGGTATCATCGGCACGGCCGCTGATGGTTTTAGACAAGAAGTTATCGCTTTTCTTTGGTCGGTGAGTCGTCGTGGGGAAAAGATCAACTATGAAAGCTATGAGCCCCTGAAAGAAGCCGTGGAAAAGAAGCTTATGACCAGCGTGCGGGATGTTTCGCGTGTCATAACAAAATCACGCACTAGAGATTCTGAGCAGCAGAAAAAATACAGCACCATGGTCGAGCAATTGATGTCCAATGGTTATCCGGTTTCCTGCGTTGATACGATCCTGCGCTATGCAGCCAATAATTTGTGGAAAGATTAAGAACTAGTTTAGCGAAGCTACTTAACGAGAGGAAAATGTGGGAGCGATATTTAGACCACATGTAAACGAGGAAAAACGCTCAGATCGAAGCGCCGGCGACAGGACTCGCCATCGGCAGAAAATCCGCGAGTCTATTCGTGGCAATATCGCCGATATCCTCTCTGAAGAATCAATTATTGGGCACGACAAAAATAAAATTATTAAAGTTCCTATTAAATCGATCAAAGAATATCGCTTTATTTACGGCGAGAACACTCCCGGTGTTGCTCAAGGCAATGGTAATTCCAAACCGGGGGATGTTATCCAAAAAGGCAATCCCGGTGATCCCGATGCAGCAGGAGAAGCCGGAAATAATCCGGGAGTCGATGCTATCGAAACAGACATTACCCTCGATGAATTGATTGACTTGATGTTTGAGGATCTGGAGTTACCTGATTTGCAAAAAAAGGCGTTTAAAGAAGTAGAAAGCAAACGTTCACTTAAACGCAAAGGTTTTCGCAAACAAGGTATCCGTCAGCGGTTGGATAAAAGAAGGACCGCCAAAAGCCGTATTAAGCGTCTACTAGCAGTTTCGAAGGCCATGGGCGTGAATTCCGAAAGCCTCACAGACGGAGAAGAGCGCTTCCCCTATCATAAAGACGACATGCGTTATCACCATGTAACAATTGATACTAAGCTTGAGTCCAACGCTGTGATTATTTGTATCATGGATACTTCGGGTTCAATGGGAACAGTTAAAAAGTATTTGGCCCGCAGTTTTTATTTTTTGCTCTATCAGTTTGTACGCATGAAATATCAAGAGGTTGAAATAGTTTTTATTGCTCACCACACCGAGGCTAAAGAAGTTAACGAGGAAGAGTTTTTTCATAAGGTCGAGTCGGGTGGCACATATATATCGTCAAGCTACGAGAAAGCGCTGGAAGTAATCAACGCACGATATCATCCGTCGCTTTGGAATATCTATGCCTTTCACTGTTCGGATGGCGATAATTTTTACAGCGATAATGACAAGGCGCTCGCCAAAGCGGATGAACTTTGCGAGGTCTGTAATTTATTTGGCTACGGGGAGATTAAACCCGCGGGGACTGCTTACTACAGCGGGTCTATGCTCGATGTCTTTAAAAATATAACTAAAGCCAATTTCCAAGCAATTATTATAGAGAAGAAAGAAGATCTATGGCCGGGCTTACGTGCCTTTTTGTTAAAAGATGCCGCCGTTAAAGATGCGCTGGGGACAAGTGCTCACGAAAACACGCAGGATCAGGCAAAACCGTGATTTATGACGATTAGTGAATTAGAAAAGTGGGAAGAAAGGATTTTTGAGCTTGTGCAAAGTTATGGGCTTAACCCCTATCCACAGGAGTTTGAGATTTGCGATCATTTCGAAATGATCGGCTATATGGCTTATTCGGGAATGCCGGCGCGCTATCCACACTGGTCTTTTGGCAAAAGCTATGAACGCGAGAAGATGATGTATGACTACGGTGTCGGCGGATTACCTTACGAAATGGTAATTAATACCAAACCCTGCCTCGCCTATCTGATGCGCGACAATACCGATCTACTGCAGATCTTAACTATGGCTCATGTCTATGGGCACAATGATTTTTTTGCCAATAATTTTACTTTTAAATCCGGTATTGACGCACAATACGTAATCGACATGTTTCGTAATCATGCGGCGCGCATTCGACAATATATAGAAGATCCTTCGATTGGTCAGTGTGCTGTCGAAGACATCATTGATGCCGCACACGCGCTTAGTTTGCAGCGGTCAAAAAATTACGCAATCAAAGAACTAACACCCGAAGAAGAAGAGGAGCGCTTAATTGACCTGGCGCAGCCCGCGCCGGATCCTTGGGAGAACATTCATCCTAAACCAGTTTATATTCACCCGGCGCTAAACAAGATTCCCTTATCACCGGATCCAAATTTGCTAAAATTCATCGCTCGCTACAGCCCGACCTTACAAAGCTGGCAAAAAGATATTTTAAGTATAGTCGATGAAGAATCGTATTACTTCATTCCGCAGATTGAAACCAAAATCATGAATGAAGGCTGGGCTAGTTACTGGCATCACAAAATACTAAACGCGCTAAATCTTTCGCAAGAACACCAGATGGAATTTCTTATTCGGCACAACCAAGTGCTCCGCCCGACCCCCGGCGGACTCAACCCCTACCACCTCGGGTTCGTCATTTGGCACGACATCGAAACCCGCGAAAAACTAGCACCCCCCACTTTTCCCGATTCCTCAGAGAATAATTCGCCTGGCCGAAAAAAAATATTCCAAGTCCGTGAAACTGATAGAGATTCCTCTTTTCTCAGACGTTTTTTAACTAAAGATATAATCCGAGAACTCGATCTTTTTCGCCATGAAAAACGTGGGAAAGACCGCGTTATTACTGAAGTCGCCGATGAGAATAACTGGGAGACCGTTAAAAAAACACTCATCACCAATGTCGGCATGGGATCTATCCCTACCATATCAGTAATCGATGCTGACTTTGGCCAAAGCCGCACTCTTTATCTTCGCCATGAATATGATGAGCGAGAGCTACAATTAGACTATGCCGAACGCACGCTCTCTCATTTAAAATGTCTTTGGGGCCGCGAGGTAGTTCTCGAAACAACACTCAACGGTCATCCGACCTTGTTAAAATTTGTCGATAATACCCTCAAGACAGAACGCATAAACTAGCACCCCCACCTTTTCAAATTACCTTAGACTAGAAAAGTGCTATGACCTTATACTTTAGTGTTGAGTCATAAATTCATGTTACTTAAGACTCGGCCTAAAAACATTTATTTCTTTTAACCAAGTAAATACGACCTGACAAAAACGTCGAAACTGCATCAATGCTCCCGCTAATTAGCTTCCACGGTATATCTCTCGGGATATCGCTTTTAATGCAGCTCCGACGTATAGTAATCATGTCTTTATCCTATTAGCCTGATTACTTAGTAACTACTAGCGCCTCCGGGGAAGGAACTTCTGATTCTTCCACTTCTACACTCTTGAGCGCATTTGGATTTAGCTCTTTCTTAAAAGTATCTGAGGAAGAAAAATGCACATAACGACGGGCAGGTATCTTTAACTGTTTGCCACTACGAGGATTCCGACCCATCCTTTCTGCTCTTTCGGTAATCGATAACTTTCCAAGTCCACTTAGTGATACCTGACCTCCAGCTTTTAACTCCTCTTTAATGGAATCTAACACCAAATTGAATTGATCTCTCGCTTGAGCATCGCTAATTCCATTTTTTGTAGTCATTCGTGCAATTACGCCATCGTTAGAAGCCGCATAAGCATCCGAAACGATTAGAGCACAAAAGGCACTCAGAGACAATAATATACATGTTTTTAATAGTATAGTCTTCATATGGTTCTCCATAATTAGTGATTAAACTCTATCTAGTCTGCGAATCAAACTAGTCAGTATTGCTATTATCGATGAAGAACCAAATTTCATCCCAAAAAATATTTTTATCAAAATTTTTAACTTTCTTAAAATTTTTAGCAAAAAAAGTTTAAAACTTACGAAAACTAAATACTGGATACTGAATTTTAATAGTCGCTTCGTTAAAAATACATTGATCAACGAGATTACTAGTAAATGGTTTTAATATTTATCTTAAACACCAAGAGGTTATATATGAGTCACGCTCTTAAATACTATCCAAAAGACAGCGTATTGTTTATTACTTGTAGTGCAGAAGAAAATCTTCCTTTTGTACCTAATATGGTTATTAATGCCATACTGGAAGGGATTCTGGCACGCTCACAAACTCTTTACCCACAAGAAATTTGCGGCTACACATTTATGGCTAATCATTTACACATGATGCTACGAGTTACCATGCCAGACTTATTAGCTGACTTTATGAGATACTTGAAATCAGAATCAGCCTCGGCTATTAACCGTTTATTAGGGCGAAAGCAGCATACCGTATGGTCAGAAGGTTATGACTCCCCAATTATGTTGACCCCAGATATGGTCACTGAGAAATTAGCTTATATCTATCTTAATCCCGCAAAAGCCAGGCTTGTAAACTCTATTGATGACTATCCTGGTCTTAGCTCATGGAAGGCAGTAACAGAGCAGGAAACTCGGAAAGATGTATTATGGATCAAAAACTCAACGATTACTAAGCTTAATAAGCTTGAAATGAACTTCTCTGAACAAACAGAAGCGTTACAGGCGCTTAAAAGAAAAAATAGCAAGATGCATGAGTTAATCATTACACCTAATTCATGGATGAAAAGCTTTGAAAATTTACCCAATGCCGATCATCGTGCATTCAACGATGAATTAATAAGGCAAGTTAAATACGCTGAGGCCGAGTATAAAAAAGCAAAACCAAAAATAGTCGGGATCCGCGCCCTGATCCGCACACGAATCAATTCTGAATACGAGAGCAAGAGGAAAGGTCGGCGTACATTATTTATTAGCTCCGATGTGGCCCTAAGAATACGTGCGATTCGATGGAGAAAAATACAATCGCGCCTTGCCCGTGAGGCATGGAGGCTATTAAAATTTGGACAAAAAGCGGAGATACCGCCTGGGTTTTATGGGCCAGGAAGATCAATCAGCAGTAATACGATTTATTTTATGGATTTGATATTTGCTTAGGCAAAACGAATTTATACACGGGTAAACGAAATAAATATTTGATCGGCTTTGCATGCGCTAACAGGGATAGGCTTATCTTATGAGCAAAAAATAGGGTCCTAGCCGCCGAAACGACAACAACAATGTCTCCAAAAAAGAACAATTCCCGACTCCACAATGCCCAACCTTAATTTCCTCATCCAAGAATGATCCCGCCTCGGAATTTTGCGAAACTGGCGCCCCGCACTAGTTTCGCAGCACTAGTTTCGCACTCTTCACGTTAGTGGAAATAGGGTCCGGCACTATTCGAAGAGCTGGATGGTCTTCATGTAGTTCGCGCGTTCGTAGGCGCTGGGTTCGGCCACTGAGCGATAACTCATCGACCCTCGCATCTGCTCAATCGAGGTATACTCATGATCGGCCATCCAATGGCGCATTCCATCCAGGATCTTAGCAATATGTGCGGGCCCGTTTTGCAACAACACCGAACATATCGCCACCGCATTTGCCCCCGCCATCATCATCTTAAGCACATCCTCAGCATCACGAATTCCCGATGTTGCACAAATATTTGCTTTCATATGCCCATGCAATATTGCTATCCAACGTAAAACCAAGCGATTTTCCGTTTTGTCACTCAAAAACAATTGCGGCGTGACTTCCAATTTCTCTAAATCAATATCTGGACAGAAAAAACGGTTAAAAAGCACTAGCCCATCTGCTCCCGCTTCATTCAAGCGCTTCGCAAAATGCCCCAGCGCTGTAAAAAATGGGCTTAACTTAACAGCTACCGGAATTTTAACTTCCGACTTAATCGCTCTTAAATTGTCAATATAGCGATCCTCTATCTCACTAGGACTAAGTTCCAGGTTAGCCGGAACATAAAACACATTAAGCTCAATAGCATCAGCCCCTGCTTCTTCCATCCGTTTGGCATATTTCATCCAACCACCAGAAGAAACACCATTTAAACTACCAATCACAGGAATACTTGTTCCGCGCTTAACCTGCTCCAAATGTTTAATGTAAGCCTCGGCATCTATATTCGCATACGACGCAGGCTCCGGAAAATAACTCAGCGCTTCTGAAAAACAATCCACATTAGCATTCAAAAATTTATCCAATGCTTTTTGTTCCTGCTGTATTTGTTCCTCAAACAGCGAATACATCACTATGGCCGCTGCCCCCGCAGCCTCAGCTTTTTTTGCCTCATCAACCTTTTTAGATATCGGCGACGACGCCACAATAACCGGGTTTCTTAATTGTAGTCCTAGATAGTTAGTTGATAAATCCATGTTTGTTTCTCCTTATTCAGCAGCAGATTTTCTCTCAGCCATATCCTTATAAAGTTTCCATGTCTTAGAAACTTGTGCTTGAGCTTTTTTAAGCAGTTTCTCTGCTCGTTCAGGATTAGCCTGAGTAAGCATACGATACCTTGTCTCATTGTATATATAATCCTTGAGCGGAACTTTCGGATCTTTCGAATCCAGTAAAAATGGATTCTCCCCCTTCTCTGCTAATTCCGGATTATATCGATATAAAGGCCAATAAGCGCTATCTACCGCCAATTTCTGCTGTACCAAACCATTCTTCAAATTATAGCCATGTGCAATACAATGGCTGTAGCAAATTACAAGCGATGGGCCATTATAATTCTCCGCCTCCACCAATGCTTTTAGGGCATGGCTATCATTCGCGCCAAAGGCCACACGCGCTACATAAATATTTCCATAGCTCATGGCTAACAGGCCAATATCCTTTTTCGCTAATGATTTTCCCCCTGCAGCAAATTTCGCAACTGCACCAATCGGCGTAGCCTTAGACATTTGACCACCGGTATTCGAATACACTTCTGTGTCCAACAAAAGTACGTTTACATTATGACCCGATGCCAAGACATGATCCAAGCCTCCATAGCCAATATCATAAGCCCAACCATCCCCACCAATTATCCACACGCTCTTCTTAGCTAAATAATCGGCAATGCTTAACAGCTCCTTAGCCTCAGCAGCATTATTAGTAGCAAGCTTTGCCTTAAGAACATCTATGCGCTCACGCTGCGCTTTAATCTGTCCTTCGTCACTTTGCTCACAAGACACTAGGTCGTTGACCAACTGTTCCCCAACCGCATCTTTCAGCTTCACCGCCAATTCTTTGGCCTTATTGTTCTTATGCAAGATTGCCAAACGCATTCCCAAACCAAACTCAGCATTGTCCTCAAATAATGAATTCGACCAAGCCGGTCCGCGGCCATCATTATTTTGACAATAAGGCGTAGTCGGCAAATTTCCGCCATAAATAGAAGTGCACCCCGTAGCATTTGCAATCACCATGCGATCGCCAAACAGCTGAGAGATAAGTTTGATATATGGGGTCTCACCACATCCTTGGCAGGCACCGGAGAACTCAAATAAAGGCTGCATCAATTGACTATCACGCAAATTCGTGCGTTTTAATTGGGTACGATCAATGTAAGGTAACTGCTCAAAGAACTCGAAATTCTTTCGCTCTTCCTCCCTAACCTCAGCCTGATTGACCATATAAAGAGCCTTCTTGCTCGTATCTGACTTGTTCTTTGCCGGACATACTTCCACGCAAAGCTCACAACCAGTGCAATCTTCAGGCGCCATTTGTATAGTAAAAATTTTATTTTCGCCAAATTCTTTAGCCTTTGCCGGAGCGCTCTTAAATGTCTGCGGTGCCTCCTTCAGTAATTCTTTATCGTATATCTTCATGCGCACAACAGCATGCGGACAAACAACCGCACACTTCCCACATTGAATACATACGTCCGCATCCCAAGCCGGCAGCGTTAAAGATATATTTCGCTTTTCCCATTTTGTTGTGGCCGTGGGATAAGTGCCATCTACAGGGAAAAGACTAACTGGCATCTTGTCGCCATCGCCAGCCATAATCTGCGCAGTCACTTTTTGCACAAACTCTGGTGCTTTGGCAGAAACAACAGGAGGTCGCACAATATTGCTAGTCGCTGTCGCTGGCACCTCTACTTTAAACAGGCGAGAACGCGACATGTCTACGCATTTCCAATTCTTTTTCACAACCTCTTCTCCGCGCTTACCATAAGTCTTCTTAATCGCTGTTTTGATATCGCTAATAGCTTGCTCAGCCGGAATGACATTGGCAATTTCAAAGAAACACGTTTGCATAATTGTATTTATGCGGTCTCCCATCCCTATCTCTTTGGCCACACTATAAGCGTCGATCACATAAAACTTAATTTCTTTGGCAATAATATCTTCCTGCAATTTCTTCGGTAAATGATTCCATATCTCTTCCTTTGGGAAGGGAGCATTAAGTAAAAAAGTTGCTCCTTTTTGCGCATCGGCAAGCAGATCTATTTTCTCAGTAAAACTAAACTGGTGACAACCTATAAAATTAGCTGTCTTCGTCAAATAACTAGAGCGGATAGCATTCTTACCAAAGCGCAGATAGGAACGAGTAATAGACCCGGATTTTTTTGAATCATAAACAAAATAAGCCTGCGAGACAAAATCTGTTGCCTCACCAATAATCTTGATGGAATTCTTGTTCGCCCCAACAGTTCCATCTGAACCCAGCCCAATAAAGATCGCACGGAAGCTGCCTTCGTCTTCACTGGAAAACTTCTCATCATAATCCAAGCTAAGATTGGTAACATCATCAACAATGCCCACGGTAAAGTGGTTCTTCGGGGTCGACTTCTTTAGCTCGTCAAAAACCCCTTTAACCATAGCCGGCGTAAACTCTTTCGAGGACAGCCCATAACGCCCACCAACAATTTTTGGCATAGCGCGCCCACTTTCACTATATGCGGTGATGACATCTTGATATAATGGCTCACCCAACGCGCCCGGCTCTTTGGTGCGGTCTAGCACAGCAATAGACTTAACGCTCTGCGGAATCGCCTGCACAAACGTATCCCCAACGAAGGGTCGAAAAAGGCGCACTTTTAACACTCCTACTTTCTCGCCATGAGCATTTAAGTAATCGACTGCTTCATGAGTAACCTCCGCACCGGATCCCATTACAACAATGACGCGCTCAGCATCCGAGGCCCCGACATAGTCAAATAAATGATACTGGCGGCCGACAAGCTTAGCAAACTTGTCCATGTAGCCCTGCACGATAGAAGGAACCTGCATATAAAATTTATTGCAGGCTTCACGTGACTGGAAAAAAACATCAGGATTTTGTGCTGTGCCACGCATTACAGGATGATCGGGGCTCAGCGCACGATTACGGTGTGCATATATGGCCTCCTGATTAATCATCGCCTGCATGTCGGCCGCTGAAAGTTTCTCCACCTTCAATAATTCATGCGAGGTTCTAAAGCCGTCAAAGAAATGCATAAAAGGAATTCGCGCATCAAGCGTTGCGCTGTGGGCAATAAGAGCCAAGTCCATAACCTCTTGCACCGAGCCGGAACAAAGCATCGCAAAACCAGTCTGACGACAAGTCATAACATCGCTATGATCACCAAAAATTGAAAGAGCGTGAGAGGCTAAAGCGCGAGCAGAAATATGAAATACAGTCGGCGTCAGTTCTCCGGCTATCTTAAACATATTAGGGATCATCAAAAGAAGACCCTGGGATGCTGTAAAAGTAGTCGAAAGAGCGCCGGCTTGAAGAGCCCCATGGACAGCGCCAGCAGCCCCCCCCTCGCTTTGCATCTCCATCACATCGGGAACAGCGCCCCAGATATTGCGTAGCCCCTTAGAAGCCCATTCATCAGCCCATTCCCCCATATTGGAACTAGGCGTGATTGGGTAAATGGCAATTACCTCGCTCAAATTATATGCGACATACGCAGCAGCTTCGTTTCCATCTATGACTACTATTTCCCTACTCATAAGACATTCCTTAATTGTTGCACTATAATAATAAGAATACTCGCCGGAGCCGACAAACGAGCTATACACTATGCAAAACCCGAAAGTTCCTCAAGTAATAAAATGCCCTTGCCCTGCGCAGGCTAGGGATGAAAAAACCGTAAGCCTTCACGTAATAATTTTCATTAAAATTTCAGGGGTATTAGAAACATGAATATTTTTAAATTTATTGACGTTTCCTCATTGGAAACGACTAATCTTGTGAAGGCTTAGTCTCTTGTCCCCCCACAGTTTTGCTTCGC
>JADZAE010000018.1 GCA_020852715.1 Deltaproteobacteria bacterium
GCGAAGCAAAACTGTGGGGGGACAAGAGACTAAGCCTTCACAAGATTAGTCGTTTCCAATGAGGAAACGTCAATAAATTTAAAAATATTCATGTTTCTAATACCCCTGAAATTTTAATGAAAATTATCACGTGAAGGCTTACAAAAAATTTTAGTGGATATCGTCGTGGGTTTTTATCCGATGGGACTTATGCAGACTTTTGCAAATATCGTGAGCGTAGCAAATAAAATTAAAACCATAGCTTCATCTAAACTAGTCAGTCTTTTATGAATTATTTTAAAGTTGTAGTAAAAAAGAAAGAATTCATGGAATAACGACAGGAATCTCAGGAGATTTAAGTTGAAGCTTTTCGGTTTTTGGTTTTCCTAGCGTGATCTGATTCCTAGATATTTGCTCAGCGTATTTATTCTTAATTTTCTCGCGAGCAATTACAGCCGAGGGAGTTTCAGGATAATCCTCCACAATCCTTAATAAGCGATGATAAGCACCGTCGAAAAGTTCTTTCTTTTCGTAAAATTCTACAACTCTCAAATCATATTCAGCTAAAAGTTCACGGGAGCGGACAATAAAACGCCTGGCAGTTACGGCATAAGAACTCTGCGAATAAAGCTTAACTATTTCGGAAAACTTTTCAATTGCTACATGTAGGGACGTCTGATCCTTTAATCCGTTGCGATATTGGCGCACATAACAAAGTCCCACCTGAAAACGGGAATAGGGAACAGCTTCGTGAGAAGGATGCTGATTAATAAAACGCTCATACTCTTGAATTGCAAGTTGGTAATCTCCGGACATGAAATGGCAATCAGCTAGCTTAAGTTGAGCCAATGTTGTCCAGTAACTGGCCGGATAGCCATTAATTAAGGTTGTAAAATCATCTTTGGCTACAGAGTATAGGCCCTGAGAGTATGCTTCAAACGCATTATTAATTAGTTCTTCCTCGCTGTGTAGAGGAAGAGCAACAATGCTTTTTGATTTTTCTTCTTCTTGCCCGCCAAATAACGAACAAGAACTAAGAGCCAACAACAAAGAACATAAGATTGTAAGTTTCTTTGCCAGAGAAGGGGAGTTTACTATAATTATACCAGCCAATTCTGTGCTCAAAGTTTTCATTTCCCAAACTTATGTTCAAGTTTCCTAATGCGCGCAGTCAGCTCGGCCAGTTTGCTGATGGCCACAGTTTGTCTTTTCCATTGTTGCACGGCGACACTTGGATGGCCGGCGATATCGCGGCTAGCGGGGACGTCAGCGATTATGCCGGTTCGCGCTTGAGCTCTAACTTTATCACCAATATGCACATGGTCAGCAATGCCGACCTGGCCGGCCAAAACAACATTTTTGCCAATAGTTGTGCTGCCGGAAACGCCAACTTGCGAGCAGAGGATACTTGCTTCACCAATCTGCACGTTATGTCCAACCATTACCAGATTATCGATTTTTGTTCCGCTTCTAATTCGGGTTTCTCCGAGTGTCGCACGATCAACGGTGGCATTAGCGCCCAAATCAACGCGATCTTCTAAAACAACATTGCCAATGTGCGGGATGCGCCGATGGCCAATTTGGGGGTCCGGGATATAACCAAAGCCATCGCCACCAACTATTACCCCATTTTGAATTAAACAATCCTCGCCCAGGACAACATGCTCACGAATGCAGGCAAAAGAGTGAATACGGCATTGCTTTCCTATTTTTGCACCGTCATAGATTACTACGTGTGGAAAAATTATTGTCTCCTCTCCGATTTCAACATTTTCCCCAATGACAGAATATGCTCCAATTGTAGCATTCTTAGCGATTTTCGCTGATGGCGCTATAATTGCGGTGATATCAATACCAGGACGTGGAATCGGTTTTTGGTAAAAAATTCCGGCTAAACCAATGATAGCCTCAAGTGGTTTTGCTGTAATAATTTGGGAATTTTTAAGCTCGGGCTGATGTTTTGGAACTAAAATCGCCCCGGCTTTGGATTTCATTACCTGGTCCAAAATCTCTTTTTGATTGCGCTTCGTTGTTGGGGCATAGAAAGACAAATCATTTTCATCGGCGAGAGAGAGCGGCTTAATGCCGGTCAAAATGATGCTGCCGTCACCAAAATAGGCAGCATTTAGTTTCTCAGCAAGTTCCTTTATTGTAATCACTTGATATTTTCCAAAATTAAATTATGCGCAGTGCTACTAGTAACAATACGACCTGCAAAAATACCAACGACAAATATTAGCTGTAAACAAAGAAGTAAAGCCGAGAAAGCAGAGAACTGAAAGGAAAGCGTTATAATTTATAAGCTCGCAGGGTATCGCTAAAATTGTCATGTTTATGACAATATCTTGCGGCTTATTATTTACTCGTCGGGCTTTTGTTCTTGTCGCCAAATAAATTAGTTAACAGCCTTAACCGCAGATTTAAATGCGGTGCCGGCACGAAATGTAGCGACATTTTGCTCAGCAATAGGCATAGTTTCCCCGGTTTTAGGATTACGGGCGAATGTTGCTTTACGACGACGCTTTTCGAAAGTTCCGAAGCCGGAAATTGTGATTTTTTCGCCAAGTGATACACAAGATGTAATCTTTTCCGTGAAGATACGTATTACACGCTCAACTTCTTTAGAGTTGATATTTGATTCCTGCGCTATCATTTCAATAAGCTCAGCTCTAGTCATAAAAATACTCCTTAGTAATAAAAGGAATTACGCGTTTATGGCGAATCTACTAGCGCGTGTTTTCTTCTTAAGCAAGAAAGAAAATTAAGCTTGGAATAATCTATATATGCGCAATAGCCAAATTATCTAGTTTTTAGATAGGGAGATGGCCACTGAAAGTGAGGCTGTGTTTAAAAGGTATATAGAATGCTAGGTTTATTCAGCTTAGACCAATGTCCATAATTTCGATGCCATTAGCATAAGCCTTTGTCTTATAGTCAGAAACCTCTGTCAGCCGCTTAAGGATAGCGACCATGCGCTGACATTGCTCAATTACTGCTGACAATGTTTGTTGAAATTTTGGGTCAGCTGAATTTAATTGAAGCAGTAGCTGATAATTTAACATTATGGTTGTTAGCGGTTGGCCAAGTTCATGACATGCTGCTCCGGCAACCTGCATAGCGATTATCTGCTTTTCCTTTACCTGTAGTAAATTTTGCGTTCTTCTAAGTTCATCCGTCAGGACTTTTATTCGTAGAATTGCATGAACTCGCGCTTCAAGTTCGGGCATGGCAAATGGCTTCGTTATATATTCATCGGCTCCGCAGTTTAGACCACTAACTCTATCACTTACTTCCGCCAGTGACGTAAGTAATATTACCGGACAAAAGTTCTTGCCGGAGCGTGCTTTAATTTGAGCGCAGACCTCTATGCCGCTTAATAAAGGCATTTGCCAATCAAGTAATGTTAAATCCGGCAGAAAATCGTTCCAACCAGCCAATGCCTCTTGGCCGTTTGAGAACAGTTTCAACTCATATCTTGGATTGGCCAAGGCAATTTCAAGAAGGGCGCGAGCATCTGGATCATCGTCAGCTATCAATATCCGAAATGCCTTATGCGCGAGAATTTGCTCGATGTTAAAGTCTTCTGCGAATTGTTGCTCGTTGGATGTTTTATCTACCATAACGCCCTTACTCTTTGCCTACGCCATTATATAGCCACATTTTGTAACTAACATTAGTGGGCAATTTGCGTGCCTCCAGATAACCCCTTGAAAACACGCCAGGCTTCGGCTATAGACAGTCAACCCTTAGAAAAGAAGTTACATATTTGAGTGCAAGCATTTCATAGGAAAAGGACTTTTTAAATGAATAACATAAAGTCGGTTAAGACTCTGTTGCTAATTGCTGTGATTACTGTTGCCGTTTCTTGTAGTGGTGGCGGTGGCGGGGATGATGGCTCTACTACGGAACTTAAGCGGGAAACAGATACAGCTGTGCGTTTAATTCATGCTGCGGTAGATGCTGCTCCTTTGGAGATTTATGGAGGACTAATTCAAGTTACTAAAGGTCGATATGCTCAAGAAACTTTTTTTGGTCGCGTAGAAGATGAGAACGTAACTGAGCTAGTAGTGGCCCGCGCCAATACAGCGGCTACTGATATCGTGAGGAGAATTCCGGTTAATTTGGCAGAGGATACTGAATATACTCTTTTCGTCTACGGTAAAGTAGGGGATGATGCTTTTAGATATAATTTTATTATTGACAATATAGAACGCCCTGATAACGGTGCTTGTATTGTGCGCCTATTTAATGGCTTACCTGATTCTGGTGATTTGACACTAGGATCGAAAGATTTTGCTCAACCCGGTGTTAGATATGGAGTGGTTTCATCTTTTAGGCATTCAGCATGTGGTCCCCAAATCTTTACAATAACTTCACCAACGGGAACTTTGGCTCGAGTTTCCATTGATCTGCCGGAGGAGAGTGAGGCGACGATTGTGCTCTCTGGTGACAAAGATTTAGGGTATGTAAAAGCCGTGACTTATTTAGATTTAGATTAGTTGGCTAAATAGGTCTTTTTACATTAGGTATTATTTCCTGCTAGTATCGCCTCAGGCATAGATTCCCTAGCTTCCACTCTAAATAGGGGCAGGTTTGTTTGACATTAAGGAGTAGTAATGTCCATACCGAAAGATGTAATTGAGGCAGTTCGCCGCAAAGTAAGTTTGGCCGAACTGGCTTCAGATCTACCGAAAATTAAGCGCTCGGGTCGTGGTTATACTGCCTGTTGTCCATTTCACGAAGATAGCTCACCTTCATTTTCAATTAATGACGAAGAAGGCATTTTTCATTGTTTTGGATGCGGGAAGAAGGGCAGCGTTTTCGATTATGCCATGGAGCGGCGCAATTTAACTTTTGCCGAAGCAGTTCGTTATTTAGCTGGTAAAGTGGGAGTTATTATTCCCGAACAACGACACAGTTCCGGCGAAAGTCAATTAAAACAAAAAGAAAAAGAACGACGAGGATTACTTAGAGAAATTCTCACGCACGCTGTTAATCATTATCGCCAGTTATTGCTTTCACCCGAGGGTAAAATGGCACAGGATTATTTTTTACGGCGTGGGGTGAGTGCCGAATCGATTAATATCTTTCAGCTTGGCTATGCTCCCGCTAGTTGGGATTATATAGCTGATGTTTTGTGGAAAACTTTTCAATCACGTTTTGATAAACAAGAAGATTTTATAGCAGAGCTGATTGCTCTGGGCTTAATTAAAATGCGGGGGAAAAGTATTGGCGAGCAGGGAGAAGTTAAGTTGCCCTCTGAAAATATTGAAGGCACAGATCAACGCAAAAATTACTATGACGTGTTTCGTCAGCGGGTGATTTTTCCCATACTGCGCAGTGATTTCGTTCCCATTGCTGTTGGAGGTCGTATTTTAACGAACGATAAGGAACAGCCCAAATACATAAACTCACCTGAAAGTTTAATCTATTCTAAACGCTCTACGTTGTATGGTTTGGCTCAATCTCTGCCTGCTATTCGTAAGGCTCGTCATACTTACTTAGTCGAAGGTTATTTGGATGTAATCGGGCTTCATCAAAGAGGGTTGCAGTTGAGCATCGCCAGTTGTGGAACAGCTGTTACCGAAGAACACGCGCAGCTATTAAGGCGTTTTGTTAACCGCGTCACTGCCTTTTTTGACGGTGATGTTGCCGGAAGAAAAGCTGCCGCCCATTGTTTTTCTGTATTTTTAAATTCCGGCATTGAAGTAGATGGAGTTTTATTACCGGAAGGAGAAGATCCGGATTCTTTTTGTCTTGTCAATGACCATGATAAGTTACAAAAATATATTGAGGAGCATAGGGTCCCAATTTTAACTGTCTATCTTGACGAGCTACTGACAAATGCCGGTCTTCAGGATGGAGCAGGCTCAGCGGTTATCGGCGGTAAAGCTGCACAGCAGTTTGTACGAGAGATTGTTGTAGTTAATAATGCTGTAGAGAAAGAATATCTACTAAAAGAAGCATCTATTAAATTTGGCGTTAGTGTAGAATCTATGCTTAGCTTGCTTAAAGAAGCTGAGGAGAAGAAGAGAGAAGCGCAAAGCTATACGCACCCAATTACGGCCCACGCAGTTGTGCGAAGTGCGGTTAGAGAACAGGTTACTGATCGCAGGCAGCCGGATTGGAATAGACGCTACCATGATGCCGAACATGCGCCAAAGCCGCAATTTATTGAGGCTGAAAATAATAAGGGCATCGCTGATGATTATTGGAAGCAAATGTTGATTTTGCTTGTGCGACAACCATCTATCGCCAAATCAGTTTTAGATACGGGCCTCGATCGGCAAGCAATACTTAATGAGCAGGGCAAGGCTGGATTATTGACTGACCTATGCAGGGATCTTGTTGCCGGTGCATATGTTGGGCTTGAATCCAGAGAGAATGATGAGCATTCAGTCGCTTATAAGCGAATTAAGCAACTTATCGAAAAACAGGGCTTGTCGGCTGAACCCATTTTAATAGAAGTGCAGCGCCAGGTGCGTATCGGAGCCGTGGAACCAGAGAAATTACTGGAAGATATTGCCCGTCAGATAAAGCGTCGCAAGATAGAAGCAGATGTTGCACAGCTAAAAAAAGAAGAGGCCGGTATTTCCAATGATGAAGAGCTACTACGTTTGGCGCAAGAGAAGTTACTAAAGCGTCGCTCTCTCGAGACGCCAAGAAAGCCTTTAAGTAAAGATTAACCTAAAAAAATCAGTTGAGATGATAGAGAGCCTAAAAAAATTAAAAAATCGAGCCACTTACCATAGCATTTGGAAATCGCCAACGGGTGGGTGCGTGTTTTTTATTTTTTGAGGGTTTCCCAAAGAGAGTGGGTTTTTCTAAGTTTAATAAAATGGTTGCAGCCACTTTTAAGATTAATAGCTCAATACGCAACACGAAGGTATTTAGGCAATCAATTCTAGGCGAGTCGTTCGTTGGGGCTTAGGAAAATAGTCCTTTTAAACGTTTGGCCTCGATTAGGTCATTTATTTCTTGAGTGGAAATTAAATGCTCAAAATCACCACCAGGAAAAAGACGCAACCAAGAGAACACTTGGTTTTGAAAGGCAACGGGCATAACCGATGGTTCAGTATTTACCTTTCTTAGAGCCCAAACTATTACCTCTCCCATTTGATTGGCTACATCGGCTGCTGCTTTAATTGAATGTTCGATAATTGCTCCCATTGAGCTATTATCGCTGTTGGAAACTAAACTTTTTTGGTATATCTAAGGCATTAAACGTTACAGTTTAGGTGCGCGGATAAGAACTAAGCATCAAGTTCCAAGGATCACTATCATGCTCACCGCTCTTGCGAAAATTGTTGCGAACGATAACAGTAGGCATGTCAATAAATTTGGTAAACAGGTATTCCACTATGGTGCCTGAATCAATTTCTGTTCCATCAAAGTTAAATACAGCAAGATCTGAGCTAATTAGTGTAAGCAGATCCAGATTGCGAATTTCGACGGCCGGTGCATCACCATGTTCCAACACTGCGGGCAAGATACAAGAAAAACTACCGTCGCTGAGACGATTAATCGCTTCCGTCAGTAATGCGTTGCCTGCTAAATGTTTAAGACTAAATAGTTCTCTGGCAAAATATACTTTGTAGGTATCAGAGCCCATACGTTAACCTTTTTTAGTCAGTTTAGCGTTGTGGCAGTGAAACAATCACACGACTCTACTGTTGAATCTATCTTAGATAAACGGATTTCTGTTTTTTTAACAATACTTTTTGCCAAATTAAACTGAATCTCCCTTAAAAGGAAATACTGCGCTCTGAAATTTAAGAGTAAAGCAATCAAGCTAATGAAAATATTACACCATTCAAAATCCATTAGCGATGTGGTTATCTTGTTGTGAGCCAAGGCTAGCAAGAAGATACAGTTTATTGATAATCACAATAAGCTTCTTGAGGTTACTTAAGAAAGGTGTTGCTTCAACCAGTCTTGAACAAAGGAAGTGGCGGCGTGAATGGCAATAACACCTTTATCCTGAGTTCCTCGAATCTTATACTCAATTTGATCGTTTTGTAGATTTTTGGTACTAACAATTAAGCGTAGCGGAATGCCCATCAGGTCGGCTTCAGCAAATTGCACACCGGCTGACAAGTTTCGATCATCATATAGAACTTCGATGCCGGCCTGAGTAAGTGCTTCATACAATTGCTCTGCGCAGGTATGAACTAACTCGTTATCTATTTGTATGGCATTTAGCTGCACCTGCCATGGCGTGACGCTTATTGGCCAAATAGGACCGAATTGATCGTGTGATTCTTCGATGATACTTGCCAATAACCTTTCTATGCCTATGCCGTAAGAACAGAGAAGGGGATGTTTATCTTGGCCGGTTTCATCGGTAAATGACATTTTCAATTTCTCTGTATAAATGACACCTAGCTTAAAAATATTACCTACTTCGATACCACGGCGAATAGAAAGTTTGCCCCCGGCGCACATCGGACATAAATCCCCCTCTCTTGGTATTGCCAGGTCAATGATTTTAGCGTCAGGGGCATCACGGTGCAGGTTGAAATTTAAATAATGATAATCCGGTTTATTAGCACCACAAACTAAGTTGGAACTTCGTTCAATGGAATAGTCGGCCAAGAGGATACAATTTCTTAACCCCATGCCTGAAGCAAAGCCGGTAACGGCTCCAATGGATAGAATGTCTTCCTCACTGGCCGCTACAATCGAAGTGTTCAAGAATCGAGAAAGCTTATGCTCGTTTACTTCCAAATCTCCACGGATGAGAGCTGCGACAATCTTACCCTCTGTTGTTCTATAAAACACCATTTTTGCCAGCTTGCATTCAGGAAGTTGCAAAAAGCTGGCTAAATCGGCAATTGTTTTGAGATTAGGAGTGTAAACCTCTTTTAATTCCAGCTCCGGTTCGAGTTGATGCATAACATTAGCCGTGGCTACCTCCAGATTGGCTTTGTAATCACAACTATCGCAAACGGCAATTTTATCCTCGCCGGACTCAGATAATAACATATATTCTTGTGATACATTACCGTCCATTAATCCGCTACCGGCGCTGATGGCAGCAATATTATCTAAGCCTACACGCTTAAAAATTCGGACGTATCCGTCGGACACTCGGTTATAATAGGAGTCCATATCGGCCACCGAAGTATGAAAGGAGTAGGCATCTTTCATCGTAAATTCCCGTAAACGGATAAGCCCGCCGCGTGAGCGGGGCTCATCGCGAAATTTTGTTTGAAACTGGTAGATCATTAATGGAAAGTCTTTATAACTGGAGACCTCGGCTTTAGCGAGATCAACGGCAGCCTCTTCGTGAGTCATGGCAAGTAACATAGAGTGGCCGGAACGATCAGGGAAACGAAGTAACTCCGGACCAATCTCATCATAACGTCCGGTTTTTGCCCAAGAATCTTTAGGCAAAACAACGGGCAACTTTACCTCTTGCCCACCAATTGCGTTAATTTCCTCTCGAATAATATTTTGGATTTTAGCCGTGATGCGCATTGCCGGCAGCATTAGCGAATAAATACCATTTGCCACGGGCCGAATATAGCCGCCGCGCAACAAATAAATATGACTTATCAGCTGCGCCTCGGAAGGCTTCTCTTTTGTCTTTCTACCGATTAATTTCGAAACCCGCATATCAATCCTCTAAGGAAAGAGCTAGCTAAGTTCTCGAGCGAGACCATAGTATTCCCCTAGGCTTGCTTTTCTTTCTCCTTTGGCAGCTTCAATGCGATATGTAGCTCACGCAGCTGCTTTTCCGCAACAGTAGACGGTGCTCCCATTAATAAATCCTCTGCTGATTGGGCCATCGGAAAGGCAATAACCTTGCGCAAGTTGTCTTCCTGCGCCAGCATTCTCACAATGCGGTCAATGCCCGGGGCAATACCGGCGTGAGGCGGCGCACCATAACGAAATGCTCTATTCATACCGCCAAACTTTTCGTCGACGACTTCCGGCGGATAACCGGCGATGGAGAAAGCTTTATACATGATATCAGGACGATGATTTCTTACTGCGCCCGAAGATAGCTCAACGCCGTTACAAACTAAATCATATTGGTAAGCAAAAATTTCCAACGGATGTTTAGTTTCTAACGCTTCCATACCGCCCTGTGGCATAGAGAAGGGATTATGACTAAAACAAATTTGCTGAGTTTCCGGGTCTTCTTCGAACATCGGGAAATCAACAATCCAGCAAAAATGATAGGTATTAGGCTCAACAGCGTTAAATTGCTCGCCAAGTTTGACTCTTAACTGCCCCATGGCGGGTAAAATGGTTTTCTTAGCCCCGGCCCCCATGAAGACCACAGAAAGACCGGTTATATTTAACTGGGACTTTATGGCGTCGATCTCTCCTTCATTCATGAATTTAGCAATTGAGCCGCGAGCCTCACCATTTTCAAAGATTAGGTATGCTAAGCCTTGGCCGGATGTGGTCTTAAACCACTCTATCGTATCATCAAAGAACTTGCGTGAGGGTAAGCTCTCAATGTCCCATTTCAGTGCCGAGATAATTCCTTTTTTCTCAATCTCACGTTTAAATACCTCAAAGCCAGTGTTGGAAAATATTTCTGTTATATTAGCCAGTTTTTGCTTGATACGCAGATCGGGTTTATCTGAGCCGTAAAACATCATGGCATCGTTAAATGCTATGCGTTCGAAAGGAGCTGAACTAAGTTTCCAGTCACTATACTTAGGAAATACCTCTGTGAATAACTGCTCGCACACTTCAAACACTTGGTCCTGCTCAACAAACGACATTTCCAAATCAAGTTGATAGAACTCTCCGGGAGAACGATCGGCCCGGGAATCTTCGTCCCGAAAGCAAGCAGCAATCTGAAAATAACGATCAAACCCTGAAACCATCAGTAGCTGTTTAAACTGTTGCGGCGCCTGTGGCAGAGCGTAAAATTTACCTGGATGCATACGCGAAGGAACCAGAAAGTCACGGGCGCCTTCAGGTGAGGAGCTAGTGAGAATAGGTGTCTGAAACTCGGTAAACCCCATGTTATACATAGATTCACGAATAGACCGAATAATGCGCGAGCGAAGCAAAATTGTTTCGTGCAAACGCTCTTTTCTTAGGTCAAGGAAGCGGTATTTTAGCCGAATTGGCTCGGGGGCGTTGTCATCGTCGGCAACTTGGAATGGTAAAACGTCAGCACTGGAAAGAAGTTCCCAGGATGTGGTGTGTACCTCAATTTCCCCTGTAGGTAATTTAGTATTTATTGCCTCCGGTGCTCGCCATCTTACCTCGCCGGTAATCTGAATGACAGATTCGACTCGAACCTTTTGCAATTCGTCGCTAATATTACCTGAGGCTACGACCTGAGTGATGCCGTAATTATCTCGTAAATCAATAAACAAGACGCCACCATGATCACGCTTTCTATGAATCCAACCGGCAAGATTAACAGTTTGTCCGGCTTGTTCTTTTCTTAGCTCGGCACAGGTTTGAGTTCTGTATTTGCTTTTTAGCGTGACCATTTTTATTTTATTCCTATAATCTACATTCAAAATTCAAAGTTAAAGCTGCACGTCGAGTTATACCATTACCAAAACTAAATTAACTTTTGGACTGAAAAACATAAATGCTTTCCATCGTTACCCTAAGGTAATGGTATAAGCCTTCACATGATTAAAAATTATAATTCAATAAAGCCATTATAAAAATACTAATGATTAATCAGACATTTCCTAATTGGAAACGACTAAATGTGTGAAGGTTTATTCTTTGCCCCCATGATTTTGCTTCGCAAAATCCGCCCCAATGGGGCTTAATTTTTTTGCCCATAAATCAGCCTTCCATGTCTTTATTAAGAGCATTTTCGGGAGCGTATCGGCGTTTCGCTCCCGAAAAACCATCCTTGGTTTTCTTTATATACCGTACACAAAAAAAGCATCACCTAGCAAACTGCAATTCAACTTACTTTTTGTGTACGGTATATAATGAAAGCTCAAACCTAGGTCAATTGGTGTTTTTGTAGATAAATAGCCGGAAACCTCTTAACCCTACAAGTCGAACCTAGCCATCATTTGGCTGGTCAATAATCGTCATCGGCAAGATCAAGAAAAAAAATGCCGCCGACAAAATCGACTATCTCCCAAGGGTCAAAGCCGACATCGAAACCACAAAATAACGGCTGTAAACTAATGCCCACTTCAGAAAAAGAATAGGCCGGATCCATACCAACACCTGTTGTGGCTTTAGCTAAACTAATCTCTACACCATTATAACTTTCTAAACCCAAAGGTAAACGTGGCAACTGACGCTGTCTAGGACCGGGTAAGCCTGCCCAAATCGACACATAGGAGCCAAGATAAAAATCGGCAACATCAGTTAGTCTAACACCGATTGCGACTCCTGGCCCTACTCGGACGCGCGCACGAACAATATCAAACGCATCTAATACGCGATTTGGCAAATACATCAAGAGAGTATAGGCGATAGAATGATCATTGTCTTCCTCTGGCTCGACCTCTTGTTGAATATCTCGCGTGGGTTCTTCGGTTTCTTGAGCAATTGCGCATAACGGAAGTGAAACGAGCGCCAATGTAAGAAGTAACCAAGAGAGACTAAGCTTTTTTTGAAATCTCATAACATGCCTCAGGGTTTAACAGGAATAAAAATAGCGCCATTGCTGTCGGTAGGCGATTATGGGCCTGCAACACAACTCTTGAACGCTCAGAATCTAATACTTCGGAAGTTATTTCCTCATCGCGATGCGCAGGTAAACAGTGCATCACATAGCAATTATTTTTTGCGATGCTCATTAACTTGGAATTAATCTGATAGGGCTTGAGCTGAGCATAGCGCTCAGCTCTTTCGTTTTCCGAGTCTCCCATAGAAAGCCAGACATCGGTGTAGACTGCATCGGCCTGAGAAACAGCGATTGCAGGATCCGAAATGAGCTCAACGGCTCCGCCGCTAAGCTTGGCCATCTCGTTAGCCTTTTGCATGACAGCCGAGCGAGGTAAATAGCGCTCGGGACAACAAGCAATAACACGAACTCCCGCCATTGACCCGGCTAACAGTAAAGAAGAGCAAACATTGTTGCCATCGCCAAGGTAGGTTATTGTTCTGCCGGCTAAAGAGCCGCAGAGCTGTTTTAAAGTTAAAAAGTCAGCTAAAGCCTGGAGCGGGTGATAGCAATCAGAGAGTCCATTAACGATGGGAATTAAATTAGGACGACTTAGTTCCTCCAGTGCAGCTTGTTTATACACACGCCCCATAAATAAATCGATGTAGCCCGCGAGAACTTTAATGCTATCAGCAGGAGTTTCGCCCCTTTGGAAATGTAGCTCATCGCTTTTTAAGTTAATTGGTTTAGCGCCTAAAAGATGACATGCTCGTTCGGTAGAGACGCGCGTGCGCAAAGAAGGTTTTTCAAAAAAAAGGCCGATGCAGTATTGAGCCAATACAGACGATGCTAAATGACGATTAAGGGAAAATGCAGCGGCAGCATTGATAATGATTGATTGTTCTTCGCCACTTATATCATAATCAACCAAAAAATGACGAACGCTCATCTTAGACCTCACTTAGAATGTTATTTAAGGTGGCTACGGCTGAGTCCATCTGTTCATAACTAATAATTAGCGGAGGAACAAGGCGTAATACATCGTCACTGGTATTATTAATAATTAAGCCGGAAGCTAAAGCCAATTCATTAATTTTCGCGGCCACAGGGTTAGCTAACACGCACCCGATCATCAATCCACGACCGCGCACTTCTTTGACCTGCGGCAGCGTAACTAACTGACTGCGAAAATAATCTCCTTTATCGTCAGCCCCTGCTACGAGTTTATTAGTCTCTAAATAATCAAGATTAGCTAAAGCGGCTCGACAAATTACAGCGCCGCCACCAAAGGTGCTGCCATGACTACCGGGAGTAAGAGATGAGGCAAAGCTGTCTTTAGCTATGCAAGCTCCAATTGGTAAGCCGTTAGCTAATCCTTTAGCAGAAGTAAAAATATCCGGTTCTACGCCATAACCCTGAAATGCCCACCATGCGCCTGTGCGTCCGATGCCCGTTTGAACTTCATCGAAAATTAAAGCCAGATTATGCCGATCACATAATTCTCGCAGTCCATGGAGAAATGAATCAGATGCCGGAATTACGCCAAATTCTCCTAGAATAGGCTCGACCATGATGGCAGCAGTTTGATCGTCTATCTTGGAAGCGAAATCAGTTAAGTCGTTAAATGCTGCATGTACAAAACCGCCGAGCAGTGGCGCAAAGCCCTCCCACTTTGCTGGCTGTCCGGTAGCGGCTAGAGAAGCCATCGTTCGTCCGTGAAAGCTCCCCAATGCGCATATGATCTTATATTTTTTTGGAGAGAAATGCTTTCTCACCAATTTAATAGCACACTCATTGGCCTCAGCCCCGGAATTTGCAAAAAAAACTTTACCAAAGCCACATGTTTGAACCAGCTTTTCGGCCAATGCCAGCTGCGGCTCGTTAGAAAACAAGTTGGAAACGTGAGTTAATTTTTGTGATTGATCAGCAATAGCTTGAGCAATGAAAGCATTGCCGTGACCGGATGCGACTACGGCAATTCCAGCAAGGCAGTCAAGGTAGGGCTTACCGTTCGTATCGTATAAATAACAACCATCCCCACGAACAAAAGTAATATCGTTTCGCTTGTAGGTGTTCATTAAAAAATTTGACATGTTGCTCCTAATCGACAAGGGTTTGTGGCCCTCGGCGCACCATAGTGCCAATCCCTTCCGCAGTGAAAATTTCAAGTAAGACTGCATGCTCAATTCGGCCATCAAGAATATGCGCATGGGGCACGCCACCGGATAAAGCTGTTAATATGCTTTCTACTTTAGGAATCATACCGGCAGCCAATGTCCCGCCTGCTAATAACTCCCGTAGTCCTTGCTCATCAAGTTCTGAGATAAGCGAACTTTTATCTTCAAAGTTTTCATAAATTCCCTCGACATTGGTAAGTAAAATAAGTTTTTGTGCGCCAATTGCTTTGGCTAGTTCTCCGGCAGCCGTGTCGGCATTTATATTATAGTTATTGCCTTCATTATCCATACCCAGAGACGCCACCACCGGTAAATAATTGTTATTGAGAAGATTCATAATTGGCCTTGCCGAGACAGAGCATATTTCACCAACGAAGCCTAGCGCCGGGTCCTTTGCTCGGCAGACAAATAAGCGTGCATCGACTCCGGACATGCCAACAGCGCGCTTGCCAAAAGTGTTAAGCAAGGACACTAACGTCCTATTGATGTTACCAAGTAGGACCATTGCGGTAAGATCCAAGGTCTCGGCGTCAGTAACCCTTTGTCCGCGAACAAAGACGGCTTCCTTGTTCATGCTCTTCATAAGCTTAGTTATTTGCGGTCCTCCACCATGGCATAGAACGACCTGTAGTCCGAGTGCGCGCAGAAGTATGATATCCTGGCAAAAACTCTTAGCAGAATTCATATCTTCGAGAATTTCGCCACCAACTTTAATCAAAACGCGTTTCCCGGAAAATTCCGTTACATAGGGAAGCATCTCGATTAATGTCTCAGTTTTCTTTTGTAAGTCGAAAATTTTATTAGCAAGTTTCTTTGTCATATTAACTCCATGCTCAATATGAATAGGATGCCTAGAGTAATGGCTAGCAATGAGCTATGCAAGTATAAAACAAAAAATTTATATAGTCATTAATTCATAGTTAGGGGTAAAATCCAATACTGCTGAGGCCTAAATGCTCTCCCAGGCCCGTGGCGATATTGGCATTTTGAATTGCCTGCCCCGAGGCACCTTTAACCAGGTTATCTATAGCAGAGTTTATGATCAATGTATTGCTGCGTTTATCCAAGGTACAGCCAATTAACACCTGGTTTGAGCCACGAACTTCTTTAGTACCAAACCCATAGTCGACTACTGAAACAAAAGTTGTTTGTGCGTAAAAATTTCTCAAGCAGTCAAGGCAATCTGCTTGAGTCGCCGTCCCTGAGGTTTGCGCTGCAGCAGAGATAAAAATTCCCCGCGACATGGGAATAAGATGAGGGACGAAGGTTAGAACTATATCCTTGCCGGTAAAGTCCCTCAGCGCTTGCTCAATCTCCGGTGTATGTTGATGGCGTGTTACCTTATAGGCACGAAAATCTTCATACACGTGACTAAAGTGCATGGACGGACTGGGTTCGCGGCCGGCCCCGGATGTTCCGGATGCCGCGTTTACAACTAATGGAGCGCAAATGAGCCCAGCTTTTAAGAGAGGTGCCACAGCTAAAATGGTAGCCGTGGCATAGCAGCCGGGATTAGCGATGCGCTTTGAAGAAGCAATTTGCGAGTGGAACAGCTCAGGTAGTCCGTAACACCATTTGCTTAACTCAGCAGGAGCGACATGCTCGCGATCATACCATTGCGGATAAAGCGAAGAGTCTTTCAAACGAAAATCACTGCCAATATCAATTACCAATTGCTCAGGGCGAAGACCGGGTAACACTTCTCCGGATTGACCATGAGGCAATCCACAAAAAACAACATCAGCCGCCAAAATTTCATCTTTAACCTCATCATAGGAAGAAAAGACTAAATTCTTTTTTGTGCCAAGGTGTGGATATAGATCACAAAGTTTTTTACCGGCCTGGGAATGAGCAGTTATTGTTTGTAGATCAAAATGGGGATGTGAGTCTAAGAGACGAATAAGCTCGGCTCCGGTATAACCCGAAGCCCCGATAATTGCTGTTTTGAGCCGTGGTGATTTCATAATTCCTCTTAACGAAATTTAAATTGTTTAGCTAATATGGATCTTTCCTTAACAGGTAGCGTACAAAAATACTTTAACTAAATCACTGGTGGCGGAAATTTGTCAAAATTAAGTTAATAATCAAGTTTTCAGCGACTTTGTTAACTTAATGTTTGCGCTGTTATTTGCAAGTTGTCTTCAAAGTAAGGTGAAGATTATAATTAATATTTCGGCTGCAGTGCTTTAGACATTTATTGCGGGCAATACTAATAGTATTAGCGTACTAAATTTATTAGTCGTCTAGTATTATAACCTATATAAGTAATGTGTGATTCAAATTTTATGTTTGACAGTTCCTATTAGCTGCCAATGTTGTAACGCCTCAGGGCAAAGATAGAAGGCATTTTTGCTTTTAAGCCTGAAAATTAATTAATTTCATAGGAATGGTATAATTGGGCTCATCTAAGCTAATTATCTTTGTAAGTGAGATGAGGTAATACTCTCTTAAGAAATATTTAATTTATCAACAAATAGTTAAATTTTGTAATTTATAGAGACTTTCCTAATTATTTAGTGAGGGCGAGCTAAATACCATATAGGGTTGTAAAAATTTTTAATTGTTAGTCTTGCAAGAGGTTAGCTAACCGTTCACGACTTTTACTAAGTGTCTATTCAAAAGCCCCCAGAGGGGGCAAGTTTTGCGAAGCAAAACTATGGGGGGACGAAGACTAAGCCTTCACAAGATTAGTCGTTTCCGATTAGGAAACGTCAATAAATAATTGTAAATGTACATATTTGTAATACCTCCGGAACGCAATTAGTAATAATCCCTGAAGGCTTATGAAGTTAGCTGATTAGGCACAGATATAACATATTGAAAACACTAAAGGCTGTTTTGGTAAAAATCAGAAGATTCGTTCAATCTCATTAAGTTTCGGATTGTTTCGGCCGATACACTGACTGAATTGCTGCAGAAATCATAGTAGAAACTAATGCTTACAACCGAATCACACATACTGATTATAACTGGTCATCCGGTACTTCAACTTTGCATTAAAGAGATTCTTACGCAAATGGGATTCTCCCATATAACAATGTGTCCGAGCTATGCAGTTGCCATACATCGTTTGGTCGAACAGAACTATCAACTTGTAATTTTCGATACGATAAAATCTGACATGAATGCCCGTGATTTTGTCCGACACCTAAGTTCCTTTGATGAACGGTGTATCCGTGTCGCTATGTCCAATAAGCCGGAACTAAAATTGGTTCTGGATTTGCTAGAAGCAGGTATTCAAGGTTTTCTTATCTATCCGTTTACGATTGATACAGTGAGAGAAGTTTTTGATATAGCAAAAGATGCCCCGCAGCTAAATAAGGCGATATTTGATTCAGTTAATAGAATTGCAACTTTTAAAGCGCTAATGCTTAGCAATCTAAATCGATTAGCGCAGGCAAAAAAAGATCTATTACTAAAAGGATCTACTCAAGAGGATATTGCAGAGTTAGAAAGGGATTTTATCAAATCAGTTGCTATGGCTAAAGAAGTTGCAGCTGGCAACGATGACGAGCTTCTCAATCAAATCATTGAGGGATGCTTGCGAGCTGCCAAAATGCCGCCAACTAGGCTGCGAAATATACGGCGTCATTTGCGCGACTCTGGTGTTCTCAAGAATGCTACTAAGCTAGAAGAGGATGAGCCGACAAATAAGGAAGGTAGCGGGGAAGATATTAAACAAAGCCATTAGCTTTGATCTTAGCATAAGTTTCGGCGCAATCGCGTGGATTATAAAAAGTCTTAAGGCATAAGTTTTGTAAAAAGGTAAATAAAAGGAGCGTAATTTTAGAGAAAGGTTGAGAATAGAAGTTGCCCTGATACGGGTGTCAGCGCAGACAAAATTTCTTATGACTATTCTCTAGCTGGGTCGCAGAGTTAGGTTTTTTTTGATATAAGGTTAATATGTATGAAAACCAAACTAGTTCTAGTTGCCGCCCTTTTTTCCTTCATTCAATCAGTTTCAGCACAAAGCGTTTATAATGATGATTTTTAAGACCTAAACTATAACGCTTTCAGCGCAACTGCTAAATTGAATTGGAATGTTAATCAGGGATATTGGGCAAATGTTAGACTCTCCTCTACCGCAAGCCCCACTGTGCGTTCATGAAATGGCAGTGGCTATTATGGGACTTCCGTAATTCTTGCCAACTCACCTAAATCTGCTTATTTCAGTGCGGAGTTAGATTTAACGGCTAATTATTTTCCGGGAGCGCGTAGTGGTGTCCTACTTCTTCATAGTGATAATAATAACTATTATGTATTTGTGCCTTATGTTGCCGGAACTAATGGCGCTGAGTCGCAGTTGATTAAGGTTGAGAATGGAGTAGAGACAGTCATAGGTAGTTCATCCTTGCAGAGCATTGGGTATCAAGGATGGGCAGCCGGGTGGAAGCGATACCGTTTTGATGTTGCTCTATCCGGTGGGAAGGCGACTTTTAAGATAACAAAAAATACAACTAACTCGGCATATTTTGTTGATTGCAATGCAAAAGTTGTAAATGGCAGTTTTGGGCTGCAACACAGCGGAGCCACGAGTCAGGATTATCTTATAAATATGGATAATGTGATCCTATCCATTAACGACACAAATTCAAGCTCTTTAACAAATATTCTTCCTACTGCTAATTGTCCAAGCGCAGGTTTTACTTATTACGTGAGTAAGGCAAGTAGTTGCGCTGATACCAATCCAGGAACCTTAAGCAGACCTTGGTGTAGCTTAACAATGGCCGGACAAGTGGCACACGCGGGCGATACTGTGTATGTTGGGCCAGGGGTCTATCGTGAAATTTTGCGCCAGCTAACTCGGGGACTGCATCAGCTCCGATTAAATTTATTGGGCAGGCTGATGCCATTATTGATAGATCTGATTTATTACCCTGATTAAATCCTATCGGTAATGGATTATTCGCACTAGATAATGCACCGATAGATTGGTATCCAAAGGAGCTTAATCAAGAAGGCAATAAGTGGATAATATACGGTCGTAGCCCAGATTCCGGGTATAATCAAGACGACAGGACACTTGCTGATCCCGTATTGAAAAATGTTCCACAGACGGCAACAACATTGAACGACATGTATGTAACTCCTGAGGATGATGCGCCGAATCTTATTGGTGCCCATGTTGTGTACACTGTTTTGGCAATGATCCAACGTTAAATATTATCGGTCCCAATGAACTTCACGGAGTCTTCATTACTGCCCAATCTGGGAATTTTATAACAGTCAATATGCCAAATGGGGGAGGAATATGTCCCTATCCGCTGCGTGCTTATGATGGCAAAAAGGGAGAAAGATATTTTCTGGAAAACGCAGAAATTTTTGTTAATCAGCCCGAGGAATTTAGCCTGCGCAATAATAGACTTGTAGTTATGCCTTTGGGTGGTGCAGATCTATCAATTCCTGGATTGCTCGCAGCTCCAAAGCGGCCTCAAATTGTAAAGATTTCTAAACTAAACCATATCCTGATAAAAAACTTTACCTTACGCAATAACAACACTTATGCAACGAACTATGCCGCACCGCTCGGGCAGGCTGGTTATGTCTGCGTTTTAATAAACGACTCTAACCCCATATCTGTGGAAGGTAATATTATTCAAAACTGCTCAGGCGGTATTATTGCGCATGGAACGGATATGCGTATAGTAATAATCAGGTAAAACATTCTGCCGACGACGGTATAAACACCATTGGTAGAATTGTTTACGATAGTGTGGCTAGCACAACATCACTACCGGTCGTTCCTGATAATCATTATATTGCCGGCAATAAAATTACCGATAGTAGTGGTTTTAATGTTGCCCGCATAAGCGACTCGATATTAGAAAATAATCATGTCGATATAATCTCTCATTTACGCAATCACCGAGATGGGTTGCAAATATATCAGACATATAATCTGCTGGTTCAAAACAACTATATTGCCAATGATAGTGGAGCTAATATTCAGACTAACTATCAAAACAAAATATTTCGTTTTATTGGCAATACTTTTGCCAAAGGGCCGTTAGGTTTTGGTGTACGTGCTTGGTCGTCACAAAATGGCGCACGCGAGAAAAGTGATTATGAGTTTATAAACAATACATTTATTGAACGCTCTTCCTTCGTATATGATCTAGGTGAAAATACTTTTCCGCATAATAATGCCAATTATCTTACGAATCAGTATTATATTAATGGATTTCTTGATGAGAGCGTATCCTGTGGATATGGTAGTGGCGATTATGACAATGATGGATCAGCCGACACTGTAGAGGTCAGCTTAGACACTCAGCGTTCAAATCCTGACACCGACGGCGATGGCTTGAACGATGGTCTAGAAGTGAATGTTGCGAAGACTAACCCTCGCAACCCTGACACTGATGGCGATGTTATAATTGATGACAAAGATAATTGCCCACTGCTTACAAATGAATCACAATCCGATTCTGATAAAGATGGCCTTGGAGACGCTTGTGATAATATCGCCAATAGTATTTCCTCTGTGTCCAGTAACGCAGCTTCAGTAAATAATAGCGTAGCCAACTCTTCAGTGCAGCAAGGGACAAGTAGTGTTTCTGTAATTAGCTCAACAGCCTCGATTAGCTCAGCTGCGACTAGTAGCGCCAGGAGTAGTGTTGCCGGGCCAAGTTCTAGTAATCAAGTGTCATCTGCGGTGAGCTTACCAAATGTTTCAAGTATCAGTTCGGTCGCTTCCTCTTTGGGTTTAAGCAGCGCTGCTAGAGTAAGTTCTAGTAGTTCAACTACCGCTGTCAGTAGCGATGCAGCAGGAAGTTCTAGTTCAGCTAATACTAAGTCCAGAAAGCCTTGTAAGTGTCGATTAAATACTGCCTCATTCGAATTTACAGTTGCCACTGCAAAAGAAGCTGTGGAAGTAGAATCAGATGGTGATTATGATGACGATGGATTAACCGACAAGGAGGAGGAGGAGCCGGGCTTAGATCCATGTTCATCCGACACTGATAAAGACGGAGTTAAAGACAATGTTGAGGTCGATGATGGTAGTAATCCGCTTGATTCGGGATCAGCGTTTCATTCTAGCAATAATAATTTGTGCGCGGAGTGGAATTTTAGTAGCCAAGAAGTGCATAATGTTTTGGAGTTAAGCAATCAGTCTGCTAGTAAAAAAGAACTGATGACTCGTATTTTCTCTGCCGATGGAAATCGCCTGGCCCAACTCACGCAGGCGATAAATCCTTTCACTCATGCGACTTGGAACCTACGCAAAAAATTCGATAAGCTAAACGGGCTAAACGGACTGTTGTGCATTAGCCAGTTCGGTGGCGTTAATAACGTTTCGGGGCGTATTATTCGTTTCTATAAAGAGAATGCCAATGGTCAATTGGTGAATAAATATGTTTTAGCTTTACCTCTGACACGTGGGCGCTCAGCAACGCAATATATTTATAATCAGCTAAACACAGTAATTGGAATTATTAATCAAGCGGCTAAAGCGAATAATAGTGTTACGTTAAGTAATCCTTCAGCAAAGCCGTTGAGCGGGTTGTTTAGCCTGGTTAATTCCAATGGTGAGGTATTGCGAACGATCGAGCTTACGTTGAAACCATTTAGCAGTAGATTGTTAAAAGAAAATGGGCTCGATGAAAAAAACATTTATCCTTAGGTTTAAACCGAACACCGTAGATAGCTTCGCTATATTGCGAAATATCGCATACATATATAAATCGTTAGGTGAGGCAAAACGCGAATATCTTTCGGCTGTACAAATTGAAGGAGCCGTAGGTAGCGGGGATAGAATGATAGCCGAAATAACTGCGGATAACCTGCAAGACTTCCTGGAATTGATTAATGCTCTTCCGGCGATTAATCGAACTAATGTTAGGGCATACGATGTGCGAGGGTTACTTTTAAAAACTTATGCCTTTAGTTTGCCTCCAAATGGTTTTAAAGGAGTAGCCTTAAGAAAGTTACTACCGAAACTTGTAAAGGGCGTTATTGTTGTTGATAGCGCATTAACCGGAGACACAGTCTCTAGTCTAAAAAATTACGCTAAGAACAAGCAAATGGCCCAAAGTTTACTGCCATTGTCGCCAGTGAGTAGAAAAGTTAATGCTATTGCCTTTAATACAGCATCAGCTCAGACAAATGTGCTGACATTAGTAAATGGTAGTGACAAAGAAGCTAGGGTTCGTCTAAGCTTATATCCGAAAATTGCAAATGTAGATATGGGTCAATATTTCAACGCCCCTTTTATTATGAAGCCATTCACGATCGTAAAGATAAACCTGAATGCCTTAGTGGGTGGTAATGCAAAAGGTCAGGCATTTATTGGAGCCGATCAGCCGAACGTTGTATATGCTCAAGTAGTTCGGACTAGCTTAGAGGATCTAACAGTTAAGTATGCAGCTCGCTAAATAAATAGCGGCTGGCTTTACCAGCATACAGTTAAACAAATAGTGTTGATTTGCTCAAGTGTGGAGAGATTATTAAGCAATCAGCTTAAGATACCACGACCATATTGCCATAAGGCCAAGGGGTGGCATAATTTCGCGTGGTTAAGATCAGCTAGCGCCATATCAAGATTAACCCTTAAGATCAAGCAGGTAACGGACTTTTAAGAAAAGCCGAAATTTTACCTTTACCGAATTACTTGGGCAAGGTATCATAAACGCCATTATAGTGAAAATTTTGCATGGAGAGTTAGTGTGAAAATATTTATTTTTGCTGTTTTGCTTAGTTTCCCGTTTGTATTGAGTGTATTGGCTGATGATAATTTTAATGACAGTGTCGAACAACTCAAAACCTTATATAATCAAGGTAAATATATCCAGATTTTAGAGCAGATGGCGCGCACTAGGTCTGCTGTTGAAAAGCAGCATGTTGATAAATTGAAAAGTTTATTTCCAAAAACGATAGAAGGATTTTCAATGGTCGATCAAGTTGATGCTCAAAGTATAATGGGTATGTACAGTGTTGAACAGGTTTTAAAAGCCGGGGAGCTGGAGCTTCTTGTCTCGCTGACCGGTGGGTCAGGGGAGATGGGAGTAAATGGTATTGAGGATAGTAGCGCAGATGTTATGAATAATTTTAGTCAGATGACTTCAATGTTGAAACAGATCCCCGGCGCTGAAAATATGACAATTAAGGGGCGCTCGGCTAGTATTCTAATTGATGAAGAGTCAGGGATGTTAACGATGAATATAAAAGGTAATTTAATTTTTCATATTGAACAGCAAAATGGTAAAGTGACGAAGGACCAGTTGGTGAAAATCGCTGATAGTTTTGACTGGGATGAGATCGAAGCCTATACTACAGGAATAAAATGAAGGATTTATCATGGCTAATGACGAGAATGATTTAAGTTCAGTTGAAGAGAAGTATTTCAAGAGAAAGAACAAAGAACTAATGGAGAAGCTTGCCGCTAAGAAAAAAGAAAAGCCAAGGCCTAGTCCTGTTACCGGAGAGGCCATGATTCCGGAGATTATGTTTGGCGTTGTTATAGATCGTTGTCCGACTAGCCGTGGCATTTGGCTTGATGCTGGTGAGTTAGAAATGCTCATGGCTGCCGGTATAAAAGAGCATGATGAGCGTAGTAATTGGGTAAAGAGATTGTTTAAGAGAAAATAAGGTAGGCGTGATTAAGTGGAAAATGACACGTGCTTTTTTCATGCTTGCCGTGTTTGTTTTATCTGCTGCTGGTATTAGTGCTCAAACAACGGAAAGTTTTTTGCTTATTTTTGATGCCTCCGGATCAATGAATGAGAAGATTTCCGGCCAACCAAAGCTTAGCGCTGCTAAAGATGTGACCTTCAAGTTGCTTGAGCGGTTTCCTTCCACTTCTGATTTCGGATTAATTATTTATGGCCACCGCCGGGCTAAAGATTGTAACGATATTGAGGTAGTTCGTGAAATTAATCCAATCAAGGCAGAGCAATTAGGCCAACTATCTATGATGTTAATGAATACGGTTGCTAAGGGGGAGACGCCAATAGCTCAAAGTTTGCTTAAGAGTATTGCGGTTTTCAAGGGAAAGAAAGGTAAAATTTTATTAGTTACCGACGGTCGAGAAGAGTGTGGCGGTGATATTTGTGCGGCAGCTAGAAAAGTTAAGGAGTCCGGAATTGATTTGAGAATTGATGTAGTAGGGTTCGGTTTAGGCGCTGTCGCCGAAAAGCAGCTTAACTGTGTTACTCAGCTGACCGGTGGGCGCTATTATCCTGCGCGAGATGCAGCTTCATTAGAGCAGTCAATGTTTAGTTCCGCCCAAGATATAATTGGTGGCAGACTCAATATTTCAGTCATTGAGGGGGGCAAAGGACCAGCCAGTATGCCCTTAGTTAAATTGGTGAGATTGTTGGAGGGTGGCGCTGAAGACACTCAATTTACAGTTCTTCATCCTAATCCTGGCACGATTAATTTGGCCGTTGGTAGTTATATGGTTTCTGCCAGTGTGGGCACAGGCGATTCGTCGAAAGCAAAAATAGTGGAGATTATAAAAGGAAAGGCGACAGAGGTTACTATTGGTGTTGGCAGCGGCACATTGGTAGTTATTCTCAAAATGGGTAGTGATAATTTATTTACCCAGGAGCCCGTAGTTACACTTTTGCAGGATAATACCGTAATCAATGGGGTATCATCTTTCCCGGCATCCTTTCAGGCTCAAGCGGGGAGATATTCGTTATTGGTGAATTTAGGTGGAGTCCAAGCTTATAAACAAGAAGATGTTCTAATTTCTGCCGGCGAGAAAACAGAGGTTACCCTGCAAGTTCCTGCAGGGGAAGTAGAAGTTAAGATTGAAAACGATAAGTATTCTCCACGAAAAG
This sequence comes from Deltaproteobacteria bacterium, assembly GCA_020852715.1. Taxonomy (GTDB): domain Bacteria; phylum Bdellovibrionota_C; class UBA2361; order SZUA-149; family JADZAE01; genus JADZAE01. The sequence goes on from JADZAE010000018.1 coordinate 25,503, forward strand.
CTCCCTACCCCTATACTCAAGTATTCAAAGACGGAAGGCAAATTACGGCTCTTTCTGATAATCCTGCGCGCTTTGTGCTAATGCAAGGTGAATATGAAGTTGGTTACGCTGATAGTGCTGCTCGCTCTACTGTGTCTGTCGGGAGTGGCAGTAAACAGAGTGTTGTTTTGCCCTAATAAATTCGTTACGTAATGTATATTTGGAAATTTTATAGAATAGACACAATTATTTATTGGAATAAGGGAATTCCTAGATAATTAGCTAAGACTTAGGTTTCTGCGACTCAGGTGCCACAATAAGATCATAGTTATCGTACCAGCCTTGAAGAATATCCATATTGCGTTTAACCCGTTGTGCGTATTCAACGCCTTTGTCTGGATCGTTTTTTATGCCATTAAGTCCGGCCGTGTAAGCCCTAGCTGTCTGCTGCAGTCGCTGTGGTGAGTTAGCTTCATGTTCTGTTATATTATCGTGTGTATATTTTAAATAAGCTATACCGATCTTTACATTATCGCGAAAATCAGTAGAAATATCTTTTTTTAGGTCTTGCCAGCTTATATTCTCGCCGTTTTTTTGTTTATGTTTAGCAATGTCTTTTATTGCCGGATCAAGAAGTTGATAAATCCCTTTGGCCGAAGAAGTGGATTTGGTTTTTATACCAAAGTCTGTTTCTGTAAATGCTACCGCCGCGCAGAAAAGTGGGTCCAGACTTTGTTCAGTGGCGCATTCATATATTTGCTCCATTAATGCTTGAGAATCGGGTAGTCGAGAATGGGTGCATACTCCGGTTTTAACTGAGTAATCATATAATTTGGCAATTGATTCGGACAAGCGACTTATAAAAAGATGTCTGGGATGCTGTTTCTGAGGTGAAGATGATTGACCTTTTGTCTCTGAGTGCGATTCTGTGCTTGGTAAATATTCCTCTCTCGACATGGGAGATGATGAATCTTCAGTTGACTGAGTTTTCCCGATAGAAACAGTTGAGCTAGGTTCGCTAATAAATATATTTTTAATAAATGAATATCCGCTAGAAAATATGCTGGTTACTGTGCCCGTGACGGCAGTCATGACTTGTTCGAAAAAACTTGGTTCACTAATTTTGGGGTCTGGCTCAAGACTTTTTGCCGGCCTAATGGTTAGCATGGCATATGCGACTACATCCGTATTGGCGGAGGAAGCCTTATTCTGAGGGTTCTCATTTTGCGAAGTGTCTGTGTCTACGCTCGTTTTTTGTTTTGTAGGAAACCCCGTTGATTCTGTTTTTCTTGGTGGCAACACTGCTTCTCGTGCCGGTTTTTCTGGCGCATTCGTAGGCTTATGTTCAATTTGTTTTGGTTTTGGGCGCTCGGAAACCGGTCCTTCTCCAAATCCCCTTTTAAAAACGCCAGCACGAGGCTTGAATGGTGGCGGAATCGCGAGCTTATCATTCTCGTTTTCCTGGCTTTTATTTTTTGTATGCTGCTTTTGTTCCTGCATGAATAAACCATTTTAACAGTCCATTTCTATCGTGTTATGGGTATTCTTGGTCTTAGTGGCTCACTTAGAATTAGAACCTTTTTTTGGGGCCTAAGCATGCGAGTATATTATTAATAGTTATCAGCTATTTAATTTTATTATTTATCTCTATCTAATCCTACGAATTAGAAATATGGGAGTTTACCTTTGAGTTTGCTACGCCTAACGGCTCCCCAGTTCAAATCCCCTTGTTATATGCTGTTAATTGAATGGAATGGCGTCCCCAAGGGGATTTGAACCCCTGTTACCGCCGTGAAAGGGCGATGTCCTAGGCCTCTAGACGATGGGGACCTGGTATATGTCAGAAATACGATATCGATAACCTTTTGAGCACTCCTAGCTTAGCCATTCTAACAATGCAAAAAACAGAAGTGAGGCATTATGTGCCAGTGCTCGATATCTACTAATTAAGATGCTTGGCTTTCTTATCCCCTTAAATAAGGGAAATACGAAACTGAATCCAATAAAGCCTGGTCTTCCTATACTATTTTAGTAACTTACGAAAGTGTTTAAGAAAAATTTTTATTAATTCTAATTAAATAGAAAATTTAGCGAAATACCAGATGGTTATCTAGGAGTAAGGCTAAAAGCCACAGCCGCTTGTAAATAGCTTATTAAGTGAATTGATCATAATGCCGAATAATGAACTGAATGTATGAGCTATATCACTTGATGTTGAAGTAGGTAGTTTAATGGCAAGTTCATTTGATAAAACCGTATCCTTATTGAAGCGTGCTGGTATCCTCAACGATTCAGTGCAATTTGAAAGCTCCGCAGTGGAGAGTTTTTCCCCAGTCCGCTATCTTGCTCGCAATAATTTAGTAAACGAAGTTATCGCTCTTGAGTACTTGGCATTAGCACAGGGCACAGAGCTGGTAGATCTCGTCGATGGAAAAATCGCTAAGAGGCTAGCAACCGCTGAATATTTGCCACGTATTAGCGAGAACTTAATATGGGCACAGAAGCTTATTCCACTCTTTGAAGAAGACGGGAAGATATTGGTCGCTTTTGCGGATATCTTAGATTACGAAGTACAAAAAACCGTCGAATTTAATTTAAATGCACCCATTAAACCTGTTGCTGCTGAGGAAGTTAAGATAGTGAAACTGCTTCAGCACTATTGTCCACGCAATAAGGTTGGATTTGATAAAATCGATGACGAGCCCCAAGAAGCATTGGAGATTATCGGTGCTCAACGTGAGGAAGAGAATATTGATCAGATTCGGTCCGATACACCGCCTATTGTTAAACTGGTGAATAAGATTATCGCTGATGCCATAAAAAAAGAGGCCAGTGATGTTCATATCGAGCCAACTAATGAGGGCTTAAACATAAGATTTCGTATTGATGGAGTACTGCAGGATATATTTGATGTACCCCGAAGACTGCAGCCGCTTGTCGTATCGCGTATTAAGATCTTAGCCGGCATGGATATAGCCGAGCGTAGAAAACCTCAGGATGGGCGCTTACGAGTAAGCACAGCTGGTGCTAAAATTGATTTACGTGCATCCTGTGTCCCAACGGCCCACGGCGAAAAAATTGTTTTGCGTTTACTTGCTTCCGAAGGAGCAGACATCACTTTTCGTAGCCTTAATTTTCCACAGAGAGTTCAGAACTCGTTAGAGGAGGCGTTAACTCAGCGGGGAAAGATGATTCTCGTGTCGGGGCCAACGGGTTCTGGAAAAACGACAACTCTTTATGGAGCTCTTACTTATCTACGTGATGGATTAACTTCTATACAGACCGTGGAAGATCCTATAGAATTTCGTGTTCCGGGCATAACTCAAATTCAAGTAAATCCGCTTGCAGGGGTGACTTTTTCATCGGCATTAAGGTCGATATTGCGCCAAGATCCAGATGTAATCATGGTTGGTGAAATACGTGATGAGGAGACGGCAGACATTGCCATGCAGGCTGCTCAGACAGGTCATCTAGTGCTTTCCACGTTACACACGAATGATGCTCCATCGGCAATCACTCGTTTGCTAAATCTTGGTTGTAAGCCCTATATCATCGCTAACTCAGTTGCTGCGATAATGGCCCAGCGGCTAGTAAGAAAGATATGTTCTGACTGTAAGGTCCCTGTAAATGAAGAGTATTTAACAAAGAACAGTGAAATTATTCGCGGCTTTGAGATTAACCCTAGCCATCTTTTTCATGGTGTGGGCTGCGCAAAGTGCAATGGAACCGGATATCGAGGTCGAATTGGATTATACAGTTATTTAAATGTGGATGACATAGTAGCTGAGGGGATAGCACAAGATTTAAGTTTAGCTGAGGTCACACGTAGAGCGGCGTCCAATGGATTTGTAACCATCGGCACAGCTGCACTGGAAGTTTTAAATAATGAAATAAGCACACTTGAGGAATTGAGACCTTATCTCGTTAGTGCGCTAAACTCAGATCAACACAAAGAATACGGGGGCGCAAATGCAGCGACGGTGAAAGTTACTGTTCCAAATGCCTTTGAATCTAATGCTTCAGCGCCGGCCGCTGTTGGGATTCCAAGTAAAGTTTCCAAGCCTAAAGTCTTGCTGGTCGATGATGACGATAATGTGCGGGCTGTTTTAGCACTCCTTTTAAAACGCGAAATGTTTGATGTTGTAGAGGCCAGAAATGGTATGGAGGCATTAGAGCGAATCTATGAAGGTGTACCTCAAATTGTCCTGTTGGATTTGATGATGCCGGAGATGGATGGTCGTGAATTTCTAACCCGTGCCCGTGCCATAGAGGGTGTTTCTCGGGTGCCCATCGTAGTCTTAACAGCCGTCGATAGTGAAAAAAATGAAGTAGAATTGTTAAATCTTGGAGCTACAGATTTTATAAGAAAAACAAGTTCTTCCGGTATAATTGCCACCCGTATCAGGACCGCCTTAAGGCGCTAGACGAGCATTTCTTGTTACTATCTTTAATGAGTGCATACCTATCGAGTTGACTTTCTATTAGTAGCTTGCCAAATTCCTGCCCGGCCAGTGTGGCTAATCGATCCTTAGTTGTGGAGGTTGCTCCATGAGCTTAATGAAGGTGATTGCCCTAACATCTAGCAAATGTAGGATGTCAGAGTATCTGCCCGAGGTTGGGCAGAAGTTTGTAAAAAGAGGGTCGGATCCAAGACCCGTTATCAATAGTGGTGATGGCAGAAAGAGTATTTCGCCTGACTGGATATTTCGGTTGGCTGAAAGGATTAACGGTTACGAACGGCCAATTGCGCTCAATTGTGAGCCTGCCGATTTAGCTCTTATTTTAGATACGCCTGGCGGTATGACGGTAGCTAAGATTTGCTTGCTGTCCTCCTATAGGAATAGCAATCATTATCTTAAACTAGAAAAGTCGGTAAGCCAGAGAATTTGGCATGAGAAAGCTAACGGTGCGAATTTAGCAAAAACCCATACCATCGCACAGATAGCTGAAATTGTTGAACAGTATCCGGATCTGATTCAGCGCGACGATGCGGCAATAGTTCCGATAGGCGATCTGCTTTACTTTGCTTTGACTGGCGTGCGTTGCCATTGCTCAGATTTATTGCAACGTGCCGGGCTTTTAAAGCAAAGCGATCCAGCTTTTATGGATCGCCTGCTGAATATCGACGAGTTGCACAAGAAGGTGGCTCCCTGGAAACATAGCCGCATGACTGATGCATATTGCGATTCAGAGAACGAATGGATTGTGCCCCCGATCTATGGACCTTCGGCAGCACGAGATGTGGGGTTCGATTCTGCTCCCTGTGTCGTGTATACGGGTAGGGGATGCGGAGTAGCTCATCAGCTGTGTTGCTCCGTTATTCGCCCTTCTGAAACGACCTATTCTGCGGGCTTTACCTTTGAGGGTAATGCCCTGCAGAAACTCTCGGTAGCTTGTGGGGAAGTCTACAAGAGGCTCCTGGCTATTTGGGAAATTAGCTACGAAGAGGCTGGGAGGATTGGCGGTAAGGTTAATAAAGCCTGCTTGCCTGTGCTCGACGTTCAGGGGCTTAATCGGCATCAAGGAACAGACTCCTTGCCCTTGATCAATAAGGCGCTGCAAGAGAGTCATTGTTCCGAGGATCCGCTTCATGTGATTGCCGCGGTGGTAAATACTGCGGTGGAGGCGGTTTGGGCAGATCTGCAAGTCGTGACGCGCTTGATTGGTAAGCCGTTACGCAAAGTTGCTGTGGTCGGTCCATGGGCGGAAAACGAATTGTTTTTGCGTTGGCTCGAAGATAAAGGGATCGAGATAGCGATTCCTCGTCTCGCTGTCGATGCAAAGTTGGCTGGGGTAGTGGCTCACGCCAAGCAAGCGATTCTTGCCCAACAAACTGAATGTCCGCCGACATTTGGTGAGGTATTGACTACAATTTAAAAAGGTTTATGGGTTTGGCTACTTTTCCCTAAAAAAGTAGTATTTTTATATATTTCCCTTAAACAAGGCATTTTATATTAATTCTAGAAAAAGCTAACATTAGCCATACCAGGAATGATTTTTCTTTTGCAAAATTCCAATTTTGCCGACATCCTAACAGAAATTTTGGATAGAGTGTTCTTTTATAAATAATTATCAAATGGGTTAATCATGGAGGCTAGCTTAATCAATCCTTTTATCAATGCAGCATTAAATGTAATTCAGACAATGGCGTTTACTCAGGTTACCCCGGGGAAACCGTGTTTAAAGTCAAATAAGGTTACATTTGGCGATGTTACCGGCATTATTGGTCTAGCCTCTGAGACAATTACTGGAAGCATGGTTCTTAGTTTTGAAGAGAAGGCTATTCTTACCATTGTTGGTAGGATGCTATACTCTGAATATAAAGAAATAAATCAAGAGGTGGTTGATGCTGTCGGTGAATTAACGAACATGATAAGCGGTGGAGCAAAAGGCGAATTATCCGAGAAGGGGTATATATTTAGTATGGCGACACCGACAATGGTTCTGGGTAAAGATGTTAGCATCACGCAATTAACTCAAGAGCCTATAATATCGATTCCGTTTTCTATGGAAGAAGGTGCATTCGTGATTGAAGCGAATATCATGAAAAAAACCAACAAAAAATTATGAGTTGTATGACAAATAAAAAATTTATTCTGATTGTTGTGGCGCTTTTATTATCTTCATGTGCTCCGATGTATGAAACTCAATATAGCTATCTTCCACCGCGTGGGACGCAGGGACAGCTGTGTTTATCTAATTGCGAAATGGCTAAAATGAATTGCGAGCACAGGGAGGATATGGATAAACAGGATTGCGAACGTCGCGCAGATCGAGATTATGATTATTGTCGCTATCGAAGTGGTGAGAAATATTGTTACCGCGACACATGCTCGGCTGATTACAGCTATTGTGTGAGCTCGTACAACGCCTGCTATCGTGGTTGCGGTGGTCGAGTCGACGAACATCAAGTTTGCGTGGCATTTTGCGATCAGCGCTAAATTTTATTGAAAATCATAAAAGATGGTGAGGCGTGGTGGATTTGAACCACCGACCCATTGCTTAAAAGGCAATTGCTCTACCCCTGAGCTAACACCCCACTTGGTTGAGTTCGCGGCGCGGGCCTTTATGCACGTTTCTATGATAAATTGTCAAGGGTAGATAATAGACAGAACATTACTCATAATAAATTGAGAAGTTTGGCTTGTTATCATCGTGCAAGGCAAGGCGCGCGTTTTCGATTTCATTTTCAAAATAACGGTCGAGTTCCTGTAAACGTAATTCGTTCTCTGCAATCTCTGTATCTTCGGCTCGAGAAATAGCTTTTGCTTGTCTTGCCAGCAATAGACCATAAGTATGAAGATTAGCCTTAAGATCACTCCCGTCAGCTATATTATTGGCTAAATTAGCCAGGGTAAAAAATTTCAGCCAATAAGAGAGTCTTTTCTGCCTACGTGCTAGATTTCCTAATATCTGCATGGTTATATAAGTGTTATCGTGATAGTAATCATTTTCTGACTGTTAGCAAAATTATCTTATCTTTTCAACTACAAGCGGGCACTATGCGCATTATTTCAGGAAAATATAAAGGTCGAAGTATTAGTGTTCCGCGTGAGGTTAGATTTCGACCGACTACCGGAAAAGCTAAAGAGGCGCTGTTTTCAACCCTTGAGTCGCTAGTTGCGATTGAGGGATTAAGGGTAGCAGATTTTTATGCCGGTTCCGGAGCCTTTGGTTTTGAGGCCTTGTCGAGAGGGGCGTTATTTACATTATTCGTCGAGAATAATGGAAATTTAGCAGATAGCATAAAGAAAAATGCCCGGCAGTTGCAATTAGTAAGCGATGAGTATCTGGTGATAAAGTCTTCCTTTGAACGAGGAAGTGAGATTATTAAGCAAAAGCCTATTTCTGTTACTTTTGATGTTATTTTCTGCGATCCACCGTATGAAATGCATCCTGGTGATGAGTTAATTAAGCGTATATTATCAGCCGGTTTAGTGCATAGCGGATCAATTATTATTATCGAAAGCTCTACCGATTTAGTTATGGGCGCAAAATTTAGTATCTCTAAAGTAGAGGCACGCCTAATCAAGAAAAAGTCTTATGGCCAGACGATTTTACGTTATTATGAGTGTCTTTTGTCGCCGGATTAATTTAATCTAACGTTAATGAAATTTTCACTTCGTTACATATTTAATATAATTACTTAAGCGTTGTTATTTATGTAATTTGTCTGTCGTTAATATTTCTCTGTGCTAGGGGTGATGCGTAATATTTCGGAGGGTAATTTATGATTAAACTTGGTCAGATCATTCAAAGTATAAAACCATCGGCAACCTTATCAGCATCGGCACGGGCTCAAGAGCTAAAGGCCCAGGGTAGAGATATAATTTCATTAACCGTTGGCGAGCCGGATTTTGATACCCCCGATCACATTAAGAGTGCGGCTATTGATGCCATGAATAAGGGATTAACAAAATATACTGCTGCTGGTGGTATCTTGCCATTAAAAAAAGTCTTAGTGGAAAAGTTTCGGCGCGATCAAGATACTGATTATGCTCCAGCTCAAATTGTTGTCACTAACGGCGGCAAACAAGCGATAGCCGCCGTCATGTCTGTATTATTAAATAGCGGGGATGAGGTTATTATACCGGCCCCGTATTGGACGAGTTATCCCGATATGGTGATGTTGGCCGGCGGGAATCCTGTAATTGTTCGGACAAGGGCTGATGAGGGGTATTTAATGACAGCGCAGGTGCTAGAGAGCGCGATTTCTCCGCGTACCAAAATGATTATTATTAATAGCCCTTCTAATCCTACAGGCTATTGTTATAGCAAGGCAGAACTAAATGCTCTGGCCGAAGTTATTCGTCGGCATCCCCAAGGAGAAAACATTGTTATTTTGTCTGATGAAGTTTACGAATATCTGACCTATGACAATATTCGACCCTTGTCTATTGCACAGGTAGCGCCCGATCTTAAGGAGCAAATAGTTATTGTTAATGCTTTTAGTAAGGCCTATTCCATGACAGGCTGGCGAGTCGGTTATTTAGCTGCGCCATTATCTATTGCCAGGGCTGTTGATATGTATCAAAGTCAGTTTACGTCTAATGTTTGTTCCATTGCGCAGTATGCTGCGTTACACGCTTATGATGACAATTATGCTTTTCCAAAAATGATGCTTATTGAGTTCGAGAAAAGACGGCAAATTGTCATCGATAAAGTTGCTAATATTTCTGGTTTATCTCTGCCAGTAAATCCTCGCGGTGCATTTTATGCTTTCATTCGCACTGAAGGGTTAATTGGAAAAAGAAATGGAGATATTGTGATTAAAAGCGGCACTGAGTTTTCATCCTATTTGTTGGAAAAATTTGACATTGCTGTTGTTGCCGGCGAAGCCTTCGGTGATGAACATGCCTTTCGAATGAGCTTTGCATTAGGAACGGAAAGCCTGATAAAAGCTCTGCATCGTATTTCCCAAGCTGTTACTTCAGTGAATTAGATTCCTACTTAGAAAGTAGGAAAATAAGATTATTGACAGCATGAGGATACTCATCTATCTAGGCAAATCTTTTCGGGCCGCTACGCGGGTGTAGTTCAGTGGCTAGAACGCCTGCTTGCCAAGCAGGAGGTCGTGGGTTCAAATCCCATCGCCCGCTCCATTAAATTCTGCTTAGAAATATTGTGTCCTTTGTTGATGTTTTCCCCGATGATTTAAAATTTAGGAAAACGCCTGTTAAGGTGTCTATTATCTATCTACCCCGAGGCGGACTTGTCTGCTAATACTTCTGGCAAATAGAACACAGACAGAAGGAATTTTAGATGAACAAACAATCCAGAAAATTTTTATACGACTTATTATTGACGCCATCACCATCGGGTTTTGAAGCTCCAATTCAAAGGGTAGTAAAAAGCTACATTAATAAATATGCCGATAATGTAAGGCTTGATGTCCATGGCAATTTTATAGCTTGCGCTAATCCCAAAGGGACAGTGCGTGTTATGCTAGCCGGTCATTGTGATCAAATCGGAATGATGATTACTCACATTGACGATCGAGGGTTTATTTATTTTAATCAGATTGGGGGAATTGATCCGTCTGTCGTTCCAGGTTCGTATGTTCAGATTCATACAGCCCGCGGGGTGGTTGAGGGAGTGATTGGCTACAAGCCAGTTCATCTTATGACGGCAGAGGAGAGAGGAAAAAAAACCGAATTAAAAAAACTGTGGATTGATATTGGCGTAGCTGATGGAAAAGAAGCAAATAAGTATGTTTCGATTGGTGACCCAGTAACCTATAAGCTTGGCGTTCAAGAGTTAGGGGAGAATCGTATTGGTGCTCCGGCGTGCGATGATAAAGTCGGGGTTTTTGTCGTCATGGAATCTTTGCGCATGTTTAGTGAAATGATAAGCAAACGTCGTCGGCATGATGTCGCACTATACGCCGTAAGTACTGTTCAGGAAGAGATTGGACAACGTGGAGCCCGGACGTCTTGTTTTGGATTAGATCCCCATATTGGTATTGCCGTTGATGTTTCTCATGCCTCAGATAATCCCGGAGCTGAAGCGAGAGAAATTGGTTCAGTTAAATTAGGCTCCGGCCCAACTGTTCCGCGTGGGGCTAATTTTAATCATTTACTAGTGAAGCATATTACGGAGACAGCAAAAAACAAAAGAATTAAATATCAACCACATTTTGCTCCCAATGGAACGGGAACGGATGCCAATGCTATCCAGATTTCGCGTTCGGGCGTAGCCACAGCATTATTAGGAATTCCTAATCGTTACATGCACACTCAGGTGGAATTAGTCGATTTGCGAGATTTGGAATATGCTGCCAGATTGATCGCTTTTAGCGTATTTGATCTTAGTGCACATAAACGATTTATTCCCTCCTAATCGTCAAAAAATGAGTCCACACCAAAACGATAAATATGTGCTTTTATACTCCGCGAATGAGATTGCTATAGCTGTAAGACGGCTTGGTGAATTAATGACTCCTTGGGCTAAAGATGTTGCTGGGAAAACACAACAACCGCTACTGGCAGTTTGTTTGTTGAGGGGGGCAATGATATTTTTTTCTGATTTAGTTAGAGAAATTGATTGTCCGGTTGAGTTCGAGGTATGTCGCTTGAGTTTTTATTGCGATAAAACCGATAGTAAAATAAACAACACTATACCCTCTGACTATGTTCCTTTTGATGTTTCCGGCCGAGCCATACTGTTGGTTGATGATTTTTGTGATACCGGCGATACTTTAAAAGCTCTTCACGATTCTTTACTGAGTCGTCAGGCTGCTGATATTAGGTCGGTTACGTTACTGCTTCGTAACTCTCAGTACGCTGTTTATAAGCCATATTGGTCTGCCCTTGAGGTTGCGCGCAAAGAATGGGTGGTAGGATACGGATTAGATAACAAAAACAAGAATCGTAATTTAAAAGATATCTATTATATTGAGGGTACTGGACAATAGCTTACCGTGGGATAGCTTTTATCCAAAGTTTATTTTGAGCTAAGTATGGAGTAAGGATAACGTTTCCCCTTGTATAAAGAGTGATTATTATATTTTCTCCTGCCTCTTCCAGTAATACTGTATCAAAACCATCCACTTTTTGTGGAGCATAATGTGGCAATAAGAGGTTATCTGAGCCCAGTGAAGCTTTATCTAGGGTGAGAATATATTTATTTTCCTCGGCCATGGTTAGGCTGTATTGGGGGATCGAATTCACGTCAATAAGCACAGCACCGCGTGGCGGAAGACCAATAGCTTTAAATAAAATAGCCGAGACTTTACTGCCTTTATTGCGGCCTTTATGGTTGTTATTTGTGGCAAGTACATCACCGGAGGATGAATTTGGTTCCAAGCGCGTCGTTATTTGGTCGATTTGATTGGATAGTGAAAAACGTATGAGTATCTCGCGATTACTAATGCGCGTGATACTATATTTGGGCTCAACATCTGTTTTAAATACAATAGAAATGCGTAAACTATCGGCAAATGCTCCTATTTTTAAATGATCAAGGGCCGCGTGAGTTGCCGGCAAAACTGTTTTATCTCTACAAGTTAATCCGGGAAGATCGATAATTAAACGTACCGGATTAACTAAAGTAAAGGCTGAATATGAACTTTCAATTGATTTATTACCTAAAGAAAATATTCGCAACTCAAACGCCGTATTATCCTGAACGGCGGCGGGAAACAAGTTGAGGCGAAGATGAAAATCATCTGAAGAATGCGCCATAATTTCTTGAGCATAGACGCGAGGAGTCATCAGAATTAAGAAGAGTAGACCTGCTATAAAACTAATAAGCGACTTATTTCTTAACATAGGGCAGCTTTATCATTATTGATATATTGCGAGTGACACCAGAATCACCTGACTTTTGATACAGGCCCAAAGGATTAATATCAAGTGGTGAAATTGGTTATTTTATACGAATGGGAAATGATGGGGCAAAGCAAGACTAGATACTAGCGTTTTTTGCTAACTCGGCCAGCTTATTGGCCAATAATGTTGCCTCAACGATTAGTCTTGCCAACTGACGATGGAAGACGTAGAGCGCGCCCGGATAATTGCTGGTAAATACTACCTGTCTGCCTTTGGCTTTACCTGATCCTTTAACTGTCACTATGGTTGTATCATTAATATCCTTGGCTTCGTGAACTTCGCATTGAGTATCTTTGTCTAGCATGGTGGTGTACTCGAGCTTTGCTCCTCCCATGCGTTCAGATATCGCGACTATTCCACCACGCAGTAAGCAAATCCATACATCTCTTTTATCCTGATAACCGGTCTCAAAATCGAAGGTTTCATCTTTTCGAGCAAATGCCTTGTCCTCTTCTGACGTGTATTGTTCTTCCATCGTGCCACGAAAGATCAGAATTATATCTAAATCACGGATACCATAGCCGTAGGCATAGCGCCGGGCTACTGACCTTGCGGCAAGATAACTGAGAATGACAACGGGTTTGCGTTTTCGCCAGCTGCGACTCGTGAATAATGGAAGGACCAAAAAAGAGGCAATCACTCCGCCCCAAAGAAGCCAGATCTGGTCCCAGCCATAACCCAAAGAGCCTGCCACTAGAATGAAACAAATCGCTGCTAGAACTCCGTTTGCTTGCGCTCTAGAGATAAGTTCAATTCGCTCTTCCAGCGCTACTGAATTCCAAGCCTCATCAACACTTAAAGCCATAGCCACCCCAGACTCGAGGAAAGAACTGCGCGAAGCTAGGCAATTCTTACCAATTTCAATTTATGTATGTGTTTGTAATTACACAATGCTTTATACTTCTCAGCTACTCTGAGCAGGATTTAAGCCAACCCAAAGTTAGTAACATGTTGTCGCTCTAACCTAGTCATAAATATTAACGGACATTAAGACCGTAGCATATTCTTCGAGACCTAAAAATCTAGAGATGAATCGAAACCTCCCTTATTTTTTGCAAAACAATTTTAAAACCTTTCGATAATATAAAGTCGGAAATAACAGGAGTTTTTTGTTATGATTGCTAAAGTTTTAAGTGCAAGTCTCTATGGAATTGATGCTTTACCTGTTGAGGTGCAGGCACAACCCATGCCCGAGTTAAAGCAAATATCCATTGTCGGCTTAGGCGATGGGGTGATCAAAGAGTCAAGGGATAGGTTAAAATGCGCAATAAATAATTCCGGTTTGGGATATTTAGAGGAAAAGTTGTTAGTTTGTCTTTCGCCGGTTTCCCTTCCTAAATATGGCTCCGGATTTGATTTGGCAATGGCTCTAAGTATTCTCGCTTCAGTCGGGAAGATTAGTGAAGAGTGCTTGGCCGGGCGGCTATTTTTAGGTGAGCTGAGTTTGAGCGGAGAGATTAGACCTATACATGGAATAGTCGCTGCGGCAGCTTTAGCAAAAAAACTAGGTTCATTAGAATTAGTTGTTCCCGTCGAATGCGTGGAAGAGGCCCGGCTGGTCGCCGATTGTAAAGTATCAGGAGTTAGCTGCCTTAACGAGTGTGTGCTCTATTTGAGAGGGGAGTATAATCCACCGCTGCCGAAAACTTCAGATTGCACTGCTAAAGTTCATAGTAAACAACAGCCAACATTTGCCGATGTTGTGGGTCAGCACGGAGCCCGTCGAGCATTATCTATTGCGGCCGCAGGAAACCATAATATGCTAATGGTTGGCCCGCCGGGAGCCGGAAAGAGTATGCTAGCTCAAAGGCTTCCTTCTATATTGCCTGATCTTACAACTGACGAATTAATTGAGGTAATCAAAGTGTATCATGCGCTAAAGGCAATGGCGCCGTGTGCTGTCGGAGCCGGACACGATTTAACACTTGATTGCCACAATCGTCCATTTCGTTCCCCCCATCATACAACCAGCTACGCCGGCTTAATTGGTGGTGGCTCTTTGCCGGTTCCCGGCGAAATTTCATTGGCTCATAAGGGCGTTTTGTTTTTAGATGAAATCCCGGAATTTCGCCGGGACGTAATTGAAACGCTGCGTACTCCTATGGAAACGCGCCAGGTAGTTATCAGCCGGGCTCGAATGAGATTAGCGTATCCCGCTGATTTTTTACTTATTGCGGCAATGAATCCTTGCCCTTGTGGACATAATGGAAATGCTAATAAAAGTTGCAGCTGTTCACCGCAAGCTATTAGTCGCTATCAACAGCGCCTATCCGGCCCCTTCCTTGATAGAATAGATCTTCGCATTTGGGTGCCTCCACTAAGCATAACTGAGTTTGCTAAAAATAAAAGTGAGGATACGACTGAACAGATGAAAATAGCCGTCAGTAACGCCCGGTTACGTCAAAGGGAGCGGTTCTGCTCGTCACTTGAACATAATGCTAATATGGGAACATCGGAAATAAAGCGCTTCTGTCGACTGACTGATAGCTCAAGAAAATTATTAGAGCAGTATGCGCATAAGCAAGGATTTAGTGCGCGGAGTTATACTCGGATATTGCGTGTTGCTAGAACAATTGCGGACTTAGGGGGTGGTGAGGAGATACTCGATCAACATGTTGCTGAGGCACTAAGTTATCGCGCTTGAATTCACAGCATAAATAATTCTTTAAATTAATATTTAAACCGAATAAACCAGTCGCAAAATTGTTTCAAAGGATGTAAAAAATTCCTTAGCAGCGGGGTTTTTATATAATGATATTCAGTTAAGCAGAAAAGCAGTAGCGTAATCCGTTGCTTTTTATGGGTATTAGTGTTAGGTGCACTGTTTATGAGATTGTTGGGCTTTTGTTGCAGGGAGGAATAATGACAAAGCAAAATATAATGATTGCTTACTTTTTAATTTTTAGCGCAGCTTTGATGCGCCTGATGCCCCATTGGCCAAATTTTGTTCCCACTGTTGGCTTAGCTATTTTTGCGGGAAATGTTTTGGGCACAAGGAAGGTAGCTTACATTATTGTCTTCGGCAGTATGTTGATTAGTGATTTCTTAATCGGTTTTTATGATATTTTCTGGGTAACCTATTTGAGCTTAGGCTTCATTGTTTATCTGGGAACAAAAATAGAGCAAACAGTAAAGAGCATAGTGTTTGGATCACTAATCTGTTCGCTAATATTTTTTGTTGTTACTAATGCTGCGGTTTGGGCATCAGGATGGCTTTATCCAACAACGCTCGCGGGTCTCATAAGTTGTTTTACTATGGCCTTACCATTTTTCGGTTTTAGTATAGCCGGGGATTTGTTTTATACTGGGTGTTTTTTTGGATTATATAGTTTTTTGACACGCCCGGCAGAAGTGCGTATCGGAGTAAATAAGTAAAGTCAGTTATGGAGGTAACAGAATGGGTAACGTTTTAATTATTGGTGCCGGCGGAGTAGGTAATGTTGTCGCGCATAAGGTTTGTCAATCGGCTAATTATTTTGATCGCGTGATGCTGGCCAGTCGTACACTTGATAAATGCAATAAGATTGCTGCCAAGCTGCCGCGGCCCATCGAAACAGCACAGGTAGACGCTGATAATGTTCAGGAGCTAGTAGCATTAATTAATAGGTTTAAACCCGATTTAGTAATGAATATCGCGCTTCCCTATCAAGATCTTAGCATCATGGAAGCTTGTCTAGCAACCCGTGTTCACTACCTTGATACCGCTAACTACGAACCTAAAGATGTAGCAAAGTTCGAGTATAGCTGGCAATGGGCATATCGTGAAAAATTTAAGCAGGCTGGTATTATGGCTTTACTGGGATGCGGATTCGACCCGGGAGTAAGCGGAGTTTTTACTGCCTATGCCAATAAACATCACTTCGACGAGATGCATTATCTTGATATTGTCGATTGTAATGCCGGAAGTCATGGTAAGCATTTTGCGACAAATTTTAATCCGGAAATTAATATCCGGGAAATTACACAAAAGGGTAGATTCTGGGAAAACAGCAAGTGGAACGAGACTGAGCCTCTAAGTGTTCACCAGCTGGTTGATTATCCTGAGATTGGCCCTAAAGAATCATATCTGATGTATCATGAAGAGTTGGAATCCCTGGTAATTAATTTCCCTTCTATTAAACGAGCCCGCTTTTGGATGACCTTCTCTGAAAACTATTTAACTCACTTGCGTGTTTTAGAGCATGTGGGAATGACGAGTATTAAACCGGTTAGGTATCAGGGGATGGAAATTATACCCTTGCAGTTTTTAAAAGCGGTGCTTCCGGAACCCTCAACACTCGGTGAAAATTACAGCGGAATTACATCAATTGGTTGCCAAATTCGTGGTAAAAAAGATGGAAAGGACAAGACCTATTTCATTTATAATAACTGCGATCATGCTCAGTGCTATGCTGAAGTTGGCGCGCAGGCTGTTTCATACACAACTGGTGTTCCAGCTATGATTGGGGCAATGATGATGTTAACTGGGCAGTGGATGAAACCAGGAGTTTATAATGTGGAGGAGTTTGACCCCGATCCTTTCATGGAGCAGCTTGGAGCATATGGTCTTCCCTGGCATGAAAAAATAAATTGCGAGTTAGCCTTCAAGTAATAGCGTTAAACCTTACTAGCTGAAGCAATTTTCACTTCGTTTAATATTCATCAGCGATAGATTGGGTGACTAGGACACCTTCTTTTAATTTAAGCTAGGTAGAAACCTAGAAAATAGGCGCGGTAAGGGTTTGTACGTAGTCCCGCCAAATTTTTCCATTCTTTTTGGAATTTCCTTAGATTACAGCACATCTAATTTCAGGTTAATCCCATAAGCTATGAATTGTTCTAAAGTAAATCAGGATTTTGGGCGTTAACCAGCTAGTAGTAACTATTTACATTCTGAAGGTTAATTTCTTTTTTGAGGTTCGATTATGATTGAGCTTGATGAAATTGTAAAAGAATTTTTAGCAGAGAGTTTAGAAAATTTAGATAAATTGGATCAAGACTTTGTTGAGCTTGAAAGTAATCCCAAAGATGCCGAGCGCCTGGCTTCAATCTTTCGCGTTATACATACAGTGAAAGGAACATGCGGATTTCTCGGCTTCTCAAAACTTGAATCTTTGGCTCATGCCGGTGAAAATCTATTAAGCAAGCTCCGCGACGGTGTCCTAGGGTTAAATGTCGATATTACCAATGCATTACTGGCACTAGTAGATGCAGTGCGGGCAATGCTTTCTAGCATTGAGAGTACCGGAACTGATGGGGAAATCGAATATAAAGAGCTGATTGAGACACTAAACTTACTGCAAAGAAGCGAGCGTCCGGCAGCCGCCACGAATAATGTAAAGGTGAGCAAGAAAGAAGAAAAAAATACTATTGACGATATTAAGCCTGAAGTCCTTACAGAGAATCATGAATCAATGGTGGCTCCGAGCAGCAGCGAACAGATTCCAATCGTTGAAGTCGAAACAAGAACAGAGCATGAAGTAGAAGAAGATAGCAAGGTAATCGTAAATGATCCGGCCGGTGACCAGAAAGGGCATGGCGTTACTGATACATCTATTCGAGTGGATGTTAATTTGCTGGATAATTTGATGAATTTAGTTGGCGAACTCGTGCTCACTCGCAATCAAGTTGTGCAATTAGGAGTTAAAATGGAGGATTCCACTTTTAATGGTGCACTGCAAAGACTTAACCTTATTACTTCCGAGCTGCAAGAAGGCGTCATGAAAACTCGTATGCAGCCTATAGGAAATGCCTGGAGTAAATTTCCCAGAGTTGTTCGTGATCTAGCAAAAGCCTGCAATAAACAAGTTCGTCTAGTGATGGAGGGCAAGGACACAGAACTTGATAAAAGTCTAATTGAATCTATACGTGATCCATTAACCCACATGGTGAGAAATGCAGTTGATCACGGAATCGAGTCTCCTGAAGATAGGATTAAGTTCGGAAAACCGGAAGAGGGAACGCTAATTCTTCGTTCGTATCATCAGGGTGGACAGGTTATTATTGATATTATTGACGACGGAAAAGGGATCGACTGTAATCGGGTGATTAAAAAGGCGCTCGAAAAGGGGCTTATATCTGCGGATAGAGCAAAATCGATGACCATGCGAGATATCACCGATCTGCTATTTATGGCGGGATTTTCAACGGCGGAAAAGGTCACGAACGTATCTGGGCGCGGTGTCGGCATGGACGTCGTGAAGACAAACATTGAAAAAATAGGTGGAACCATAGAGACAATAAGTGAACTTGGAAAGGGTACTACTTTTAGAGTAACAATTCCTTTGACACTAGCTATCGTCCCCGCTTTGATAGTGAGCTGCAGTGGGCAAAAATTCGCAATTCCCCAGGTAAGCTTATTGGAAGTTCTACGACTAGAGCGTGAGGAGATCAGCAAGAATATAGAACATATTAGCGGTGCTCCGATCTATCGACTACGCGGAAAACTTCTTCCTCTAGTTTACCTAGAAAAGGTTCTTGAACGATATGATAGTGCAGCTAGTGACTTTAAATCAGCGATTAATATTGTTGTATTACAAGCGAATGAGCGTCATTTTGGACTTGTTGTGGATCAGATTGAAGATAGCCAGGAAATTGTTGTAAAACCACTGGCTAGCATTCTATCAGCTCTTACCTTATTTGCCGGAGTTACGATTCTCGGCGATGGTAAGGCAGCTCTAATTCTTGATGTTGTGGACTTAGGTCGTCGCGTGGGATTAGAGAATAAATCGCAGAGCGTAGCCGCTAGTGAAGCAGTCGCCACTAAGGATAGTGACGCAGAAGACATACATCAAATGCTTATTTGCCAAATGCCTTCCGGTGGACACGTAGTCATTCCACTGTCGCAAGTAGCGAGACTCGAAAAGATAAAAAACGCTTCGCTCGAAAAAAGCGGGAATCGACTTGTTGTGCAATACCGTGGCGAAATTATGCAGGTGCTTGATGTTGAGAATATTCTCAATGGCGGTTCCGGAACATTTAGTGTCGAGCGTTCTGAGAATGATAAAAACTCAATTGTGGACGTTGTTGTCTATACCGTGAATCAACATAGTGTAGGATTAGTTGTTCATAAAATTGAGGACATTATTGAAAGCGCACTCGAGATACAAAGAGATATTTCGCGCGATGGAGTTATTACCACCGCTGTTATTCAAGACCAAGTAATGGAGGTCTTGGATGTGAATAAAATTATTAGGATGTCTGGTCAACGTTTTTTAAATTAATGGTTTAAATACTATGGCTGCAACAAAACAATTTTGTACTTTTTATTTAGATAATCTTTATTTTGGCATTGACGTTGATAGTGTGCAGGAGGTTCTTCGCTATGAAGAGATGACCCCTGTGCCATTAGCTTGCCGAGAAATTAGCGGGTTAATTAATCTTAGGGGATTGATAGTCCCGGCGATAGATTTGCGAAAAAGGCTTGGTTATAGCGATTTGCCGGAAGGCGAGCATCCTATGAACGTCGTTTGTAAAATTAATAATGAGCCGGTTAGTTTATTGGTCGATAGAATTGGGGACGTAATTGATGTTGAAGAAGATCTATTTGAAGATGCTCCAGAAACAGTTGTCGGCAGAGCACGTGAGGTAATAGTCGGGATTTATAAACTTCCTGAAACATTACTGTTGTATTTGGATCAAGAAAAAGTTTTGGAAGATTTATAATAAATTCGTAGGAGGGCATAAAAGTGCGAGCATTAGTTATTGATGATTCGCGGGCAGCCAGAATGGCCGTGTCGAGAATTTTAAAGAGTATCGGCTTTGATGTGGTAGAGGCGGAAAATGGCGAGCAGGCGTTAGATATATTAAATAAGGATGAAACTATTACCGTGGCCATGGTCGATTGGAATATGCCGATTATGAATGGCTATGAATTTGTGAAGCTCGTGAGGCGTAGTGACAAATTTCGTGAGGTTATGCTAGTCATGGTTACTACCGAAAATGAAATGAGCCAAGTAGTAAAGGCGTTATCGGCTGGTGCAAATGAGTATGTTATGAAGCCCTTTACCGATGAGGTTATTTTAGAAAAGTTGGAGATGTTGGGACTTAGGCTTTAGTATGGTAAAAAAGCGCGTATTAATTGTTGATGATTCTGTGGTGATGAGAGCGTTGCTCTCTGAAATTATTGCGGCTGATCCACGCTTAGAGGTTGTGGGTGTTGCAGCAAACGGGAAAATTGCTATTGAAAAGTTGACTCAATTAAACCCTGATATTGTGACCTTAGATGTTGAGATGCCTGTGTTAGATGGGATATCGACATTAAAAGAATTAAAAAAGATTAAGCCAAAGCTTCCCGTTATTATTGTCAGTGCATTAACTGAGAAAGGCGCACAAATATCATTAGAGGCATTAGCGAACGGAGCGGCCGATTGTGTTGCGAAACCAACGCAAATGGGAAATGCAGATGCCGCAAAAAAGATGTTTCGAGAACAGATAATTCCTAAAATTTATACCCTCTGCTCCATTCAAGAGCAGGCTCTTTCTACCTCTCCTTCTGTCTTGAGTAGTGTAGCTAAGGGAGAATGCCGATTAAGACCCAGTGTATCTAATCGTGTCGATCTAGTAGTTATTGGCGTATCAACGGGTGGACCAAACGCTTTAGAAAAAGTGATCACAAAGTTGCCGGATGATATGCCAGTGCCAGTGGCTTTAGTGCAACATATGCCCCCGGTCTTTACAAAGTCACTCGCCGAGAGGTTAGACAGTAAGTCAAAGGTGCGTGTATATGAGGCAGAAGATGGAGTAAGTCTGCTACCGGGGATTGTTTATATAGCACCTGGGGGCAGACATATCACTATAAACAAAGAAGGGCTTACTTTGAAATTAAAAACAAACATGGACCCGCCCGAAAATTCCTGTCGTCCTGCGGTTGATGTTTTATTTCGATCAGCTGTTGATATCGCTGGTCCTAATCTATTAGCCGTAATTATGACTGGTATGGGACAAGATGGGTTCAGGGGGTGCGAGTTGGTTGCTGAAAAGGGAGGCCAGGTTATAGTTCAAGATGAAGCGTCTTCTGTTGTTTGGGGAATGCCAGGATTTGTTGCTCGTGCTGGTTTGGCCGAGAAAATATTACCAGTGGGTGATATTGCTGATGAAATAGTGAAAAGGGCAAAAGCGAAGAGATTGCGTTAGTTAAAGGCAGTATGGCGATCACACATAGAGAGTTTGATTATATCAAAGGTTTGATTAAGCAAGAGGCGGCAATCGTAATAGATACCGGTAAGGAATATCTTGTCGAATCGAGACTAATGCCATTAGCCCAGAAACACGGTTTAGCATCAGTTAAGGATTTAGTTGATAACCTATCAAAGCGGGACAATCAACAGCTTGTTACGCAGGTCGTTGAAGCAATGACCACAAACGAGACATCCTTTTTTAGAGATTTTTATCCTTTTGAAGCTTTAAAAAAGAAAGTAATTCCAGATTTAATCGCCAATCGTTCCGCAGCAAAAGAACTTGTGATTTGGTGCGCTGCTACTTCTAGTGGGCAGGAACCATACTCTTTAGCTATGTTAATTAAGGAAAATTTTCCACAACTAGCTACTTGGCGTTTACGTATTATCTGTAGCGATATAAGCGAAGAGATGCTCGAGCGCACTAGAAGTGGCGTTTATAATCAGCTAGAGGTGAACAGAGGGTTGCCTGTTTCGTTACTAATGAAATATTTTAAACAAGATGGAACTCGGTGGATTGTCAAGGATGATTTAAGAAGAATGTTAGAGGTCCGTTTAGTGAATTTAGCAGCCCCTTGGCCTCATTTACCACAAGTTGATTTAATTATGATGCGTAATGTGTTAATTTACTTTGATCAGGTAACTAAGGTTAGTATTTTAAAACATGCTTACGATCAGCTTAAGGTTAACGGAGTATTACTTCTTGGCTCGACGGAAACGACCATTAATATGAATTTAAGTTATCAAGTGCAGCAATATGAGAAGTTGTCATATTACTCGAAACTATAGGCGATAAATCTATGAATTTACTTCATATTGAAACTGAACTTGAAGCCATAACTAAGATGATTTGGCAACCACATCTATTAGATGAATTGGTGCGAATATATGATTTAGATGAAGCGACTAAAACTTCTGCAACCCTTTGTGCTTGTGTTCATATTCTGGGTGGATGGAATGGTTCTGTTTCAATAGAATGTTCAAAGCAGATGGCCGAGTGGGTATCCAGGCGTATGCTTTATATTGATGATGATATCGAGGACTATGATTGGCAATCGGTAATGAAGGAGCTATGTAATGTTACCGGTGGAAATCTAAAAGGATTGCTAGGTGAAAACTGTATTTTATCAACTCCTCGCGCCCTAGAATGCAACAATTTCAGTTTTGTCATACCTGAAACAGATGAGATCCTTTCGCTTATATTTAGCTGTTCCGACGAGTATATGATTGTGCGCTTACACGAGGGTACCATAGACTACTCACTGGTTGATCAATAAACATAAGGGCAACACACGAAAATACTGATATTAGCGTAGACGCCTACGTACGCGAATTGCTTTTCAAACCATTGCTTTAGTGTGTGATAGGTTATCTATAATGGCGTGATATCTCGTTCTAAATCAATTATGCGCACAGGCTTTGTCTTAACCTAAAAAACAGCCTTGTATGATAGCAGGCGCTGTAAGTATTCATAATTGGCGACAGCTGTCTGGACGATAATGTTATTATTGCACATAATATTGCCATTATTTATTAGGCTCTCAAGAACCTGCAAAACTGTAGCGCTATCCACTTCTGGCATCATTAAATCAAGTAATACTACCGCGTAATCCCCCTCTGTAATGTAACGATAAATTCCGGTGCCCCCATTACCTGCAACGACGACATTAAATCCTAATTCATTCAGTATCGAAGTCAAGAGTTTCTGACTAGTAGTATCGTCTTCAATTATAAGCGCTTTGTTTTTAGCGATATTTCTATCATATAAATTATTTTAGCAAAAATATAAGATTCCATTAACACTAGAATCCGTATTTTCGCATAAAAAAATTCCTCGAGAGAGTTGCCAAATGAGGTTTTCATACCTATGTTATTTTCAGTGAGAGATAAGTGGTTAAAAAATACCCAAATTTTAAAAGGAGGATTTATGAATATAACACCGTATAGAGATTATGGAACATTTGCTAATATCGATCGTTTATTTGGCCGTCTGCTTAATGATATGAGCTGGAGAAGCAGCGACGAGACGGAAACTGCCCTTGCTCAGTGGAGACCGGCGGTTGATATTCGAGAAGATAGTGACAAATACGTCGTTGTTGCCGATTTGCCGGGAATTAGTCCAAAAGAGGTGGAAATTACCTTCGAAAACGGTTTGTTGAGTATTAGCGGCGAGCGAAATTCCGAACAGCGCACTGAAGCTGATGGATACAGCAGAATTGAACGCGTTAGCGGAAAATTTTCTCGTCAATTTAGACTGCCGGATAGTGTCGATCAAGACGCAATAAGTGCAAGTGGTAAAAATGGCGTTATCGAAATTAGTATTCCTAAAAAAGATAAAGCAAAGCCAAAACGTATAGAGATATCCTAAAATACGGAGGTACTTATTAAAAACCTTATATGCTCTAAATACAAAAACCACTAAATTAACGGAGCCGCAAGACACTGAGGAACGCAAGAGAGATGACAGTGTCCTGCGGCAACGATTTACGCAGGAGTTGCCTAACTCCCAAACTAGGCCAGATTAATCACGATTTCGAGAACAATTAGCAGAATAATCGTGATTTCGAGAATATGGGCAATGACCACATGGTTTTGGTCGTGTACTCTTTCGTAGACATCTCGAAGGGCTGCCATTTTACGCTGGATATCGTCGTCAAGCGTAGGCAAGCGAAAACGTTTGGCCGCCAAACGATAAATTTCCAATAATAAAGGGTTACCTGCGAGGTCTAAAGAATCCGCAATCCGATCATAAGCCCAGGTGGCTTCAATGCTTAAGCTAGATAGCTGCTTTAAGCCTAAAGTATAGATGGGCCATCCCGATTTAAACCTTTCCAGAAAATTGTCTAGATTTCGATCTAAGTGAGTAATTAAAGACCTCATTTCCAATGATTGCATCAAAGCATACTCCACGACCTGTAGAATCTGCGCCGAGCGATTGCTAGCTAAAAATCCACAATCCCAGTCGATGAGCAGAAAATCATTGACGCTTCGTGCAAATGAACCAGAACGGATCTCGTTGGTTATGTCTTCAGATGCGGCTTCTTCGTCAATCCAAAGCAACTTGGATATATCAGCCGAATATGATGTAAAGAGCGAATCAACGGTTAATTCCTCCGACTTTTGAGCGTAGAAGATAGTCCATTCCTCCGTGATATTATTATTAATTGGGCGTTGTATGAGGTCAGCAAACGAGTCTCTGAATCTGTCAAAAAGACCAAGTGCATTGTTGAGAGCAAGCGATTGAATAAGAGGAATTATACGAATAGTTTCCAACGCATTCAATGTGTGATCGAAGGAGCAATTAAAATAGAGAGAAATTGCTCCGAACTCCCAAACACGCATGCGACAGGAGATTAGCCTCCCGTCAGGAAATTGAATATTATGCAAATTCTTCAATTGAAGCTGCAGCGGGGTAGGTTTACAGGCTATATAATCACTGTTTTGCTCAACATGACAATCCATGTCAGAAAATAAGCCTGGTAACCGAACAGCGAGCTTATCTAAATCGACCCCCAATCCGATCTTTTCAACTACAAAAAGGCCGACACCATCAACCAACGGCTGTGCGCTCATATCAATAACCTTCCTTTCCTTTTTTGAACCTTTTAAATACCTCCATATTGATGGAGTTACGCCTTACCCAAGAATAATATTAAAGAACCGCTGGCGTTTCACTAGCGAAAGTTAGTGATAAACGCAACTATTGTGTAAAATCCCTACACAAGCGATCGAGACCGAGAACTAATGCCAGGCGACCATCTCCCAATAGTGCGCTTCCGATGAAAAGCTCTTGTTTAAAATCGAGCAAATCAATCTTTTTTAAAACTTTTTGCTGCACTCCTATTACATCATCAACCTGTAATGTATAATAGTGATGGGCTGAGGTTACCGATACAAATAATTGTGTCTGATTAAACAATACGTCTTGCGCAAGAGCAAAAGCGTTAGCGATAGGAATGATCGGCATAATCAGGCATTGGCGTTCCAGAAAAAAGGCCTTTCCGGCGACTGACTGGATATGTTCTTTTGTGTAATTAAGAGTTTCTCGCACTTGAAATAGTGTCAGCACAAAACAATGATTATTTACTTAAACAACAAAACCATCCACAATTTGCGTAGAAACACTTTTGCTTAACGTCAGGGTGACACATGATTCCTGGCCTGAAATACTACCTATGGCAGTAGTCCCTCCGGCTTTCTCAATTGAGCGTTTAACGACATCCATTCCTACGCCTCGACCGGATACGTCTGTCACTTCTTTCGCCGTTGAAAGCTCCGGTAAAAAGATAAGCTGAGTAAGCTCCTCGTTTGTAAAGTTAAAATCGGGACGTAAAACACCTTGCTCGACTCCTTTAGCTTTAAGGGCTTGCTAATCTAAGCCACGCTCATCATCTTCGATGGTAATAATAAGATGTGTACCATTCTCAATAGCGGTGATTTTTATCAGGCCAAAGGCATATTTATTTGCATGCATCCTGACCGTCTTATCCTCGATTCCATGGTCCACAGAGCTTCTTACGATGCGTGTTAATGGAGCATCTAATAGCTCAATGATGCTTTTACCAACCTCGATTGATTCTCCTAATAATATAAGCTTAACCTCTTTATCTTTTGTCGAGGCAATATCGGTTTTAGCGGTAATAGGCTTTTCTTGATGAGCATAATCTTTAAGGCCTCAAACAATGGAAGAAATGTGCGTGACGCCGTAGCGAATCCAGTCGATAGCCTTAGGCATTACCTCTATAATGAAATTTAATTTCTCTTGCTCATCTTTGTTTTCAGCAAATTTAAAATAATCAGTAAGATCAGCTCAGAATTGTGAAATTGTCTGGATGTTCTCCGAAATAAAACTTGCGTGATTATTTATCTCGTGGGCAATTCCTGCGAACATAACCCCCAATGTAGAAAGGCGATCAGAAGGAACTAATTGACGAGCTCGCTCTTCGGCGAGAGACTCCATCTATGTTGCATACTCCTTAATAGGCATGTTTACTTCATCAATTACCAAATTTTCGTATATTAAGCGGATGGCTACATTAATGCGGCTTTTTAATGCATTTTTGTCATATGGTTTCGAAAGAAAGTCGTGTGCACCATTATCCAATGCGGAAACGATGTCCTCTTTTTCTGATTTAGCGGTAATAATAACTGTGTAAACAAATCTTATACTTTCGCGTTTAGATAATTCGCGGCAAACATCGACACCGCTAAGCTGTGGCATGTTCCAATCAACTAATGCTAATCGAGGGCCAGTTTATTTTGAAAGAATATCCAGAGCCGCTTGACCATCGGTACATAAAACTGTTTGCTAGCCCTAGCCTTCAAGGTAATTAGATAGAACGTGACGGGACGTTGCCTCATCGTCGGCAATTAGAATTTGGAAATTTGCATCTGACATATCCTAATAGCCTAAATTGATATTGACTTTATATGCGTAAGTTCGTTTAACATAACTAGATATCCAGTAAAAGTTGAATCTATTTCACAAGAAGACTTTCTAAATATCTAAAACTGATTTTCATAATGTTATTAAAAAGACCAAGATATAAAGCAGCAAAAAGAATCAGAAGGCCATATTTCTCAAGATACGCAAAATAGCGAGCAAGCTTATTAGGCAAAAGTCCAAAAAGTATTCGGCCCCCATCGAGTGGTAGTATGGGAAAGAGATTAAAAATACAAAGTCCCACGTTAATACACAAAGTTAGCCAAAGTAGCTGCTGGAAAAATTGAGAATAAATGCCATCTGCATTTGATCGCAATGAATATAATATGAGAAAACAGATAGCTGCAAATACAAAATTAAAAAATGGCCCGGCGACCGCAACTAACATCATGTCGCGCTTAGGATAATGAAAGTTAAAAGGGTTTATTGGAACAGGCTTGGCGCCACCAAATACGATAGGCGAGCCAGCGAAAACCAAGAAAGCAGGCAATAATATTGTCATAAATAAATCAATATGTCGGATTGGGTTCAGACTAAGACGCTTTGCTAATTTAGCCGTACTGTCACCTAGGAGATAGGCCGCGTAACCGTGAGCAAGCTCATGTCCAATAACGGCAATTAAAAGTGGCAATCCGTAAAAAAGAATTGTAACGAGCAAAGGAATCATGGTTAAAGCTTATAAGTGTTAAACAAGTTTTTACGAGCTATAGGTTAATACGAACCATTATGTTTTGCATAGAGATAAAATATGATTACGACTGATGATATAATTCATCGCTTTTTTGAGTGGCAGCCGCAAGCGAAAATAGCTAGCATTTTACCCTTGACCCCTGATTCTTCAATGAGGCGATATTTTCGTATAAGTTTAAGTGTGCAAATTAAAGCAATTAAATCAAACACCGTTGTGGCCATGGTTTTTGACTCGCTTACTCAGCCGGAGAGTGGGGGGCCTACAGTTGAGCCCAATGTTTCATGTGTCCAACTTGGTCGCTTATTTACTAAAATGGGGTATCCAGTCGCGGAAATTTATTTTGGCGAAGAAAAAGATTTGATATTCTTTATTGAAGATATTGGCACTAGACATCTGATCGATTTGTTAATTGATCAGCAGAGGCGCCTTGTTAAGGGGGATAAACGTGCTATTTTGAAATATTATAAAGAGGGGATTGAGTGTATCTCGCGATTACATGCTATACCTGAACAAAAAGAATTTTTCCCTTTCCAAAGATGTTTCACACAAAGCTCTTATGATGGGGAGCTAAATGAAGTTGTTGAGTTTTATTTGCGCCCCTTTAATAACGATGGTGGCCTTGAAAGTGCCTTGAGAGAAGGATTTTCTTTAATCGTTAGTGAGTTAATGACTTTTACTCTTGCCCTAGCACATCGCGATTATCATAGCTGGAATCTAATGATTGATAATAATGACCGTGTGCGAATTATAGATTATCAGGATGCCCTACTTGCACCGCGAACGTACGATCTGGTGCCCCTATTGAACGATAGGGATACGAATTTATATTTGGGCGATGAGATATATTATGAGCTTTTTGATTATGCCTTTGGGCTACATAACAAGAGCTACGAGTTTGTTAATGAATACACGCATGTATTACTGCAGCGCGATTTAAAAATCGTTGGGCGCTTTAATAAGCTTGCTAAGGTGCGCGGACTTAATAATTACCTAAAATGGGTGCCTGGCGCTCTTTTCACAATTGGGCGCTTATTGTCCTTCATGATCGATGAACAGGGGCGAAAGGAGTATAAAGATTTGCTCTCTATTCTTAGGAGGCTTTCTTCGGAAACAGATGAGGGGTCAAAAAAAATGTTGAGGTTATTGAGATGAATTGTGATGTTTTATTGTTTGCCGCCGGAGAGGGAAAAAGACTTCGCCCATTAACTGAGAATACTCCCAAGCCATTATTGACCGTTGGGAACAAGGCTTTGATTCAGTGGAACCTGGAGCTAATCGAGCGTGGTGGTTTTAGTCGTGTTATTGTTAACGCTCATTATTTAGCTGCTCAGCTTGAGGCTTTTCTAAAAAAATTAAAAACTAGCCTCGATATAATTATTATTAGGGAAGCAAATCTTTTAAATACGGGAGGAACGATAAAAAACGTTGAGCCTATACTGAAAGAGAAGTATTTATTAACGATTAATAGCGATACTTTGTATTCTCCACAATTCAATCTGCGTGATGTACTAGCCGCCCATATAAACGATAAGAGAAATCCTTTAGCGACGATGGTGCTTGGTGGCTCCGAGGATGTTAGGTATTTCGGAGCTATTGGCGTATCAGAAGATGGACGCGTTGTTCAGTTTCGTGGAGAGCAGTTAATTAAGGAAAAAACTAGTAAATCTTTTATCTATTCAGGCATATCCGTAATGGACATAAAAACACTAGCTTATATGCCGAGTAGGGGATCTTCGTTTTGTTTATGTAATGATACCTATAAGGAATTGCTCAGAGAACAAAGAGTTATCTCTTCTTATATTTATCGTGGGTATTGGAGCAATGTTGGAACAGTAGATGCGCTTGCCGGGGCTAATGATGATTTTAATGCTGGTCTGATTATATAAATAAAAGATATAAAGCTCGGAGGTGTTTCTTGACTTGTAGAATAAGCAAAATTTGTTAATTAATTAGCTCGCTAGACTATCATCTATATTAAGGTGTCCTAAATAATTTCATTAAATTGCGTGTGTTTATGGAACTGCTAAATTTATTTAAGGTATTACCTATTTTAATTTTAACATGTCTATGGCCGCAAAGAATTTTGGCTAACGATAGTTTTTTGGGCGCAAATGAGCACGCGCAGTTAAATTATTCAATAGAGGGCCATCCTTTTATTTTCGCGGAAAGTTTTAACAGAAAATATATCGCAGACTCCCGGTATATTGTAAATATTGGCGAAAAAAAAGTTGTGCTGACACTTGATGTTGAAATGCAGCAAAACGCTGAACAGTTATTAAGAGTGCATGATGTTCCTTGGGGAGCGTTAGTTGCCTTAGATCCTAAGACGGGTAAGGTTTTAGCTTTAGCAGGGTATTCGGCTAATGAGGGAGGGGTAAGCGATATAGCTGTAAGATCTGGATTTCCTGCGGCATCACTGTTCAAGCTTATTACGGCATCCGCTGCAATTGAGATGGCTGGTTTAAATTCCGACGATGAAATCAAATTTCGTGGCGGTAATTATACGCTGAGTCGGGGAAATTACTTACCTTCAGATAAGGGCGACAGACGGAGCATGACATTAGCTACTGCTTTGGGGAAGTCTATTAATCCAGTTTTTGGGCGTATTGCCTTAGTTGAATTAGAGCGTGGAACGTTAGAGGCATATGCGCAAAGTTATGGTTTTAATAATGAAATATCCTTTGATGTCCCCACCGAGATCAGCCGGTTTGAGTTGGCAGATGACGATTTTGAAAGAGCTAGAACCGGGGCCGGTTTTGGAAACGTTACAATAAGTCCGCTGCATGCGGCATTGATAACCGGCGCCATAGCTAACCAAGGTCATATGATGAAGCCGTATTTGATCGATAAAGTGTATGATGTCCAAGGAAATAATGAGTATGAAGCCGCGGAAAGTATAATGAAAAATTCTGTTTTGCCCAGTACGGCCAGTGAGTTATTAGAAGCAATGAAGAGTACGGTGACAGATGGCACTGCCAAGCGGCAGTTTATTGCGCTACGTAATACTCGATGGGGCGATATTGAAGTTGCTGCAAAAACGGGAACGCTAAGTGGAACCAATCCTAAGGGGTTGTATCTGTGGTTTGTTGCTGCTGCGCCCGTAGATGATCCCAAGATCGCTATTGCAGCTTTAGTTATCGATCCTGGTACAGCACGAATTAAGGGTAGTGCCCTAGGAAGAAAGTTTTTAGAGAATTTCTTTAAAAGCGCCATGTGGGAGATGGAGGAATGATTATAAGAATTATATTAATATTATTTCTGCTTTTTAATTTTACATGCGCCAATACTGCTGTCGGACAGGAACCAAACTCAAGCAATATCGATTTAGGTGAAGAATATTCAGATTACAATAAAGGTCGCTTACCTTCAGCCAGAGGTAAAGCCAGTGGTGGGAGATGCCTAAAATGTAAAGAGCAGGCCAAGCAGATAAGCAGCGTGTTAATGTATGTACCTAATAGGATATTAGATTTTTTTGATATTTTTCGAGTTGATGTTGGTCTAGGTGGTTCGTATGGAGGGGTTCTTCGTCTTAGTGAGCCTCTGCAAATGGGAATTCGAAAGTTTCCGATTGGGTCAATGCGCATTGGTTTACATGGCCGCCAATGGCCGGTGTTCTTTGAAGATAAAGGTGAATATGGCTTTGGTCCAGATTTTCATAATACACCGCAGCGTAAAGTTACTCCAGTGGAGATTGGAGTTGGTGTTGATTTAATAGTTCCTGCTGCATATGTTGGTATTAGCTTCGATGAGTTAGCTGATTTTGTGCTTGGAATTTTTACGTATGATATGAGCGGCGATGACTACTAGGCTTTGCAAATTAACTAATACCCCTTTTCATATTACAAATGATGAAGAGCAAGCCAGCACGTATCTTAGGTTGGGCCTACCGTCAATTTGTCCAGACGAGCGTTTGCGAATTTTTTTAGCTTTTAGGCCTTCCTACCGTATGTTCTGGCGAGAGTGCGATGCGACTCAGGAGAGAATTTACAGCTCTTTTCCACCCGGGGCTATGTTCCCGATTTATGCCTACGACTATTGGTGGAGTAATCAATGGAATCCGTTAAGCTTCGGTCGCAATTTTAGTTTACGCCGACCTTTTTTTGAGCAATTTTTGCAGTTGTGGCAATCAGTTCCGCGTCCAGCTGTAAATATGCTGCAATGCAGTAAGGTAGGCGCGGTTAATAATCTGTTCGAAGCGAATGAGTGCTATTATGTTTTTGATAGTAATCGTGCGCAGCGAGTGCTCTATTCGGTAGCTGCGCGAGAGTGTATTATATGTGTTGATTGCCTACATCTTTATCAAAGTGAATTGTGCTATGAATGCGTTAATTGTAACAATTGCGTTGAGTTGTTGTGGGCAGAGAATTGCTCGCATTGCACATCTTCTTTTTTTATGGCCAATTGTCGTAACTGCCGTGATTGTATGTTTTGTGTTAATCTTGAGGATGCTCAATATTGCATATTTAATAAGCAAGTAAGTCCCGAGGAGTTTCAACGCAAAGTAGAGGAGTATAATTTCTCTGATCGAAGGAAAATTGAGGCGGCAAAAGAAAAGTTTTCTGAATTCTGCCAGGATCAGCCTCTTCCTCATATTATCTGCGATAAATTTAGTCTGCTAAGTGGCAATTATTTACATCAATGTCGTGAAATAATTGATAGCTTTCATTGTATAGAAAGTTCTAAGCTTATTCATTGTCACGATTTAAATAAAGCAGAAAGCTGCTTAGATGTGTGCGCCTTTGGCGATGGAGTAAAGCGTTGCGCTCGTTCGGTTAATATCGGTTTGAACGCAAAGCAGTTGATCAATTGTCTTGATTGTTGGTCGGACGTAGAGGACCTTACCTATTGCAGCAATTGTCATAATTGCTCACATTTATTTGGTTGTATCGGATTGCGCGATGCTAAATTTTGTATTCTTAATAAGCAATATAATAAAAACGCCTATTTTGAGCTGCGAGGTTATATCGACCAATATTTAGAGCAAAGCGGAGAGGCTCAAGAATTCTTCCCTAATTATTTTAGTCCTTATCCTTATAACGGATCATTGGCTAATGCTTTTATGCCTTTAAGTAGGGTGCAAGCAAAATTATTTAATTATAATTGGAATGAAGACTTAGAGGGAGCTTTTAAGCCATCAGACTTGGACGAGTATAGAAGTATCTTAGGAGACATCCCTGACTTATTAGACGATTTTGATTCAAATGAACTTGCAGGTAAAATTTTCGTTTGTGAGGTTTTGGGTCAGCCATTCCAGATAGTGCCAGAAGAGTTGGAGTTTTATCGTCGTTTAAAAATAGCACCGCCGGCGCGATGTTTTGATCAAAGGCAACGCGAGCGTTTGCTGAAGTTGGCTCCGCGCCAACTAGATTTTCGTCGTAGTAGTGATGAAAATTCCAAGCTAAAAACGTCATTTCATGACGAGTGGGCAAGGCCAGTTCTTGACTATGAAAGTTGGGCTGAGTTTGTTAGCAAAAACTCTGAGACACTTAAATGAGATTAGCTTTAAAATTGATCGGCGTACTGCCGTTAAGAAAAATGTCCTATATACTCGGCCTATTCGCTGGAATTCGTTTACCTAAGCCGATATTGTCCTTTATTATTAGGCGCTATTGCCGGTTCTATCATGTAAATATGGGGGAGTCATTATTTCCTATTGAGGCTTTTGCAACAATGCAGGATTTTTTTACCCGTGAGTTGAAGGGTGGGTGTCGTCCGATTAGGGATGGGTTAATTAGCCCCGTCGATGGAAGAATAGAACAAATGGGTTATATTAAAGACGGGACTTTATTGCAGGTTAAAGGAAAGGCATATCAGCTTTGTGATTTAATTCCAGATAATTATATCGCTTCATCTTTTGCAAATTCTTGGTATTGCAGCATATATTTAGCGCCCGGAGATTACCATCATATACATAGTCCTGTCTCCGGCCGGATTAAGACAACTTATTTAATTCCTGGAACATTATGGCCGGTGAACTCGTGGTCCGTACGTCATGTGGACAGAGTGTTTTGCCGGAATGAGAGAATTGTGACGATTATAAAGAATCAAAGTTCTGAAGTATGCTTAGTTTGTGTCGGAGCAACAAATGTTGGTAGCATTTTGCTACACTATGATGATATCGTCGCCAATCGATCATTTTTTTTACCGACAAAGGAAACTAAAAAGGATTATGAAAAGGAAATTTCCGTTGATAAGGGGAGTAAGGTTGCTAGCTTTCGCTTAGGCTCTACAGTAATAATGTTAATTAAAGATGATAAGTTTTCGCCCATTTCTAGTCTTAAAGGCACGGTTAAGATGGGGGAAACGTTGGGTTATGGCTGAAGATGTTTAGTGGTAAAACAATAAAAATTGGTTCGCGTAGTAGTCAGCTCGCCACTGTGCAGGCGCAAATTGTGGCAGAGAATATTACACGGATATGGCCAGAAATATCCACTGAAATAGTATTTTATACGACGGTTGGTGATAAAAAGAGAGAAGATACAAATCCATCTATTAGAGAGAGTCGTGACTGGATATTAGAAATTGAGCATGGGCTATTGCATGGGGAAATCGATTTGGCCGTATATCCCGGAAGGGATGTTCCCTGCGATATAGACGACCACACTGAAATTCAGCCTATATTGAGTCGCGCTGAGCCGAACGATGCCTTAATCATAAGCCACACAAAGGTACCGAATATTCAAGGTCTGAGTGATTTACCTTTAGGAGCAACGGTTGCCGTTCCATGTTTGATGTCAAAGATTCAGTTATTGCGTTATCGTAATGATTTAAATGTAGTTCCTTTTAATGGCAGCATTCCTACTGGGATTAAAAAAATTAAAGCTTCGGATAATAAAGTGTGCGCCATGATAACCGGGAAAGCTGATATGGAGCGTCTCGGGCTTGAGGATTTTATTTCTGATGTTTTGCCTATTGAGCAATTCCCACCAATGGTAAATCAGGGGGCTTTGGTTAGTCAAATGAGGAAGGGCGATAGCCGAGTCTCTAAGATCCTTAGGCCCTTATGCTCTGCCGCTGAGAAGTTCTGCTTTAACGCTGAACGGGAGGCTGTTTTATGCATGGGAGCAAGTCATAGTTCTCCAATTAGCGTTCTTTGTACCAACTGCGGCGGCGATAGATATACTATATATGGCGCTGTTTTTTTTATGAATGCTTTGAGTAAGATTGATCAAAGCATATCGGGAAATTATACTAGTCCGGAGGTGCTTGGTCAGCAACTAGCCGATAAGCTACTGTCGAAAGGCGTTGCCGATATTTTGTGCCCAGGAAAAGAATTATTAGTAGGTTTCTCGTAAACTTTTTGATTTTATTGCTATATCTCGTTTAAACTAAACTCCTGAAATATGCCTAAAATAAGGTTTGTTTTTGATAGGCAATTGCTGGTCGATTCATTTTGAAGCACAAAGCTAATGTTTTTGCATCTAATGGTAGCCATTTAATTTTGGTCAGCCATAGATGCGCGCAGCGTAGAATTAACGCTGCTGGAGGAAAGAAATGAGGACAAACCTTTTTAAATTAGTTGCAATCGCCATTTTATTTGTCGGTCTTGTACCGTTATCTGATCAGCTTATGACTAAGATTCTGTTTGATCAAAGCTTGCCAATTCTAAAACCTGTCAGAGTTGAGGCCCAGATGCTAGCGAATAAAAGGTCCGAGCCATCCCGCTTGGATGCAACTAGTCGTGCTTACCTGGATAGAGTCTTGGCGTTAACAAATGTTTGCCCGCGAATGAAGCATGATTTTGATGGCTTTATGATTGGCTATAATATTGTTCGTGCGGTTGAGGAGGCCAGTGAGATCAACGGCGTGTCACAGGATTTATTGCTAGCAGTTATTGCAGCTGAATCCCGTTGCAATGCCAATGCCGTTTCAAGGGCTGGCGCTATGGGTTTAATGCAGATTACACCAAGGACAGCTCGATCTTTGGGCATTGAACAGTTGTTCTCTATTCAGCAAAATATATTTGGTGGAGCTAAATATTTAGCTCGCTTGTTGGATAAGTATAACGGAGATGTTCGATTAGCACTAGCCGCCTATAACTCGGGGCCCGGCATTGTTAAGCGTTATCAAGGGTTACCTCCCTATAGTGAGACATCGAAGTACGTTGGCAAAGTGATGGCTTTTCGTACTCGCTTTGGGCAAATTAAGCGTTCATAAAGACGATTCTATAACCATCGAAGCGGCTACCATTAACCAAGAGACTTTCACTCAGAACTCGATATTCCTACTTATTCTTTAGCGGAGCTTTAGATCCCGTTTCCTATTATGCGTTTCCATGCCGAGGGAACCTCCGTAGCTCCACGAGAATTTATATAATTATTAATTTCTTTCTCATTAGCTTGCTGATGTCTGAATTGAAATAAAAATAAGATTCCAATTAAAATCATTATTCCAAGTCCAATAAAAAAGTATTTCATGTTTATGCCTAATATTAACGCATATAAAAATCTACTTATATTACGCTTAAGCTATAAGTCTTTGTGACTGCTGAGGCAACCCATGATTTATTAGATTATCATAGTTACTAATCGACTAATATTATTATTAAAAGCGACTTGAATTTCGCATCAAGCTGTGGTTTTATGTCGCCGACGCCCTGATGCTGGAATTGGCAGACAGGCATGATTCAGGTTCATGTGTGGGTAACCACGTGGGAGTTCGACCCTCCCTCAGGGCACTAATTATAGCCGATCATGAGCCAATCTTTTCTTAACTAGTTCAGTTATGAACCCAAATATTTTCTAAGATTATTATTTTTATTTAACATATTTATTGCTTAACACATTCCTTTCTAGAAATAAGTCTAAGTAACTCATACATAAGAAAACTAGCAAAAGGCCCAACGCCCTAATGAAATTTTAACTTCGTTCATAATTCATTAGAGATGGGTTTAATACACTATGGTAAATTGCCCCGTGTAAGTGCATGATAGTCTTATACGCGTGTGAATTATGACTAATTAATGAGTTATTTTATCTATGGCTAAGGTGAGGTTTTCGCAAAATAAAATCAAAAACGGATTAAGTTTAATTGAGCTTCTTCATGGTGGCTTCCTAGAAGAAACATTGGCTAACGTCTATTTAGTGGAAAATAAGCTAATGAAAGAGTGCCATCCACGGGAAGCTGTGGGCTCCATAGGACAAGTTAATCTATTGGAACTTAGCGAGATTAAGTTATTAACGGAGATTGATCGACTTATTATTCTGAATAAAAATTGGATTAATTATTTGGGAGCTTCAATTATCGCGGAACGATCAATGCCTTTCGCCTACGACTATCAGCAGCTAATAACAAATCGGGGAGGGTACTTTTGGACGCAGGCCGTAAGTTCTGTGATGTGTTATATGGAGCTTCTAAGCGATGCTGAGAGAATATGTGAGCTACTTTTTTGTTACAAGTTACGGTTAGGGGTAGAAGAACTTAAATTACTCAATTCTAACCCTAAATTTTACATCGCTACCCTGTCTATTTTAGCTCAGCTCAATGACGAGCTAAATAGTGTAGTTCTAAGCGGTGATTCTAACCTATTTCATTATGATGATTTGCGAAAAATAATTAACCGAATCGCTAAGCATTCAGATTATTCAAAATCTGATATTGAAAATGTAGTTACCCTCGGTCTATTTGCCTATTTTGAATTTGGCTTAATGAAGGCTTTACTACCAATGGTAGAACGTGAATATCTTATTGGTAGAGCCGCAGAATTAATATTAGAATTAACTGAACAACATGCCTAATAAAGATAAACTAAGAGCTCAATTCTCTCAAAGCCAGTTTCGTATTTGTTCAAATTATGGTCCGTCCGGTGACCAACCCCAGGCAATTAAGGAGTTAGTTTCGGGAGTCAAAAATGGCTTTAGCAGGCAGGTGTTGCTTGGAGCTACGGGTACAGGTAAAACTTTTACAGTTGCCAATGTCATAGCTGAGTTAAATAGACCGGCTTTGGTAATTGCGCATAATAAAACATTGGCTGCCCAGCTTTATAGCGAATTTTGTGAGCTGTTTCCTGAAAATGCCGTTCGTTATTTTGTAAGTTATTACGATTACTTTCAGCCAGAGGCGTATCTTCCTGCCACGGATACGTATATTGAAAAAGACGCGTCTATTAATGATGAGATCGATAAACTTAGACATGCTGCGACCAAAGCGCTATTAGAGCGCCGCGATGTGATAGTAGTATCTTCGGTTAGTTGTATTTATGGATTGGGGGCTCCGGAAAATTATTTTGACGAAATGCTCTATTTTGAGCAGGGCGATAATATTGAGCGTAACAATGTTCTGCGCAAACTTGTGGCTCTCAGATTTACGCGCAATGAGACTGATTTACGGAGCGGCAATTTTCGCGTTCGTGGCGATATCGTGGAGATTTGCCCGCCGGACGAGGCTGACAAGTGTATTCGGCTGGAATTATTTGGAGATGAGCTTGAGCAGATTGCCGAAATAGATCGATTGACTGGAAAAAAGTTAAGGCAACTTAAATCCGTATGTATTTATCCTGCTAGTCATTTTGTAACTTCTAAGGCTGCTCTAAAGCGAGCGATTACCTCTATAAAAGCAGAGTTAAAAGACCGCCTAGCAGAATTAAATCGTGAAAATAAATTATTAGAAGCTCAACGTTTGGAACAGCGAACACTGTATGATATCGAGTTATTAGAAGAAATTGGTTTTTGCCCTGGAATTGAGAATTATTCACGGTGTATAACCGGAAGAAAGGCCGGGGAGCCGCCACCGTCTCTTGTGGATTATTTCGATAAAGACTTTATTGTAATAATAGACGAGAGCCATGTTACGGTTCCACAATTAACTGGTATGTATCGTGGAGACTATTCGAGAAAGTCTACTTTAGTGGAGCATGGATTTAGGCTGCCATCGGCCGTCGATAATCGACCGTTAAGGTTTGATGAATTTTCAGAAAGAGCAGCTAACGTGATATTTATATCCGCAACTCCCGCAGAGTTCGAAAAGGAACAGGCGCGGGGGAGAATCATTGAGCAAATAAATCGTCCTACTGGTTTATTGGATCCAGAAGTAATTGTTCGCCCCGCGCAAGGGCAGGTTGATGATTTTTTGACTGAGATAAGAAGCTGTGCCGAGCGTAACGAGAGAGCTTTAGTAACAACCTTGACCAAGAGAATGGCAGAGGATCTCTGTTCTTATTATAATGAACTTGGCGTTCGTGTTCGTTATCTTCACTCTGATGTTCACACACTAGATAGAGTTGAATTGATTCATGGTCTCAGGGCAGGCGAGTTCGATTTGTTGGTAGGGATTAATTTATTACGTGAAGGTTTAGATCTTCCAGAGGTTAGCTTGGTCGGCGTGATGGACGCTGACAAAGAAGGGTTTCTTCGTTCAACCACAAGTTTAATCCAGATAATCGGGCGCGCAGCTCGGCATTTGCAGGGCCGAGTTATATTATATGCGGATAATATAACGAGGAGCATTAATAATGCTCTGGAAGAGACAGATAGGCGACGAAATAGTCAAATGGCATTTAATATTGCAAACAATATAGTTCCATACCCCGTTAAGCGCTCGACAAATAGCGACTTAACGCGAGAGGCCCTATATGCTGAAGTTCGTCAGGTTGTCGAAGAAGTAGGCTTTAATTATGGAGAGCTGGATGACGTAAAATCGATTTCTAAAAAGATAAGTGAGCTAGAAGATGAGATGTTCGCTGCGGCTGCAAAAATGGAATTTGAAAAAGCTGCTAAACTACGTGATCAAGTAAAGTTACTAGAGAAAATAGCATTACAATATGCAAAGAATTAGAAACAATATCAAATTCCGACTACGCTCAATTGCTCGTAGTCCTGGTGTTTATTTAATGAAAGACGCAGGTGGTGCTGTTGTCTATGTAGGTAAAGCTAAAAACCTGCGAGCACGGGTTTGTTCCTATTTTCGCGGTGGGGATTCCCGTGAGCGAATTGGCTACTTAGTTGAGCAAGTAAGTAGCATAGATACTATTGTAACTAGCGATGAACGTGAAGCGTTAATATTAGAAAGTGACTTAATAAAGAAATATCAGCCACGTTATAATGTTCGCCTTAAAGATGATAAGGCATACTTAGTTATTCGAATTGATCTAAGTCAGAGATGGCCCCGCCTAGAGGTAACGAGACAGGTAAAAGATGATGGGGCAAAATATTTTGGTCCATATGCCTTTGGGTATGAAGTGCAAACATTGTTAGAGATAATAAAAAAAACTATCCCACTAAGAACTTGCTCAGATAATGTTTTAAGAAATCGAGTACGCCCATGTCTTGAATATCAAATTAAGCGTTGCCTTGCACCATGTTGCAATGATGTTGATTTTATGCGTTATCAGGAATTGCTATATGAAGCTATGTTAATTCTCGAAGGAAAACATAAGGAGCTTATTGGTAGGTTGCGAGATCAAATGGAGCGAGTATCATCTGAGCTTCGTTTTGAGGATGCTGCAGTAATTCGAGATTCATTATTGGTTTTAGAAACAATTACTAATGATAAACCTACCTACGCAGTGATGGGAGGAAGCCGCGATGCAATTGGCTTTTATAGGGAAGGGCAACATGTGGAAATATCGTTGTTGATGATAAGACGCGGGCGGATTTTCGATGCTCGTACATATGGCTTTTCAGAACCGGCGATTGATGACAGACAACTAATTGAGGATTTCCTCTCGCAGTATTACACAGAGAATATTTCAATGCCGGAAGAAGTATTATTGCCCTTTGATATCGGTGATTTAAAAGTAAGATCTGCTCTACTAACCGATAAAGCAAATGCGCCTGTCAAGTTACTGGTACCCAAAGGCGGAGAAAGAGCAAGATTAGTGCAGCTAACCGAACGCAACGCTAAGGAGAACTTCTGTGCACGGCACACTGCGTCGGTAGCTGATGGTGTATTAACGAATTTAAAAACTAGTTTTAATCTAGCTGATGTTCCGCAAACGATTGAGTGTATAGATATATCGCATTTTCAAGGGAGTAATACTGTAGGTGCGGTAGTGCACTTTGCTGGTAGAAAACCAGATAAGGGGCGTTATCGAGTGTTTCATGTAAGCGCAGAAAATGCTGGTAATGACTTTGGCTCAATGAATGAAGTATTAAAAAGGCATTTATCTCGCTGCGCAGAGGAAAATACATTACCGGATTTATTAATTATTGATGGGGGAGAACAGCAGTTAGCGCAGGGGTTGGCTGTAAAAAACGAACTGGGATTAATTCGTCCGGAGATGGTTTCGCTCGCCAAAAAGCGTAATGCCCGTCTGCCATATTTGCGTAGTGGTTATTTTGATCTTAAGACAATAAGAAAACCTGAGCGCGTTTTTATTCCTGGACATAATATTCCGGTTTTATTGCGGCCTAACAGCGCTGAGCTTAATTTAATTGAACGCATTAGAGATGAAACTCACCGCTTTGTAATAACTTTTCATCGTAAAGTAAGAGCACGTGGCGTATTTCGATCGGTCCTTGATAATATTGCCGGCCTTGGAGATAAGCGAAAAGTTGCATTATTGAGAGAGTTCGGTTCATTAAAGGCCATTGCACGGGTCGAAATAGAGGATCTCATGAAGCGTGGCAAGTTACCGCAAATCGTTGCTGAACGTGTTTTAGTTGTAGCGCGTCGTGCCGAACAAGAAAATTTAAAGTAAAAAATAATATTTATCGTTAGCGTAATGATTTGTGCCTATCATTACGTCCTAAAAGATCGGCCAGGCAGTTAACTTGTAATCGTTATGAAAATAACATCTTAATTAAGGCCTTATCTAAATATAAAATTTGGGAATTATCAGTTTGTTTTAGATTTTGTTATGCGGTTATTGATATCAATTTCGGCCTATATTACAATATCTTCTCAGCCTAAACGTTTGCTTATATGTTAGGGGTGATTATGAATAGTTTTACATATAAGATTATTTATCCTTTTTTATTGTTGGGTATAGTATTTTTCAATTTGAATATTTCCGATGCTAACGCGCGCATTGCTGAGTCAGTGGCAATGTGGCAGAAGTGGGCAGGTATGGTTAATATTCTAGAATTGATTAATTCTGCTGATTTTAATCGTCGGTATAGAGTTACAGCCTATAACGGAGATGGTGAAATTGTCTCTGCTAAAAATTTCGTTGTCGAAGCGAAAACTGAGCGCGACTTAAATATCAATAAAGAGCTATTGAGTAATACCATGGACGATTCTGGTTATATCATTGTTTTAGATAATATCCCAGTTACTGCCAGTGTTTCTTATGTTACTAGCGAGGACACTGCTATATATGGTAATTTAGTACAGTATCGTTATAGCGAGGACAGCACGAAAGTAGACTTTGCTATCACTACGCCCTTTAATATATAATAGCATTCACTTACAAACGTCTTATTTATTACACAATTCTCGACAACCGCAGCTTAATAAACCTGGCGCTTCTATTGACGTCAAGCAAATATTATCCATTGTTAATATCGCTTCTACTCAAGGAAAGTTTAAAATCGCCACCTATGACGTTACTGGTAAGTTTATGTTTTCCAGAATCGTTACTATTGCAGCCCATGCTCGCGCTGATATTGAAATAGACTCGGACAATAGTAATCTTTCGAAAATCAGATCAGATAAAATTGCTTCATACGAAGAAGACTATCATTTATAAATGGCGCAGTTAATTCGTTATTCGAGCGGAGTTGAAGTTAATGGGCATACTCACGGATTTTGTATGTTACAACAAGCGGCTCCTGAATTCGTAATTAAAATGGCGCCAGTTTCTACCTCA
Organism: Deltaproteobacteria bacterium; assembly: GCA_020852715.1. GTDB lineage: Bacteria > Bdellovibrionota_C > UBA2361 > SZUA-149 > JADZAE01 > JADZAE01. The sequence goes on from JADZAE010000018.1 coordinate 67,846, forward strand.
GCTATTACGACTACCTATGTCGAAGTGGCCAATACGTGAAATATCGACATTGCGAATGGAAAATTTCATCTGTATAAAAAGGATGGAACTAGGATCACAAGACCATTGTCATTAAAAGCTAATAGCGTTACGCACGTAGATGTGAATGCGGTATTTGGTTCACAAGGGACAGGTTATTTAGCTGTGGATGCAGTGGGAGATTTTGCAGATAGTTTATCCCGTACGGTTATGCCCAGCAAAACTGGTCTAGCACTTCGTTCAGTCCATATTGTAAGTGCAACATATTATCGTGCGCCAAATGGTGATTTAATTGGAACATCATCGGTTGTATGAGGAATGCCATTTCTTAGCGTAGATAGCGTGATCTTCCCCCGAAAAAACGTACAGTAAAAACAGCGGTGGAGTTATCCACAGGGTAGCGCTGCGCTCAGGCTGTCAAAAGCCAGCTGTGCGCTACCCTATGGATAACTCCTCTCATGCACCCTAGCACACAACATTCACGCTGCCAATGATAGTACATGTACCATGGCCGGTGTTTTATAATTCAACGTCGAGTGCAAACGTTTAGAATTATAAAATTCTTCGATATAACTTCTAATCC
>JADZAE010000019.1 GCA_020852715.1 Deltaproteobacteria bacterium
CAATCACCTTGTTTTAGTTTGGGTATAGAATCTAATATTGTGTTAAATCTATTAAATTCCCTGAAGAAAGTGTCATCGCTAACATAATGCAGTTTTATTCCAATTTCGCCAAATACATCTATATTTCCATGGTCAGCTGCCAATATCATTCTTTTGAAATAATTACCTTCCTCGGTATTAAATGGAATTGTTTTTTTAATTTTTTGCGATTTTAGCATGGAATTAAAAGATCGAATGTTAGAGAATTCATATAACGAATCTCTATTAGCAAATAAATATAGGTTAATTGAGTTTCTAACCTTTGACCACAATTGGGGAGAGCGTCCAGATAAAATGCTATTTCCAAGATACATATCACTTTGAAAGACTTCTCTCTCTGTTACTTTATGTCTTTCGAATATTAGACTTGTTTTGCTAAGATAATCAAAGAGTTGTCAAATTTAGATTCCATAATCCTGCGCAAATTCCGACGATGGCATCGTAGAGTTTTGGATCGTGCAAACGAAGTTTGTCAGAGAGGATACGAGATCGTTTGAGTCCTCCGATACTATGTTCTATGGTTACGCGCTTTGAGGCTTGGGCTTTGTTTTCGGCCTTTGCATCCTCGGAAAGTGCTTGTTTTTGGGGCTTTTTGGTCGGGATGTAGAGTTGCTGGCAGGCGTACAATTGGGCGAAACCCTGAAAACCTAAATCCAAACGAACGTTGAAGCGAGCGAACCAGGGCTTTTGAGGAGGAAACTCCTGCTTCAAGATTCCAAAATCGTGTGCCGAGCCGACATAACTACGACTGATATACAAGATAAATTTGGTTACAGAACTGATTACAAGCAGTTTAGCGGTGTGACTTTTTTTTGCCGCTGAAATGTGCTTTTTGAACTGAATGATCCCTGGAACGCTGAATTTGCTGTTCTGTGCCATCTACAAGCAGGGTATCATGCTCGGCGAAATGGGCTTCAAATTCTTCAACAGATGAAAACGAACGCCTCGGCATAAAACCCAACTTCGACAGGGCCGCCTGCAAGAGCGGCAAAGCGAAAGCCTGATTTGCTTTGGCTGTTGATCCATCGCAGTCGAATATGGCGCCCAGTGCGTCATAGCCCAGACCGGATTTTAAACTGAACAATACAAAAAATAATAGATCTTCATAGGAACGAAATATCGCCTCTTGACTGGAATTTGCCTGGCGTTCTTGAATACTACACCCAAAAACACCTTCGTAGGCTTCTCCAAAGGCATGGACTAATTCTATAAATTTGGCTTGGCTGAGTCCCGTAGTGGCTTTCCATTGCCGTTCGTTTCGAAGGCTAGTATATTTCAATCCCATATGACCTTTTGAAAGCAAAAATATGAATATTGATTATTAAGTAGTTAGATCAAAACAAGTCTATTATTTCATTGTTTTTGTAAATTTTTGAATCGTCATCCCCAGGGCCTAGCTCTAGACTAAATTCAGAAACCTGGCTCCTGTTGCAGGAGGCGAATAGTAACATAATTAATATCTTACTTATTATAATGTTTTTCATAAAATTTGGTTTATGGTGTGTCTGAAAAATATTTGCCAGGTCGAAACCGCATCTTTTGGACCCTGTCCAGCAGATCTTTTTCGAGCAATATAACCCTTACTCGAAAAAGACGCCTTGTCCGAACCCCAAATCTGCTGTTTTCGCCTCCGACAATATTTTCAGACACGCCCTAATCTAACTTTCTTTACTTAATTTTTGGCACCGCACAAGGGAGGGCAGGACACACGATCCAAAACTCTACGATGCCATCGTTGGAACTTGCGCAGGATTATAGAGTCTAAATTTGACAACTCTTTGATTCTCTTAGCAAAAGAAGTCTATTCATGTTCTACATCTAGTTTTGAACATAAAAATGGACAAAATAATTTTCCAAATAATTTACATCATTATTCCCCATACTTCCAATTGGATAATATTGGCCGCTTGGCTCTAAAATAATGTATCTTTGATTTATATAGTTTATCATTAAGCACTCCTCACAGGGGATTCTAGGCAAAGAAACGGCTAAGTTCATATGATTTTTCCCTGGATATGTTATTAATAGAATCTTAGATGGGATAAATCTATTAATAAGATCTGCCAATAAGGATGTTTTATCATCACAATCTCCTCCGGCCAAATACAAAGTTAACTCGGGAGACATTATTCTTTCTTGCTCGAATTGGTCAATATCGTCAATATAATTTAGTGACTGCACAAGCATCAGGATAAAAGACAGTTTATCCCAATCGCTAAAATTTGATATCGCTGTGTGAATTTGCTTTAAGTTTTGGTCGTAAAAAGAAGATGTTCTATAAAACCTCAGAGTGTCATATTCCTGCAAGTTGGAGATCGGGATTTCACTCAGATAGCCCATCAAAAATTCATTGTTAACAAATCTAAACCTATATAATGAGTCCTTAAAAAAAACAGCCCTTTCAATACTCATTGTTTCCTTCACCGGTAGTTTTGGCAAAGCTCCCCAATTAAATGAAATTTGAGTATCAGAAAAATGTAATTCAATTACTTCAAGTTTATCTTTTATGTTGCTAGATAATAAATAATAGGGGTTTTCATCAATTTTAATCATACTTATCTCTTTATCAGCACACCTAACACCTACAACATAGGATTTATTATTTTCCGATCTTAATAAGGTACACGAAAAATCAAGAGACTTTACGTAGTAAAATAGTTCTAAATTATATCTAATACTGTTGCTATCAGGATATTTGTATTTCACATAACTTCTTATAAGAGATATCGTTGCCCAGTTATCTAGTTCGTACTCTGTTTTTATTTTATTAAAATATAATTTTATGCATTCGGATCTTACTATGTCTTCTTCCTCTTGTAGCGCTCCATTGCCTTTTGAGTTATTCAAAAAGTCTACAAAAGCGATTTTAATGCCATGAAAATAAAAACAATTCTCATTGCCAAATAATTGCACTAAATTAGTGCAACAGTAAAACATAATTAATATTAATGCCCTCATATAATATTTTTTATTTTTATATTTGAATTTAAAAGTAATATCCATATTGGAAGTGCTATTACTATTAGTAGATGAATCACGCCCTAGAAGCCATCTGTTAGCTTAGTGCTAAACTACTGGGCATGCTCTAAAACTATCGTCCAACCGTATCAAATTTGCTTTAACTGTTTTTTTAGGGGTTCCCTAAATTCTCCAAGAATATGCTAATTCCCACATGGGTCTATAAAAATGATATTTTCATTAACGCTTCTTACAACTTCACCATTTATATAATAAATCACCCTCCCTGTAGTAACTGGAACATAATAGTAAGTAGCCACAATAGATGAAGATTGTTTTTCAAAATCTATATGTTGGGCATATTGAACATGTTTAATATCAGGAATCCAAAAATACATTTTTTTTAATTTGTTTCTTTTTGAAATATTTAAAACAAAAGAATCTGGAGTGGAAAAATTTATATCAATAACAAAACTATCGACATTAAATTGATAAGAGTCAAGGGTATCCAAAATAGTAAAATCAATTCTTCTTTCGTTAGTAACATTTACAGTCTCACTAAAAAAATCAAATATCGTCTCTATATGAATTCTTTTAATATTGCATTGCGCGCTAGCAATAGAGGAAAATACAAAAGCGGCGATAAACACTAAAAAAACATTCTTTTTCATATGATTTTAATCTATTTTAAATACCCTTTCCGTAACATTTTCAATATAATTGATAATATTTTTTATATTGTCTATTGCATCCAGATAAACTCCAGCCACCTTTCCCCTCTCCAACTGCGTGAAAATTAATATTGATAGAACCCGTATATCCTTCGAGGACTCGCATCTGATTGGAGATATTATTAGAAATAAAGTAAAAACTTAGCCAGCCTGAAAAACGATAGGTTTTCTATCAAAAGCGTTAATCAGGTTCTGGAATACGTTCATTGAATGTTTGCGAAGGGTTGACGTAA
>JADZAE010000020.1 GCA_020852715.1 Deltaproteobacteria bacterium
AGGCTATAATAGCCTTTAGTTACGTGCTGTGTATGAGTAGATGTTTAGTCATTGCCTTTATTTCTTAAAAGACAAGAAACAAAGGCAAGATAGTCTATATGGTTTTGGTTTTCCTTTTTGTTTTTCTTAGCAGTTGCGAGTTGAGGACTAGTCTTCAACTCGCAATTGCGAAAAAACAAAACAATCCGCGCGCGCGGAGGAGGAAAACAACAATGAAGAACTTTTGTGTGTCGGTAATTCTGGTGGCGATGCTTGCGGTAGCTTTCCCGGCATCCGCGATTCTCGTTGATGCTGTCGATGAACAACAATCACTGGCTATGGGCGCAAGCTACCTATGGATGGGGTGCGCTGCAGCTTGGGATTACGAAGGTAGCAATCGACATAGAACTGGCTCTTGTTCGCTCATTAGCAATAACCAAACTGATGGTGCTTGGATCATTACCGCTGGCCATGCGGTAACGGATATGGGAGGTGTAGAATTCTGGAAAATAATTCGGTACAATTTCCAGGGGGGTTATTTTGATGCATTCCCTCGGGAAACACATTCATATCTCCCCGAAAAATGTGTTACTGCAATCCATGATAAGATTTTTCGCCATCCTTCTAGGGATATTGCCCTCGTAAAACTGGAGCACTTAGTTTACAGTGCAAGTGGCGATCTTATTACCCCGCCTGAATTTTATCGTGAAGCCATCAACAGCGAACAGACTATTTTGTTTGGTGGCGCTGGCCAGTCTGGAATTCCTGCTCAGGGTGGAGTCGGAGGCACTGGATATAGGGATGGCTACGATAGGTGTTGCCGCGGGGTATTTGATTACATGAGCCCTTTTAGGCCAGGAACAGCGTGGATGGATTTTAGTCGCACAGTGCCTTTACCTGGAATTGGCTGTTCGGGCGACAGTGGAGGAATGGTTTGCATTGAGTCTGGCGACAAAGTTTTGCTAGCTGGTGTCCTGGTTTTGGTTTCCGGATCAGGCGAGCGGACATCCACTGCTTTCGAGTTTTTCAATTACGAGCCAACCCTATTTGAATGGATAGAAGGGCTAATTGACGATAACGCCGAACATCCATCGTCTGTAGAGAGTTGGGAAGCATATCAATAAAGTAAAATTGCTGCGGCGAGGGGTAAACTATTATTAGCCCCTCGCCGCGTGTTTGCATGTTTTGTATAATGGATTATTAAGGGACTATCTGCCTTTTTTACGGAGCACCTTTACCTGAATCAATAATATCCCCCGCCCCCATCTCGTTGCTCACCTTCTCAAACGTCTTTTCCACTTGCCGCCCCAGCAAGGTAACTGATCCGAAATAGGAAAAGTTAAGAAATTGCAACAAGTATTGCAAAATTAGTAAGTTATAGGATTTAGACTTTAAAAGAGGTTTAACGCTGTTAAGCATAATGCAGGCATTTAACCCGAAGCAGCATGGCTACCATGGCAGAATCCTGAGCATTTGCTGAAGAAACATTGAATTTAGAATAAGCGAGTTATATCCAGATTAGATTTCTAGGTTTTTAGTGTAGCCGGAGTAGTCGTAAGTGACAGAAGTTTGAGGTTTTGGAATAGGCGGAGGTTTTGACCAGGTGGACATGTTTATAATGATTTCTTCAGTGATGAGTTCTTTTTCATGTAAGGCTTGGAATACGTATTGTTGAAACAGTGTTTCGACTTGTTCTGTGTCGATAGAGGCGAGGGGAATAAAGTTTGAATTTTTATCGATAGCGCCGTTAAGCGTAATGCTATGAACATGTGGGTGAAACTCAAGAAAACGCCCAGCAGTGTGGATAGATGAAACCATTGATGGGGTGGAGTCGGGGATAATGGAGTTTAGATATTGCGTCCAGGCGAGCCGGGCGCATTTATGAAGGATGGAAAGTAGGGTTCGGTCGAACTTAAAATATGAGCGCAATCTTTTGGGGATACTAAACACAAGGTGTCTGTGGTCTTGGTCTAGTAAGATATTCTCGTGTAGGTTTTCAGCAAAGAGGATAGAGCGCTTCGCCGCACAAGATGCGCAGATACCGCATTTCTTGCAAGAGAAGGCGACAAGCTCGGAGTGTTTACAGCTTTGGCAATAAGCACGAGCGCACCCAAAGCGTAATATACCGCAGCTCTGGTATTCGTTCATGGCTTTAATGACGCAAGGTCTAAGCGAGCCGTAGGTTTCCAAAAACAATTCGTCCCAGTGATGCTCAAGCTCTTGTTGGTAATTATAAATAATCTGATAGAGCGCCGTTTCTTCAGGACGGCGGTGAAAGTAGCGGCTAGTGGCGCTTCTATGTTGTAACCAAAGGCTAATTTCTCCCATGTAGATATTTTCGAGAGAAAATATAATTTGTTGCCGACTAGGATTATCGGAAATATGGGGTATGGCGATTACTCGAGGGTTTTAGATGGGTTGGTGTTGTTAGTGTTAGCAGCGCAGATTTATAGCGAAAAGAAAGTGCGCATGGGATTACGACAACGTGGCTGAATCATATCGGGGCTTTATCTTATTACACATCTCAGCATTTCACCAACTACTGCTCCATAAACATGCACAATGTTCGAGCTGTTTAATGCTGTGCTGTGAGCAGTATAGTTTGAAAAATATGTTGCTGGCTCAGTTTTGCTAGGCTCTGATCCTTACGGATTAAGCTGACGTCTCTGTCTATCGATCGGATAAAGGACAATGGAGGCAGTGCAGCCGACATTTAAAGAGGAAGCTGTGCCGTAAATGGGGATTTTAACGCCACTGTTACAAAGGTTTTTATAAGCAGTGCTCATGCCGGTGGCTTCGTTTCCTAAGATAAAAATAGTTGCTTTAGTGAGATCTTGTTCATCGATCAAAGATTTCGTTTTGGCACTTGTTCCGACAATTTGAAAATCGATATTTTATTCGCGGAGTTTATTAAAGAGCGGATTTATTTGCTCGGCTGAGTCTAAGACGAAAATGGGTAAGCTAAAAAAAGAACCGACACTGGTTTTGATAGTAGGGCTATCGTAAATATCCGCACTGTGCCCGGTGATGACTCATGCGTCTGCTTTTAATGATTCACAGGAGCGAATTAAAATCTGGGTGTCGTTATTTTCTGCTATGCTGGTTTGTCTCCTATATTCCTTTGTATTAAAGAATTTTTTCGCGGTACCAAGGCCCGCAGCAGTATTCGATCATAGCAGTTTTATTATCGTGGGGGAAAACATTGTCCGGCCACAACAGTTTACCCTCAGGGCACTCAATTACTATCTTTACAATTCTTACAGTACTCTTATTTGCATTAATGCCTCAAAAGCCACCTTATAAGATACTCATGTTTCTTTTGATGGTTGTTGCAGGATTTTTGCTGGCATTTACAAGAGTAGGCGTGGGGCGCATTATCCGCTTGATGTTAGTTGGGGCAGCATTATTGGGTATATATCGGGCCTTACAAGTATTTTTATCAGTAGGAAATATAAAATCTGGACTTGGATCAACAATAAAAAATACTATCCGGTTATTATTTTATTATTTCTGATTTGTTCTTTTTATATAGTCAATAAAATAGTTGATGAAAATTTGTTGATATTTTACTTTGCATTGGCGAGTTGTGTTGTTACCATTTTTAAAGTGATTCAAATTTATGCTAAAAGATAAATTTAAACTTCCTGGTTTTGTTTTGTTAATGAGTTCTCTGAATTTCTTATTGTTTCATTATCCATTTTTTTCCTTTGTTTTTGATCATGTTGATTTCAAGAGGTTGAACGGAATCCTTATTATCATTAGCCTGGTAATTTTGATGTTGCTTGCAAATGCATTTACGTTTTACCTCCTATTTTTTCTATCCCGTGTTGTTGGAAAGTTTCTATTAGTGTTATTTTTTATCATCAACGCGGTAGCGATTTATTTTGTAAATACTTATGGTGTTATTATAGACGAATCTATGATCGGCAATGTACTCAACACCAATTATGAAGAGGCGAGTGGTTTTTTTTCAGTAAAGCTATTGCTTTATGTCTTTTTACTGGGCGTGATTCCGAGTATTTACATCATTAAAGCCAAAATAGTGAATGTAACATTGAAGAGGTTTTTAACCACTTCATCGCTTGCATTATTATTGATGATTGTCATTGCATATGCCAATGCCAGCAATTGGCTTTGGATTGATAAGAATTCAAAGCAATTGGGCGGATTAGCAATGCCCTGGTCATACGCGGTGAATATTTCGCTTTTTTATATTCATGATTATCAAAAGAACAAGAAGGAGATTTTATTGCCGGATGCTACCATAAAGGATGATGGGAAGGCTATTGTGGTGTTAGTAATAGGAGAGTCGGCAAGGAG
>JADZAE010000021.1 GCA_020852715.1 Deltaproteobacteria bacterium
CGTTAATTTCACCAAATCTTCTAATAACATTACCTAGTCCGAGCTTATGTTTTAATTTGCTAATAAAGCTACTGGAGTAATTCTCGGGCTCAACTTTAGACAAATCTTTAGCTGTTGCGATAGTTGCTTTCAAAGGATAACATCCCAATTCGTAGTGGCGGGGCGTGTCTTGTGGCGCCATATTCTCATATGAAGTTATATCAAGCTTAAGTTCAACTCCATGTTTTTTTGCTAATCGGCGTCCAATAGCGTATTGAAAAAGTTGGTTGCTGTGACCGCCCATCAACTTAACAATAATCATTTTATTTCAATCCTTTTTTATCAAGAAGGCTTTGATAAAGATTCAGATAGTCATTTGTGAGTTTTTCCCAAGTATATTTATCTTTCCATGTTGCTCGGCCTGTAGTACCAAGTCGTCGGCGCTTAGCAGAGCTATAAGCTAATTTTGTAATCTGCCAAAGCGCATCTTTAAGGTCGGCTCTTACTCTGCCGTTTTGAATAGGATGAGTCTTAACTATTACTCCTCCACCCGTCCAGGACGCAATTTCGGCGCTGTTACCTGCAGCTGTAGCTAGGAACGGGATGCCTGCAGCATTCGCCTCGTAAAGAACCAACGGACTGGCTTCTATGTTAGATAAAAATGTAAATAAATCAGCACACTTTAACATCTGCAGAATTAATTTACGGTTAGTGCCGTCGATCATTACAACTTTCTTGCCTAGTAGCGAGCGATTATTGTTAATTAGATTAGCCTGTGTCTTAAACATGTCGTAGCTTCCAACGCCGGGCGTTGCTGTGCCTGCACTTACTAACGTGACATTTCGTACTGGTAGTCGCTTTAGGATAGCAATAAGTTCTGCGTGTCCTTTTTCGCCAGTATAATTGCCTACTGTCATCAACATCAATCCCTTAATGCCGTATTTTTCGCGTAATTTCTGTTTTTGTGCGGCAGTCGGTAAGTCTGCAAACTCATTTTCATCAGCACCGTTCGCAATAAGGTTAATATTCTTTAACTTATTTTTGCGTGCAAAATTAATATCACGGTAGTCGTCCGATAAATATACGGAAGCATCAAATTTACGCAAGTAGGTTGGCAATTCTTTAAAGTACTGTTTATACATCGGGTCATATAATCCAGAATAACCGCATGGTACAATAACCTTCTTTGCTCTTATTTTATCCAGTATTGGCAGCATTAAATCAGTAGTCCATTGTTGTGCGGCATATGTCATGACAACATCGAACTTATTTTTAATTAAATAATCTTGATATTTCTTTGTATCCCCAGCTAGTCCAGTTACTGTGCTCAAACCCAGCGGGCTTGTGGGCCGAATGTTAAACTCTACAATCTTCACGCCGTTATGTACAAGACTCTTTCGATTAGGTAATTTTCGGGTAGCTACCGTAACATCATGTCCAGCTTTTACCATTCGTTCGCTTAGATGCCTTACAACTTCAGGCGCTCCGCTCACTGAAGGGTAGTATGATTCAACAGCATGCAATATTTTTAACTTCTTCATTTATGGTAAATACCTAGTTTAACTAATATTTTTCTAATTAATGAACGTCCTACTAAGTATAGCAATTTACATAGATGTATCGGAGAAGATAATACTAAACCTCCAGTCGTTTTTATAAATGTTCGAGGTTTATTCTTAGCCAAAGCTGCAAGACTTATTCGAACAAGATCATCCAAGTACTTATCTGCAATTTTATTGGCGAATGAAGTATCAAGTTTTTTATAGAATTTATAATGTTTTTTTATGTTCAAAGCGGTTACCGCAGGAATAACTTCCTTCCATAGTTCATTAATTATTCTAGTGGTAGATTTTTGCTGTACTGTACTTTTTTTTGATGAAATTCCTTCTGGGTTTTGGCGATACAAGTAGAGACCCTCCGGTATTTGGACTAATAGCCAATCACGCGCAATGCGTCGCCATAGATCATAATCTTCGGCAGCAGGGTATTTATCTCGGTAAAGCCCTGCTTTTACCAATGCTTCTTTTCTAATTAGCGTGCTTCCATGACCATAAGGATTTTTATGAAGTAATAAAAATCTAAGATCCTCGTGAAGGGTTGGCGAGATATGTGATGCAAATGGGGTTCCGGCGGTGTCGATGTAAGAATAATAACTGCCAGCTACCCCAATGGACTGATTGGCGGTTATTGCAATTAACTCCTTTTCTAATCTTTGTGGAAGAGAAATGTCATCATCATCCATTCGTGCAATAAATTCACCTCTCGAAATCTTAACTGCTCTATTTAGTGAATTTACTAGCCCTTTATTCTTTTGAGTTAATAGTTTTATTCGTGGGTCGTTAAAGCTTTTTATAATCTCTGCAGAATTATCGGTCGAGCCATCATCTACGATAATAAACTCAAAATTTTTAAAAGTTTGGTCGAGAATACTTTGAATAGCAAGAGGCAGAAATTGACCACCATTATATACGCTCATTACAACGGATACGGCTGGTGGTCTATCAAGCGTTTTGGTCATTGTATGGTTTTTCAAAAAACAAAATCGAGGTATTTAAACAATACTTATTTGATTTTATATATCAGCGTCATTCCTGGTAGGCCGGTCGTAGTACTTATAGATCGGTATCCTTTATTTTTCTTCAAGAACTCGTCAATAGCTTTCCATGGCCCAACATTATATTTAGACTTTTCTGATTGATAGAATGTGTCATGCAATAAAACTTTTGCATCTGGGTGATTTTTTATAACCGCAGATAGTTCGCGCTTCACTGATTCATAAGAGTGATCGCCATCTATGAAAAACAACATGTCTCGACTGTTAATTTTCTTTTTTTGAGAAATCTTTAAAGCACCCGTAACGCCATCTTCTTGGAATAAACTAACCTTACTGAGACCTTTCACTAACATCCCTCTAGTTTCGTGAGGGTGCTCGTTGTGCTCAACATCGTCGGGCAGGTCAAAGCTATATACCTGACTAGGTATGTTAAAAGAATCAATTATTTCATAAAAGATACGCGCTGATTTACCTACATGGGTGCCCCATTCGAATATTGCCTTAGGCCTAAACCGGGTTACCGTAGCCGCCATC
>JADZAE010000022.1 GCA_020852715.1 Deltaproteobacteria bacterium
CAAGGAAGATGCTTAGAGAGCAGCAAGCTCAAGACTCACTACTTGCTGCATAATGGGCTTCATTAATAACTTGTTACTAGGTTATTTATATCTGCTGGTTGTCCTGTTTCCGCTGAACCGGTACAACTGTTACGTTCTTTACAAGCTACCCCGCGGGTAATGCTTACCGCAAAAGCTTCCATAGCTAGGCCAATAGCAATCAAGATAATTGTCAGTATAGGTAAACTCATGAAAAGGGGATCTAGCAAAGAGTAGGGGGGATTTGCAAGAAAGTAAGAACCTTGAACATAAATCTAGAGCAATTTCTCTGCCGGGCGTCGCATATAACCTAACGACGCCCGGACCGAGGGACGATACTAAAGGCGCCATTGGATCGTCAGAGGCGCAGGGTAGGTCTTTGGATAAAGTCTGAGTAACGCAAGGGCAGCCGCATTATACATAGCCCATTCAGCGTTGATTCCCTCGCCGTTATCAACAACGACCTCCTTCCCCTTATTTACCACAGCAATATAGCCGGAGCAGGCGATGTTGCTTGAGCGCGGGTAAACATGAAAGGAAATCCGGTTGCGGTTTGACTTAGAACTGCTCATTTGAGTTAGCAGTTCAATTGGCCGATCAAATCGAATAAGTTCGATATTCGTACGGAATATACGCCGGCAAATCTGAATAAGTACATCAGATTTATGCGAATCCTGTTCAACCGCACCAATTATAGCCTCAACGACATCGGCAATAAGTTTCAGATGAAACTTAATCTTACTATTGCCAAGTTTTACCACGCTCGGAACACCTAACCGCAAACCCGTATGGGCTAGCGTGGCATTACAACTAAGCACACTATACATTCTGGTTAATTCACCTTGATGACTTCCCGGATAACGCTCATCGATAAGCTTGGGAAGCGCATAGCGCAAATAGCCATCACCAAAAAATTCCAGCTTCTCATAGTTATCTTTAGCATCAGCCGTAGATGACGTAAGAGCCGTAGACAACAATACTTTGTCGTTGAAGGTATAGCCAAGTTTACGTTCTATCTTGGCCAACTCCTCTAGAGCAAATTTGAGCATGATAACATCCGCCTTTCGTAGATTAAACCGTCGCTTCTAATTTCGGCATTAGAAGCAAAAACCATTACTTTCTTGCAAAACTTCGGTGAGAGGGCACCGAAGCCTTACAAAAAACCACCAACTCCAAATTAGCCTAAAAAGAGCAGATCACTCCAACAAAGACGAGTCGTTCAAGCTATATCAAGACCTTAGACAGATGCAAAAAAAAATAAACCCTAAAGTCCAAGCCCAAATGAAGCCGATTAACAAAAACATGATGCTTCAAAACCCCTTACTGTGTAATAATAACTAACAGAAGGGAGTTTTATATTATTAACAAACTGGCTGCGGAATAGTATTATGCCCGATAACTTTACTTATCAGGCATAGTTCGAAATAGAATCTTATCACTTATGGGTCATATAGGCGTGACTAAAGGTAAAGCGTATTCTTCATCAAAGCAGTATCCTACCTTCGCTCGCGGCACAACCATGGTTGAGTTCGCCCTCACCTTGCCATTTTTTTTATTCTTTATCTTTCTTCCTGTCGTTGAGTTTGGTTTCTTTTTTTATAGAGTTAACACACTCCAATATGCTCTGGATAGATCGTTTCAGGAGGCTTCCCGTTGGCCTAACAATATCAACATTGCTGGGGTGCTTGCAAATAGCAATATGACCTGGACACAGGCAACTGGGTTTTGGAACGCCACAGGATGCTTAGCTACTAACTACCAACCAATTAGCAGTGATCCACGTACCTGTTTTTTCATTGGGCGGTTATTGGAGAACGCGAACACATTCGTCTCTCCTTTTCTTTTTGGTAATAATGTAAACGATATTCCTCCGAGTAGTTTAAGTTTATGTGATCAAGGTAATACGCCATGCCTCGAGATTAATAATGGGGCTATCTTTAGTAACGAATCAACTATAACCACCGTAATTTTCTTGTTCCCCTATCGCCCCGTAGTGCTGGGCTGGCTTCGTAATCCAATTAATGTGAGGCTTACATCTACAGCTCGACTTGAGGTTAAACCGGCAGTATAGTTATGTCTAAACTTATGAGTAGAAATAGTTTACTTAGTGTTAGAGGTGTGGCCATCCTTGAACTTGCAATAATTACACCTTTTTTATTATTATTGACTGTAGCCATTATCGAATTAAGTCGATGGTTATACTATCATAATTCGGCTGTTACTGTGGCCCATCATATGGGTTCAGCTTTCCGCGAGCATTGCTCTGGCCAACTAGCAGCCACAGAATTAATTTCTAACGTGCCCGACGATGGAATGTTTATGTACGTAGATTGGCTTCCTAATAACCGTGGAGAAGATAGTTATAATAGGATGTACTATTGCCAAAGAGAAATAGAAAGGGCGTTAGTTACTGCCCAAGATCTAATACCATTAGAGAATCCATTTTTAAATGCCCAACCACCGTTTGTTCGAGTAAGTGGACTTAGATTATTCGAACGTAGAAATGTAAATAATAGAGCATTAGTTTTAGGCTGGCGTTTGCTTGGAAAAGACTATAAAGACCCGTCTACTTCCGGCTCCACTCTCTTGCAAAGGGCTGGCTTCTTCCATACTAACTGGGATGAAAGCGTAAAAGGTTTTTTCGTGTGTACCAAACCAAAAGCAGCGTATGAGAATGGCTGCGGTGCCCCAGCAGATGCGTTTGGACTTGAAAATATAGACCCACGTGATGATCCTTTTGTTGTCGAAGTGCTCATTCCTTTTAATTCAATATTTGTTGCCCTTGGATATATAAACCTGGGTGGATTGGGATTTGATCCAACCGTGCTAGTGGACAACTTTACTCCCGTACGTGGATTTGTTTATTATGTCGCAATCTTTTAGGAACTATTATGAGCATAATAATGTTATCACATGATAGTATTGGACAGCGCCACAACTTAAGCCGTGGTATGTACCTTCCTTTTGTCGCCTTGTGTCTTGTGCTCTTATGTGGCTTCGTTACTTTAGCGATAGATTTGTCCTTTAATTTTCGTTACGCTAGAGTGTTTGATTTAAGCGCCGATGCTGCCGCAAAAAGAGCGCTAGCGTGGCACTTAGCCGGACGGGAGGGTCCCCCTAAGCGAGCTAAGAATAGTCCCGTCGTGCCTTCTTTCGATATTGGCGCATTAGCCTCAACGATACCACAAGATAGGATAATGAAAGTTGCCAAGCAGCATACGGTTGCTAATATGCGCTTGGCTGGCATAAATGATGCGCGCGTAACAAATTTAGGAGTGAACCTAATACCTCGTGCCAATAATCGTTTGGCGCAGGTCACTATTACCGCTGACTTACAACCACCTCTCTTTTTTGGCCGAGTACTAGGACTAAATCCAAATCAGACTTACCAGAGGCGGGTAACTGTTACCGAAAAAAGGTCTAATGTTTATCTCATTTGGGACAATAGTATCGCAATGGGTGTCGTTGACTGCTTTGCGCATTCTACACTTGATGACCAGGATATCATCACCGCAGGAACCAATTGTTCACATGGTTATACGCAATGCTATGTAGACTTAAATAACAATGGTGCGTTTGATTTTCCCGATGAGCAAGATCAAGTTTTAGCAATCCAAACCCCGTCAATCCCAGTAACCGCACCTAATATCACGCAACCGGTTTTGGTTGCGCCAGCCATTGTGGCAAATCAATTTCAGTCTCGTGCACCTCAACAATGGGCGCTTTGCCTAGCAGCGGATAATTTGGGGAATCCGGTCTGCCAAGTCGATACCGATAATGATGGTATCTTTGATGAAAATAACAGACAATTTACGAATGCAGGGAATAGTGTTTGTGTTCGCCGCGATCTATTTAGGAGGTCTTTAGTAAATCGTATTTCTGCCTATTTTAGCAATAACGGACTATTTAGAACAATTTCATATACTCAAGATAAAAATGATACGCTCTGTAGTGCAATGAGTAGAGCCGTAAATCAAGCAAGCTTGGATGCTCAGGCAAATGCCGGCTCATGGAATGCTACCTACATTATAGTATCCACGGGCGCACTTATGAATAGCGCCGGAGACTGGGGAGATGATACCGTACTACTAGGTCAGAATATTTTTAGGACAAGCGATGGAAGCGCAACTAGTCTTGCAACAACCGCAACTTTTCGAGACGCCTACAACTGCGCAGTTGGCATGAGCGATGTTATGCGCCAACATGGCGGTCGAGTCTTTACCATAGGTTTTGGCTATGCCGCCTTTCAAAGAAGCTCGCAGTTAGATAGGTGCAATCAGAGTCCGACATGTGCGAATTTTAACCAAAATGAGTGGTGCGTTGAGACCCCAAATTGCAAAACAAATTATCAATTTAGTGCAACACCATGTGACGCCAACAACAACCCTGATTCCCCAGCGACCAAAACTTATGCCGACGTTAATCCGAAGCGCTGTGCTGGAGTAAATGGCATAGCGAATCAATTTCGGTGTGTTCAAGATACTAACGGTGATGGGACAGATGACACATGGCTAGCCTACCAAGGACTCAATAATAGCAGACATGATTTGTTTTTACGTAGATTAGCGTTCGATCCTAATATATTAGCCCAAATTAGATTTCACAACAAAGAGGGCCGGACAAGTGGCCTCAATGCAAGTGATTGCCCTTTTAACATTAACGCTGCGAATGGAAGTAATTACGAAGGTCCCTATCTTACCGACTTTGACGCTATCAATAATATTAACCGAAGCTATGGCGCTTATTTTCCGATAGCTCCGTTGCCACCAAGTTTGCAGCAAAACAGCCAGGACTGGGCAATTATTGATTCCGCAATCGCCCATATCGCTCGCAGAATAAAAATGTAAGGGGTTAACGGGAAGTGTATCCCAAATGATACCGGGTAATATTTTCGCGGATACACCAAAAGATAGGACGCGTATTTTGGTATTTTTTAAAATGGTACCGGGTGCTATTTTCTACCTCCATGCTCCCTATCTGAAGTAAAGAATCAGCCTTAGCTAATCTCACCTTTACATACTATTTTTATACATTTTCCCCACGATACTGGGTTTAACCTATCTTGCGAAACTGCCGATCATATGTGGATATTACCGGGCAACTAACAACACTAACGCACAATGCAAGGATAAGATGAGCGCAACAATAGCACTACACATGCATCAACCATTAATACCCGCCGGCGGCAGCGATTTACAAACGGCTGATGTGATCAGCAATTTACAAGATATGTTTAATAACCAAGGCGTTGGGGATAATCATAACGCATCGGTGTTTCAGTGGTGTTATAAGCGTATTGGCGAGTTTGTGCCTGAGCTTGTAGCCGAAGGGAAAGAGCCACGTGTCATGTTGGAGTATTCGGGAAACCTGCTTTGGGGCCTTCAGAAAATGGGACTCAATGATGTGCTTGATGCTTTAAAGGGCGTTACATGTAATTCCAATTACCATAGGCACGTAGAGTGGCTAGGCTGCCCCTGGGGCCACGCTGTAGCGCCATCTACGCCAGTGCAAGATTACCGTTTGCATGTAATTGAGTGGCGTAAGTTTTTTGCTGAGCTCTTTGGTAGCGAAGCATTGGCTCGCGTTAAAGGGTTTTCTCCTTCTGAAATGGCCCTGCCCAACCACCCCGATATCGCTTATGAATTCGTTAAAACACTTAAAGAAAATGGCTACACGTATGTGTTAGTTCAAGAACACACGATCGAAGATCCACAAACCAGCTATGGTCCCAAGGAAAGATATTTTCCAAATCGCCTCGTTTGTAAAAACACCAAAGGTGAAGAGCTTAGCATTACCTGTCTAATAAAAACTCAAGGGAGCGACACCAAGTTAGTAGCTCAAATGCAGCCCTGGTATGAAGCATGCTCATTAGCGCCAATTGAATTTAAGGGGCATACCCTACCCCGCCTTGTTACTCAGATAGCAGATGGAGAAAACGGGGGTGTGATGATGAACGAATTTCCTGATAAATATAAAGAGGTAGTCCGCATTTCAACTAATAGCCAAACACCATTAGTAAATGGTTCAGAATATCTAGAAATGCTTGCCAAACTTGGCATCTCCGAAAATGATCTACCGGTAGTTCAGCCAATATATCAAAAGCGTATCTGGGATAAATTTATCCCAGGGGATAGCCAAGAGAAATTCGATCAAGCAATTACTGAGCTAAAAAATGCAGATTCTCGGTTTCACATGGAAGGAGGTAGCTGGACCAATAACATCTCTTGGGTAAAAGGCTACGACAACCTCTTAGGACCAATGGAGCAAGCTTCTGTGGCCTTCAATGAGCGCTATATTCGCCCACAGGTTGACCCAAATGAGCAAGGCTATAAATCAGCCCTCTTTAACTTAATGTGCGCACAAACCAGCTGTTTTCGCTACTGGGGCCAAGGCGTTTGGACAGACTACGGCCGCGAATTCTGCCGCCGCACCATCTCCCTCTGCCGCTAGCTAACTGGTACCGGGTGCTAGTATGAACTGGTACCGGGTGCTAGTATGATTATGATTATGATTAGTATAGAGGCCAACTAATTAGTCCCCCGATGACCGTCCGCCTAGTACCGGGTGCTAAAATAGACGCCAGATGTCCGCCTAGTACCGGGTGCTAGTATAGAGGCCAAGTGAGCGAACCAGCAAATATGGAACACAAAGCACCACACTCACCTTAGATCGACTTCATCGCCTAAAATCAGGCTAACTACATCACAATAAATTTGCTAATTGTCGCTCTTCAACTAAATTTAGATAGAGAACTCCACTAGAACTGGCAAATTCCAACTCCAATGAGGCTTATCGGTAACCTGGATCTTCTTAGATGCGAAAATCAAGCGCCATAAAATTAAAGATATTGCTACTGACCACTTTGCCCGGCCCATAAAAACCCGGCGGTAATTCTGCTTTAAGCCCGAACTTGAGTAATAGCCAAGCTTCTTGGGCATCTTTGGATAGCTTTTTGTGCCATTTTATTCCATTGATGCGCAGTGTGACATTGGAGCTGATAACTCGAGTTCTTTTTCCACTGCGTTTGCTTTCATATTTACCATTAATAACTTGCCTGATAAGTCGTCTTACCCCAATCACGGATTTCTTATTTCTTATATTTTCTTTCTTTATTTTTTCCTCTTCCGCTCTGACTCTTCTAATGATCTCATCTTTTATATTATCAGGACTAAAACAGTCCATATCATGAAAGTTTTCCATCCATGAATACGGAGTCACCTTTATTTTAAATTTAGCTCGATTAAGCCTATATAACCTCTTAAGTATAGCCATTTGTTCTGTGAAATTTAACTCCAACTTCTTAAGCTTTGTTAAAGTTGAATACTTGATTCGCCGAACAGTCTTTACCGCTTGCCCCTTGCTGAGAGCAGCCCATGAATTCAAACCCGGATATTCATCAATACTATTAACCAATCTAGCTTTAACGGGATTTAGATAAATATACACTAGCTTCTCGATTACAGATTCACTGGTTAAAACTAAAGGAGAATCAAAACCTTCGCACCAGACAGTATGTTTTGTCCTTCCCAATAAACGATTGAGCGCTGCGGCAGATTCGGTTTTAAAGTATCTAAAGAAATCCGATACCATGTCAGGATCTGTCACCCGAATTATCATATGCAGATGATTAGCCATGAAGCTATAGCCGCATAACTGTTGCTTATAACGTTCCTGACACTCGGCTAGAATGCCTTCAAGTATCGCATTTATAAGATAATTTGGCACAAATGGTAAATCTTCCTCGACGCTAGTTGTGATAAACAAAACGCTATCTTTAGGATAAACCTTTCTCGGATTGCTCATAATAACCTCTCTTGTCGCTGCAATTAATATCATTATTCAAGCCACTCCGTTTTCAAACAAAAATAGAATGGTTTATATTTATCGAAGAAAAACAAACTTCCTTTTCTTCGCGGACCTAATTAATTGCACATCTCAATTCCCATTATTCGCTCTAGTATGACATTTTTTGCTAATAAGCATCATGATATCAGCGTCTTAGCTGTCTCAGATTAAAAGTACCGGGAGGTAGTTCGAACGGAAATATCGGGTGGCGTCAAAAAGGTACCGGGTGGTAGTTTTCAAAAAGGTACCGGGTGGTAGTTTTTTTAAGTTTTTTGGTGAAGTTCAGGCGGTCGCCGGCGCCAGTTTGATGGGTTCGAGTATTCTATTTGTTTCAGCATGTGCCACCTCGGCGATGGGCGTGGGGATGGCATTTTTATTTATATTCTTAGGTGTTTGCGGCTATCGGCGCCGAAGGTACCGGGTGCTAGTTTGCGGCTGGAGTCAGTTGCGGAGCGGGTGCAGGGTGCTGTGTACGATGCGGGCGAGGTCGGCTAGGTCAATGGGTTTACTGAGGCAGCGCTCTACGCCGAGCTTGAGAAAGTATTCAACATCGAACGAAAAGGCACGAGCAGATATCATCACCATCGGTAAATTTTTGCCGCGTGGATTATTGCGAATGGAAAATAATAACTCCTCGGCATTCAAATTATCAAAGTCATTATCGATAACAAGCAGCTTAAAGTCGCCCTGCTTTAACGCTTGCTGCACACCGCGTGAACTTGAAACACTCTCCACTTCAAATCCTTGAAAAGTCAAATAACGAACTAATATGTCTTTTTCTTCGTTATCCGGCTGCACTAACAATATTTGCTCGCCCTGCCCATAGGACTTAATGACTTGCTGCTTACCGGTCAGCGCCGGATTTAGATATTCATCCTCAATTTCGACATATGGTAGCTCAATCCAAAAGCACGATCCCTTCCCTTGCTCCGAAGTAAAATCCATTACGCCTTTATTGATTTCGCATAACTTACAGGCAATAGGCATCCCTAGCCCCGTGCCCATCTGCTGTTGCGCATAGCTATCCTCAACCCGCTCAAAGGCATTAAATACCCTATCTTGCTGATCTTTAGGAATACCGATTCCGGTATCGGTAACACTGATCTTAACTTTATTGGCCTTCTCCAGGGCAACATCAATAGTTATAGTTCCCCCATTTGGAGTATATTTGATAGCGTTCGTTAAAAGATTAATAAGTATTTGCCTAGCATGGCGCTTATCACACTTTACCCCGATATATTTTTCCACAGGCTTAGTAATTAGCTTCTGCTCTTTGCTATTTGCCTGTGAGCGCACGACATTGGCCAAATCGCTAACTAAATCTGCAACACACAACGATACGGGCTCAGCTTTGATTTTACCGGCTTCAGTCTTTGCATAGTCAAGCACATCGTTTACCAAATCCAGTAGGTGCTCACCATTTTTTTTGATCATTCCCAATGTCTGATTCTGCTGTTCGCTGACTTCTCCACATATCCCTTCCAAAATCAGCTCCACACCGCTAATAATTACTCCCAGCGGCCCGCGAATCTCGTGACTTAGGTTTGCAAGGAAGCCCGTTTTCGCTTTAACTGACTCCTCGCTATGTCTGCGCATGCGGATCAATTCATCCGTGAAACGACTGTTAATCAAAGTAATCGCGCAATGCATAGAAAACAGGTTTAGCATATTGCGTTGCTCTTGCGTCGGAACATTGCCCTTCCCTAGTTCCACGCGAAAAGTTCCAAATAAATAGCCGGCAAAAGCTACCTTTTCCACAAACACACCGGCTCTTTTCATCAGTTCAGCCGATGTTTCGGCATTGTTAGCCGCCTCCAATAGTGAGGACTGGGCATATTCAGATCTGGGCACACCAACTAATATAGCTTGTGTTCTCACCCCGCTATATTCATCCACTAATGCCAGTTCAGCCGAATTGGCACAAAACTCGACATAAGCCATTTCTACAATGCGCCTCAGCTCAACCATAACTGCCAAGTGGTCTGTATGATCTTTTGCTTCATAGCCAAAATACAAAGAATGAAATTTTTGTACGCTATCGCAAAGTTTGGCAATGATTTGCTCAAGCGTGCCGCGGTTATCCAGCCCCAAGGCCGACGCCGTTTCCCTCACCAGCTTATCATTTCGAAGATGTTTTAATTGAGTGTAGGCAAGCAAAAAACCAAGCGCCGATAGACCACAATCGCCGGGTTTAATATGCGAAATACTAAAACCGGCAAAGGCCCAAGGCAAAATCCCTACTATCAGAGCAAAAAAATATTGTAAGTAACCAATGATCTTCACTTTTCAACCGTTCATTTAAGATAAAGCGATACATGAAGTTTATCGACATAATCCGCGAACAGCTGAAGGACTTTTATGCCTTTATTAAGGCATAAAAACGGCAGGCTCAGGACTTTATTGTATAGACCAAGTACATAAACCAAATGCGGGCGGAAAATCTGCTCAACTTTCCGCCCGCGTTACAAAGCAAAGATTGCCGAAAAACTGCCGCTCGCCTACAGAGGAATACTTTCAAACTCGACCGAAAGAATAAGCCGATAGCCGAGAAACTGACCAGGCACCTTTCCACTGGAAGGGCCCGAGCCAGCACAAATAAGAGGCACTCTTCGTCCCGCAAAATCGTGAGTAAGTAGCTGGCAGATCATCTCATAAGGCAAACCGGTGACATCAATAACACCCACAGAATTAAAAACGACCTGTGCATGAATCATGTCCAAGTCCACATCCGGTGAAAGTTCTATGCTCGAAACCCGACAAAGCTCCTTTTTTGCGCATTTGGAAACAGCCTTCACCAAAGCAACTTCTTGCTCTTTGCTCTCATTTTTATGAACTTGGAACCTGAGGACAGTAGACATCTTCTTAAAACCTCCTAATTATGATGAAACCTAACAACTTAGGCTATACAAGAAAACCCTAATACCCAAACAAAACTTATAAAGACTAGCGCTAACGAGCTATCACAAATAGCCAGATTTTTAAACTAGACAGTGTTTTTTTTACCCTGTCTAATACGCTGGTATAAATCAACAAAATTTACCAGTTCTAAATCTTCTGCACGCGCCATTTCATCAAGCCCTACATCACGAAGCGCTGCCTTGATTTCATCTTTCTCCAAAACAAAATGCCGCAGCAAGCAATTCACAACTTGCTTGCGCCGCATAGAAAAAGCAATACGCACAAAAGCTTCAAACAATTCCTGATGATCCAATTCATGAAGGGGCTGATCATAAAATTTGATATTCACCATGCGCGAACTGACGCTGGTTGGCGGATGAAAGCTTCCCCCAGATACTATCCGACCTAAGGTCGCCTTACCGTAAAGACTAACTAAAACAGTTAAAGATCCATAAGCCTTGGTATGCGGTTTACCCGCTAAACGCTCGGCAAACTCTTGCTGCAACAACAAACTGGCGCTCTTAATATTTCGCCGCTCTCGAATCATCCATAAGATAACATCCGTAGAAATTGAATACGGAACATTACTCGCAACTACCACTTTCTTATCACCAACTATTGGCGCCAACTCTATTTTCCTAACATCTTTACAAATGACATGTTCAGCTGGCACTGCGCTACCAGCAAGAAGCTCCTCGCAAAAACCCTTCTCAATCTCGATTGCATAATAATCAGCGCTGCGCTTAATTAATGCCTTGGATAAAATGCCAAGGCCAACTCCTATTTCTAATACGGTATCAACACTAGTCAAACCCGCATCCTCAGCGATCGCCTCTGCTAGCTCCTCAGATTTCAAGAAATTCTGACCAAAACGCTTTTTGGGGCGCACCTCCAAGCTTTTTAATTTATCTTTAACTCTGGGCATTAATTACTCACTTCGGTTAAAGGAAAACGCGGTTTAGCTCCTGCAGCATCTTCCCGAAATTTTGTGCCCCGATAGACCCCGTTACGCATCATATTCCTAATGCTCTCATAACCGTCCTTATCCTGTTTTAATATCTCCAGAGCTAGAGCGCCCATCATCGAAGCATTATCTGTGCAATATTTAATTGGTGGGAAAATAAGCCTACAGCTGAACTCCTCAGCTAAATTTTTAAGTTCTTTTCGAAGGGTTGCATTAGCAGCAACCCCACCACAAAGAAACAGCTGCTTTGCTCCAACAGCATTTAAGCCTGCCTTGGTTTTCTCGATTAACGCAACTACTATGGCATTCTCCACTGAGGCACATACATCAGCCTTCACTTGCTCATTTTCCACCTCAGAATCAAGATCTTGCACTAACCGATAAACTGCCGTCTTTAATCCGCTAAAGCTAAAGCTGGTATTATCTTTATTTAGTCCGATAGGGAGACGATATTTAGTCGCGTCACCGCTTTGTGCCAACTTAGATAATTTAGGGCCACCGGGATAGCCGAGCCCAATCAAGCTGGCACATTTATCAAAAGCTTCACCCGCCGCATCATCTCTGGTTTGTGCAATTATTTCGTATTGTCTAAATCCCTTGACGTTTACCAACAATGTATGCCCACCGGAGACAATTAAAGCTAGCGCAGGATATTCAAAAGCATTAAAATCAGCGCTAAACATAGCTCCAAACAAATGCCCCTCGATATGATTTAATAATACAAGAGGAATTCTTGCACCTAGCGCCAAACCTTTCCCAAAACATAAGCCAACCAATAGACAGCCATTCAACCCCGGCCCTCTGGTCACAGCAACTGAGCTAATCGCCTCTATATCTCCATTTATCGGTTTAAGAAGCGCTCCCAAAAGATGAGGAAAGTTAACCAAATGCTCGCGCGCAGCAAGCTCAGGAACAACGCCCCCATACTCAGCGTGCAAATCAACCTGCGACGAAACAACCTCGCTTACCAAACAATCAGCAACTCTTTTACCTGTAAAATAATCATGCTCATCAAAAAGACTAAGCGCTGTTTCGTCACAGCTCGTGTCGATAGCCAAAAGCATGGGTCTAGAGCTTACTTAAAAGCTTATATATTGCCCGCATGTCTTCCTCGGTCATACCTTTATAATAGTTCCAAGGACACATTGAGACCGCGATTTGCTTCGCACCCGGCGTCTTGCCCGTTTTAAGATAAGTTATAAAATCCGACTCCCTCCAGGCATTAATAACTTCTCCGGACTTTATTCGAATATCGGGACCCAGGTTATCATCGCGCCCTTCATATCTTTCGCTACCGACAAATGGCTCACTATCGCTAAAATATCCCTCTTCGCTTTTATGGCAGCGCGTACAACGCGCAAAATTAACGCCTAAATAGCGCCCGTACTCAGCCGAAGCAGAACGAGTCGGCGCAGGCACATAAGCGCCCAGACCACCCACCGCCATGTTCGTGCCGGCTGAGGTATAAGGTTCTTTAGTTACAGATTTTAAATAATAAAGCATGGCAACAACGTCCTGATCTGAGAGCCATTCGTATCCAATATGCCCAAGCTTAGTTTTAGTCTCTGCATCCGGCAAGTCTGCACCCTTAATAGCCGCAAACATCTCCCCTACGCTCTTGCTTTTAGCACCCATTTGATTATAAGAAATGACACCCGGAACCAATACTTCCTGACCGTCGATAGCGACAGTTTTTCCACCCGATAAGAAGCCGCCATCAGGACCATCATGGCAAACGCCGCAAGCCCCAACATGCTTAACTAAATATTCCCCGCGTTTAGCAGCTACGGCTTCTTGTCCCGCGGCCACAAAAAGTCGCGACACATTACTCGCCTCTAAATCAGCATAGAAATCTTTACCAAACACCTGATCATCCCAGCCAATGCTTGGTGATTTTTGCGTCTCGCCTTCAATATCACTGGACTTTCCCGACCCTGAGCAAGCGCTCAAGGCCAAGAGAGTCATTAAGAATATTGCCTTAAGCTTTAAGTTCATTGTTCGTCCAATTTTATTGTTAAGTAAATAGTATGGTCACTACGGCGGACCAACAATAAAATCGGCTTATCTTTAGCGACATTCTTTGTTAGCTCTTTAAAGGACTTTGTATTTTTGACGGGCCTAGAGCCAGCCTCAATAATGACATCGCCACGACGCAAACCCGATTCAAATGCTGCGCCACCGGGCATAACCTCAGTAACAACGACACCCTCACTCTCATCTATGCCTAAACTCTTAGCCATATCAGGAGTTAAGTTTTGGACTTTCACACCAAGTTTTACTTCTTCGGACGGCTTAGTTTCCCCCTTAGCCAGCTCCTCATCTTTAAGCTCTTCTATTTTGACCTTAAAAGTCTTTTCTTCGTTTTCACGTAGTACAACTACAGACACAGACTTACCCAACTCCGTTCTCCCCACTAACTGGGGCAACTGTGCGTTGTCGTCGATTGACTGGTTGTCATACTTGACGATCACATCACCGCGCTTAATACCAGCTTTCTCCGCCGGGCTATCCCTAACTACATCGGCAACCAAAGCACCGCTAGCCGATTTTAAGCTCATTGCCTTTGCCGCATCCGCCGTCACCGGCTGAATTAAAACGCCAAGCCAACCACGAGTAACTTTGCCCTTAGCAAATAACTGATCTATGACTTCTTTAACGATATTAATCGGCGTGGCAAAACCAATTCCGATATTAAACCCGGAATTCCCACTGCGATTAGGGCTAAAGATCGCAGTATTAACACCAATGACCTCCCCTCGCGCATTAAACAAAGGTCCCCCAGAATTACCAGGGTTAATCGAAGCATCGGTTTGAATAAAATCGCTATAGGGCCCACCAACGTTACGACGCGATTTTGCAGAAATAATTCCGACAGTAGCAGTATTACCAAGACTAAAAGGATTACCAATAGCGATACTCCAATCTCCGGGCTGAATCACATCCGAATCACCTAAAACAGCCGGACTTAAGTTTTTTGCCCCCTCGACCTTCAATAGCGCAATATCGGTTCTTTCATCGCTACCTACAACTTTGGCAGTATATGATTCCTTATCATCCTTAAACTTAATCGTGATCTTACTGGCCCTATCTACGACATGATTATTAGTAACAATATAACCATCAGAATTGATCACAAAGCCGCTACCCAATCCTTCAAACATACGTTTCCCCGGACGCATAGGCGGCATCTGAAAAAAATAATCAAAAGGATTTTCTTGCTCCTCGTTTTCCAAGCCTTGACCGCCCGGAAACCCCATTGGGGACTCTTCTTTACCCTCCACGGATATATTAACAACGGAGGCCGATAGCTTTTCTACTATGGGCGCGAAACTCGGCAAGTTAAGCTCAATAACCGGCGCGACCTTCTTACCATCAGTCCATAAATCACCGGCCCCTGCCACTGAGGCTGCTGAAATTAAACCAATAAAGGTCAAAACAATTACCCACAACCTGATGTTCATTCTCCCCCCTTACTTTTTTAAATTAGATTTTGTCTCATCAACTTTTCTCACATAAGCCAATCTCAAGCTGGCCAACACTTCAGTGGTTAGCTGATCTTCCTCGGCCGACAAATTGCCCTTGGTCTTATCTACTAACATGGCAATGACATCTATAATTTGCCGAGCCGCATCAAGATTTACAGAAGCAATGTTTGTCTCCGGATTGGGAATTTCGCCCAATAAGCTAAGCGCCTGCGTAGCAATGCCCATCACAAAACCACCATAACTGACAGTTTCGTAATTAGCGCTATGCGTATGTTCTGAGCGCCGTTCAGCCCCGCCCTCTTGGACTTTATAAGCACCATCATTATTCATGGCAGCACTAGCCTTAGACTCTCCATCAGAATCAAATCGACGCTTATCTACAACCTTGATCTTCTCGCCTTCGTTTTCGCTAACCATAGTATCCTCAGTTTAATTTTAGTTTTTGTCCCGGCTTAATAACCGAACTTTTAAGTGAATTAATCCGCTTCAAATCATCGACCTTTAGCCCGTTTTTACGGGCTATACTATAAACACTGTCTCCCGACTGAACTGTATAATACTTATCCCCTACTTGCTCAAGACCGGGCGCGGCATTGGCATTATCAACCGTTTTCTCCCCTTGTTTTTCACTCTCCCTTACCCTGGCTTTAGGTAAATCCTGCTTCTTCTCCGGCACCCTAATTGTTCTACCTACACGCAAAGCTTTGGGATTTAACAGATTGTTAGCAGCCATCAATTCATGACTGCTCACATTAAACTTCCGGGCTAATTTAAACACTGTATCTTTCTTTTGTACGACATAGGTATTTTTAAAATTCTCATAACTCTTCTCCTGTTCAGCAGCGCCAATCGTCTTTAGCTCAGCAAAGGTATTTCCTACTTCGGCCGCCGGTGCCGTTCTTAACGTGGAAGATGTGCGCCCCGCCGGAACTTTTACCAAATAGCCGGCCGGAACATTGGCGCGACCCTTAGTAATCGGAGCAAGAAAAGCCGGATTGTAACTGATCAATGTTTTTTTATCCACCCCAAAGCGCCGCACAAGATCATTGATATTGTGGCTCCTCTCTAAGCGAACTTCCTGTAAACTGCGATGTCCTTCCTTTTTCAACTCCGGGAAATATTGCCGGTAATTCTTTTCCACTTCCAGGGCAGCTATAAACTCACAATAAAAGTTCTGCGAAGCAAAACCAAAACTCGATCCCATATATCCTTTAATAATCTTTCTTATATCGCTGGATCCAACCTCGTTCATTGCTCTCTTAACTCCGCTTACCCCGTGATTATAAGAGGTGATAGCCAAAGGCCAGCTACCGAGTACCGAATAAGCGTGTTTTAAATACTTAGCCGCAGCACGCGTAGATTGCAGTGGGTCACGGCGCTCATCAATACTCTTACCTACTGTCATATACTTCTTAGCCGTTGCCGGCATAAACTGCCAAATGCCCGCAGCTCCCACGCTACTATAAGCATTATAATTAAAAGAAGATTCAACAAGTGGTAGGCGCGATATCTCTCCAGGCACACCCTCGTGCTCCAGTATGGTTTCAATATCTCGCAGATACCTACCCGAATAAACCACTCCCTTACTAAAAAGCTCGCGCACACCGCTTTGATAACGCAGCTGATCTTCTGCTAGTGCCAGCAAATACTTATTGCGCCCCCCGGGTAGCTTCATGAACATTTGAGCAATATGGTGCTCCAGCTCACTTTCCGGAGTTTGGCCGTTAGCCAAAGCATATAACGCATTTTGAATACGCTTCTTCTCCCTACTTACCGCCTCATCACGGGAAGCAACGAACTCTTTATAATTATCTCCCTTCATGTCTCCAACATGAAGCACCGAATAAATAAGCCAGGGATAATTACGATAATGAAAAACTAAGTCATGCTCACCATAGCGAGTAAACATCTCCCTCCAAAAACCGATACGATTTTCCAGGCCTTCGCGCACAAAGATACCCTCAGGCGCTAAATATTCGGCAACGCACAGCTGCGTGCAAAAAAAACAGGCGACAAATAAAATAAAAACTACCACTCGCTTCATAAAATTTCTCATTACTGGGCAATTAACACTCTTAATAGTTCATCTTCAAAATCAATGGCCAGCTGCTTAATACTTATGCCGTTGCTGATAACACTAAAAGCTATGCGTTCTCCCTTTCTCGTCGTCACATAGCCGGCCAAGGAACTAACCCCGTCAATCGTCCCGGTCTTGGCCCAAATAGCCGCCTCATCTTTCTCGTAACCGGGCCCCAAGGAGCGCTTCTTCAGCGTGCCGCTGGCTCCATAACGGCTAAGCGAACTCACAAAATATGGTGCTACAGTAAAATCGGCATAGGCGGCCTGCAACACAGCAGATAACGCCTGAGCTGTTATTTTATTCTCGGCATTCAGTCCCGAGCCATCATAAATTCTATAACTATCCGATGAAATATCGAGCTCACTCATTACCATTTCCAGCTTGCCAATTCCCGTCTCCCGATCAAACAAAGCATTATTTTTTTGCCCCAAAGCATAGAGCAGCTGGCCGGCAATAAAGTTATTGCTATAGTGATTAAGATCACTGATGATCTGAGCCAGCGGCTTGGACTTAAACTCAGTTAGGAGTTTAGCTCGACCCCCGACAGCAGCAATTCTCACCTGTCCGACACTCACACCCACCTTCTCTAAATAACTCTTAAACACTGAGCCAAAATACTGCGTCGGGGAAAACACAGACCGATACTCAATATAGCTCTTAGCATTGGCCTTCACCTGCCCGATAACAGAGAGCTTTAAAGCCGACAAATCCGCCCTTTTGGCGAAAAGATCAGCATTGGACACTTGCTGCTTTACTTGTAAAGGTAATTCAGGACTATTTATAGAAATCAAATTATTATCAAGACTAATGGGAATTTCAGGAAAAGTTTCAATGACAGCCTTTCTTTGCTGCCCAGCCGGAACAATTCTCAGGCCATAGCTGTTATGATTGAGGGATAAAGCACCTTGAGCCGCTTGATATGGATTATCGCCGCTCGGTACCGATGTATTAACAAACAAAGTATCATCAAGCTGCAACGTATCGATTTGGCGCACCCCAAGTTGCTTTAGAGTCAGCGCCCAGTCAAAAACGGTCTCATGCACGACAGCGGGATCACCATAACCGCGAACGGATAAATTGCCCACCTTACCGACATCTTTTTTTCCCGAGGTAAAATCATCGGCTAGCGGCAACTTGTCCACGAATACCTCAGTAGGAAACTGATATTCTGGGCCTAAAATTTTTAATGTCGCATAGCTTGTTAGAAGCTTAAGCGTGCTGGCGGGGGCTAATAATTTTTCACCATTATAATCATAAACAAGCTTGCCGGTCTTGGTATTGATTACAGAAATTCCAAGTGCCGGCTTTTCCTTAAACTGAGCCAGAAATTTACTGACAGACTGGTCCAACTGTCGTATCTGCGCCTCAGCAATTATGGAATACTGAAGACAAAATAAAATTATGAATAGTAATCTTTTTAGCATATAGTTTTACTGGAAGGACTAATCTTTAGTTCTGCTACGAGGTTAAATAAAGACAAATATTGAACCTTGCGCAAGGCAAAAATATAGCTTTATTCGTCTATAGATTAGCCGAGTTGCTATTAATTTTTGAGGAGGATAGCCGATAATTATTTATGGACTTTATACTTGTTTTAACCACCTGTTCATCCAATAACGAAGCGCAAAATATAGCTAATCTTCTTGTCGCTGAACGCCTGGCCGCCTGCGCTTCTATCTCATCACCAATCATGTCGGTTTACCATTGGCAGGGTAAAATTGAACATGCTGAAGAATATCAGCTAATAATTAAAACGCGCTCCGAACTGTTTGATAAAATTAAAACTAGAATTAAGGACATACACAGCTATCAGACAGCAGAGATTATCGCCATTCCCATACTAAACGGAAGCGATGAATATTTTCAATGGCTAGAACAAGAAACGTAACCGTTCACGACCTTTCCCGAGTTTCTATTCAAAAGCCCCCAGAGGGGGCAAGTTTTGCAAAGCAAAACTATGGGGGGGGGGACGAAGACTAAGCCTTCACAAGATTAGTCGTTTCCGATTAGGAAACGTCAATAAATAATTGTAAATGTCCATATTAGTAATACCTCCGGAACGCTATTAGTAATAACCCGTAAAGGCTTACCAAGAAACGTCGTAATAAAACTAAACTATTTTCCAGTGCTTCCGAAGCCACCGGCGCCTCTTTCGCTGCTGCCTAGATCATCAAGAGCAGCGACTTCCACGCTTCTTTCGTAAGGCAGATGGGGTAGCGTAACCAACTGCGCTACTCTGTCACCTGGTTTAAAATCAATGTTATCTTTGCCCAAATTATACATGACAACCTTAATTTGCCCGCGGTACCCGGAATCAATCACCCCACCGGCAGTCACGCCGCCACGCGAAGCGATCGAGCTCCGATCGCGCACTAAGCCAACCCAATTTAGAGGAATCGCCACATGCAGCCCCGTGCTGATCAAAGCTTTATCTCCTGGCTGGATCGATACCGGCTCAACGCATATCAAATCAAAGCCGGCATCCTCAGCTCGCGGAATTTTTGCTTCGGAGGAAGCCGATTTAGCTTCCTCCGAGCGATAGAACTTAAATATTGCTTCTGCCATAAGCTACCTCAATCCATCGCATCTTTGCGCGACAAACGAATTCTACCTTGGCGATCAATATCTAAAACACGCACATTGATTTCATCGCCTTCCAGCACAATATCGCTTACATTCTGAACGCGGCTATGATCAAGCTGCGAGATGTGTACCAATCCTTCCACGTTGGGTAAAATCTCAACAAAACAACCAAAGTCAACGATACGCTTAACAATGCCTTTGTAGACCTTTCCGATCTCTGCTTCTTCAGTTAAGCCCTTGATGATTTCGATAGCTTTCTGCGCTGCTTTCGCATCCGAGCTGGCAACATTAACAATACCGCTATCCTCAATATCGATCTTTACGCCTGTGCTTTCAACGATTGAACGAATCATTTTGCCGCCCGGTCCAATGACATCACGTATCTTGTCCGGATTAATTTTAAACGACTGGATAGACGGAGCCAAAGCACTTAGTTGCTCACGATGAGCCGGCATTGCCTCTTTCATCTTCTCTAAGATATGAATGCGCCCGCCACGTGCCTGTTGTAAGGCCTTATCCATCGTATCTTTCGACAGTCCGGAGCACTTAATATCCATCTGCAGAGCAGTAATACCTTTATCCGAGCCGCAAACTTTGAAATCCATATCGCCAAAATGATCTTCATCACCAAGGATATCGGTCAAAATTGCGACGCGCTCGCCATCCTTAATCAAACCCATCGCCACACCGGCAACATGCTCCTTAATGGGAATACCGGCATCCATCAGTGACAAACAGCCACCACAAACCGACGCCATAGAGCTAGACCCGTTAGACTCGGTAATATCTGAAACAATACGGACCACATACGGGAAATTCTTCTTGGGAATAGCCTGATATAACGCCCTTTCAGCCAGTGCACCATGTCCGATCTCTCGGCGTCCGGTACCACGAATTCCTTTCACTTCCCCTGTGCTATATGGTGGGAAATTGTAATGGAGCATAAACTCCTTTTCATACTGAAAATGCAGCCCATCAATGCGCTGCGCATCATCAGACGTGCCGATAGTAGTAGTAACAATCGCCTGCGTTTCCCCACGAGTAAATAAAGCAGAACCATGAGCTCGTGGAATAATCCCCATCTCGATCTCAATCGGACGCACTTGGTCCAGCTTACGGCCATCAATACGAACCGCCTCATCTAAAATTCGCTGACGCATAAGCTGCGAAATCCAACCCTCGAAATGATTATGCACAAGTTTTTTGCTTTCCGGATACTCAGCCTCTAAAGCAGCAGCAGCCTCAGTCTCAATTGCGGCAATAGTATCTCTTCTCTCATGCTTGCCGGCAATACGCAGCGCTTCGCCTAACTTCCCACCAACAATGCCTTCGACCTTAGAAACAAATGCTGTATCGGCAGTTGGCGACTGAAACGCGATTTTGGCCTTACCAACTTTAGCGCGCAGTTCCTCTTGAAGCGCACAAACTTTCTTAATCTCCTCATGGCCGTAATATAACGCATCAAGCACCTCAGCCTCAGGCACAAATTTGGCGCCACCTTCAACCATCACAATAGCATCCTTAGATCCGGCCACTACCATGTTAATATCAGCTGCTTCTAAATCCTCAGCGCAGGGATTAATCATTAACTTGCCATTGACGCGACCAACACGCACGCCGGCAATAGGGCCACCAAATGGAATCTCGGATACGTGCAGAGCCGCAGAAGCCGCACAGATGGCTAACGTGTCAGTGTTATGGACGCCATCAGCAGAAAGAACTGTTACCAAAACCTGCACCTCGTCACAGTAGCCGTCGGGAAATAGCGGCCTAATCGGACGATCAATCAAACGGCAAATCAATATTTCATGCTCTGCCAGTCGCCCCTCGCGCTTAATATAACCGCCCGGAATTTTACCAGCCGAATAAGCCTTCTCCTGATAATCAACAGTAAGTGGAAAGAAATCTTGCTCTCCATCCTTTTTTGCATAACAGGCCGTAGCTAAGACCATTGTATCCCCATGACGGGCAATGACAGCACCATGTGCTTGCTTAGCAACCCAGCCGGATTCAAATGATAATGTTGCCCCATGAAAAGGGCATTCGACTATAACGCGAGACTCTTTACTCATTTTGTGTGACATAATTTTACCTTTATTTGTTTGTTTTGAAATGTTGACACAAGCAGTATCCTAGCCTTGCTCCGGGCCGATACAGCAGCATTCAGCAAGGCAATATTGAAGTTTATTTACGGATACCAAGCTTGGCGATTAAATCACGATAGCGCTGAACATCTTGCGCCTTGATATAATCTAACAAGCGACGGCGACGACCAACTAGTTTCAGTAGTCCGCGGCGTGAGTGATGATCTTTAACATGTTTTTCAAAATGACCCTGTAAATCATTTAGGCGTGCAGTGATGATTGCGACCTGCACTTCGCTGGAACCGGTATCTTGTGCATTGATTGCGTATTTGCTGATAACTTCAGCTTTATCTTGAGCTAAAAGTGACATTCAAAAACTCCTTCTAAAATTCTATAATAAAAGCCCACCATTGGGCTTTTGGTCTTTATTCTTAATCTACCAAAAGCACGCGGCTTATAGCTCAATTGGCCAGATAAATCAATTACATAAACCAATGACTGCGGCTACTTTAAGCGAAGCGCCAGACCATCAAAAGCACCGGACTCAATCACTAGGTATTTATGAGCCATAATGTCATAAACATTGAGACCATTGGAATCAACCAATTTAATGCCCTTAATATTGCGAAAGCTCTTTACCACAGCTTCGCTGACATCAGAGACCACAATCAACACCTTACCGGCATCAATCAATCCCAGCTGCTTCAAAATAGCCTGAGCCGACGAAGTCTTAATCTCAGTTAAGCCAAACTCCTTAACAACAATTAAGCGATTCTCCTCATGGCGACAAGAAATAGCCTTAGATAAAGCACGCTTGCGTTCGGTTTTATTGATTCTAAACTCATAACTTCTAGGCTTCGGACCATGTGCCACGCCGCCGCCGACCCACACCGGAGATGTGTTAGATCCGGAACGCGCACGACCTGTTCCTTTCTGTTTCCACGGCTTAACACCGCCACCGGAAACTTGAGCACGGGTTTTAACAGCGTGAGTTCCCGCACGCCAACTAGCCCGCTGCCAGCGCACTAACTGATGCACCAATGACAACGGCGCTGACCCGTCAACAACAAAAGCAGGAACATTCTGAGTTCCGACCGTTTTTCCCGATGCGTTAAGCACCTGTAATTCAATATTCTCTGACATAGTCTTATCCTAATTAATACGCATTAAGCTTTAACTGAACTCTGTACCAACACCAAGCTGTTACGACGTCCGGGAACTGACCCTCTGACCAAAATCGCTTGGTCTTCGGCACGCAGCCCGACAACAGTCAATGCCTGCTGTGTAACCTTTTCCGCACCCATATGAGCCGGCATGGCCTTATTCTTAAATACACGTCCGGGAAACTTTCTGTTACCGACAGAACCGCCATGACGAAAATACTCATGTGTTCCGTGAGAGTTCGTCTGAGCGCCTTTCATGTGGTGTTTTTTCATTACACCGGCAAACCCCTTACCTGTGCTGATACCGGTTACATCCACCAGCTCACCGACACTAAACAGCCCTTCCATCTTAAGCACATCTCCTACTTGCAGCGAGCAATCCATCTCGCGGCCTTGGCGATCAAGCCTGATCTCGTGAAGCTCGCGCGGAGCAGCCGCCTTAGCTTTGGCAACATGGCCGCTCGTCGGCTTGTTTACTCGCTGCATCTTCTGCTCACCAATGCCTACCTGAATAGCCGAATAGCCATCAGACTCTTTGGTTTTTACTTGAAAAACCACATTGGGAATCATCTCCAAAACCGTTACTGGAACAGCCTCACCGGTTTCGGTAAAGATACGCGTCATTCCTACCTTTTTTCCATACATTGCGTTCATGATTTTCTACGCCTGTCTTAAAGTATTATTAATTATAAAAGCTTAATTTCCACATCGATACCAGCTGAAAGCTCAAGCTTACCCAAATCATCAATTGTCTGCTGGGTAGGCTCTAAAATATCGAGAAGCCTTTTGTGCGAACAAATCTCAAACTGATCGCGCGACTTCTTATCAACGTGTGGAGATCTGTTAACAGTAAAGCGCTCAACTTTTGTCGGCAGAGGGATCGGACCGGCAACTTTGCCGCCGGTGCGTTTAACCGCTTCCACAATCTCTTGAACAGCTGTGTCCAGCACCTTATGGTCATAACCACAAAGCCTAATTCTTATTTTCTGACCACCAATCATGTTTTATCTCCTTAGCTCTGAGCTATTAAAGCAATTATTTGATAATCTCAGTAACGACACCTGCCCCAACAGTTCGGCCACCTTCACGGATAGCAAAACGCAGTTCTTTATCCATAGCGATCGGCTGAATCAGCTCCACTGTCACCGCTACGTTGTCGCCGGGCATAACCATTTCCTGGCCTGCCGGTA
>JADZAE010000023.1 GCA_020852715.1 Deltaproteobacteria bacterium
AACACACAATATTCACGCTGCCAACGATAGTACATGTACCATGGCAGGTGTTTTATAATTCAACGTCGAGTGCAAGCGTTTAGAATTATAAAATTCTTCGATATAACTTCTAATCCTCGGCGCGGCACCTAAACCGGTAGTGTAATTATTGAGATAAACTTCCTCAACTTTGAAAGAATGAAAAAAGCTTTCGCATACGGCATTATCGTAACAATTCCCTTTAGCGCTCATGCTCTGCCTAATACCATGATTTACTAACAGATCATGAAATTTATGACTTGCATATTGACTACCACGATCAGAATGAAAGATTAGCGAATTATCAAACTTCCTGTCACCAACAGCCTTAGTTAAAGCAGCGCACACAAGCTCAGCATTAATACGATTGGACAACGCCCAACCAACAACTTTACGCGAAAACAGATCAATCACCACAGCCAAATATAACCATCCTGACATGGTGGGAATATAGGTAATATCACCAACCAGCTTTTTAAATGGTTTAGTTGCTGTAAAATCTTGGTTGAGCAGGTTTTCAGCAATTGGCAAGTTATGCTTGGAATCGGTCGTTTTTGGCTTAAATTTCTTGCTTTGCTTAGCAATGATATCATTTTGGCTCATTAATTTAGCTACTCGATTTTCTCCACATGATATCCCGGTTTGATTTAGATATTGCGTTATCCGCGGACTACCATAAACTTCACGATTTTTTGTAAATGCTGCCTTAATATCAATCACTAGCGCTCGATTTGATCGACTTCTCGGCGATTCACCGTTATTCTGCCAGCAATAATAACCGCTTCGGCTTACCCCAAGCATTCGGCACATAAATTCAACCGAATACTCCTGACAATGCTTAGAAATATGCAAATATTTCATACTACTGTCTTGGCAAAGTAATTTGCTGTTTTTTTTAGAAAGTCTCGCTCCGTGCGAAGTTGCGAATTTTCTTTGCGTAAGCGTTTAAGCTCTTCCTTTTCGCTTTCGGTCAGCGTCTCGGACTCGGACTTTGA
The DNA here is from genome assembly GCA_020852715.1 of Deltaproteobacteria bacterium. Taxonomy (GTDB): domain Bacteria; phylum Bdellovibrionota_C; class UBA2361; order SZUA-149; family JADZAE01; genus JADZAE01. Next base: position 1,014 of record JADZAE010000023.1, read on the forward strand.
TTCTTTTCGCTCTTGAACCCATTTATCAATCGTTGACAAGCCGATTCCTAGATCCTCGGCAACTTGCTGTTTTGTCAAACCACCTTCAGTTACCAATTTGACCGCTTCATCTTTGTATTCCTTAGTGAATTTCCTGGGCATTTCTTGCTCCCCCTTAATTTTCTGACAGTTTTACTTACTCCATTATTACTGTCCGGTAAATCGGGGGAGGATCAGACCGATTATGTACAAAAAGGAAAAGCCCCGATTATTAAAAAGCCCGGCTTTGAAATTTACCCATTTGAAGAAAGTGAGCCACTTTTACACTGTCAGCCCCTTCGGGCGTGTGATGTAGAACTAGAAGCAGGGGAGGAGATTTTAGGTATTGCCCTAGGCGACACTGTGCGCTGGGATGTGCAGACAATATTTTCAGGCGATAAAGATAACTTAATTCCACACGTTGTAGTTAAGCCAAAAGATTTAGATGTAACTAGTAATATGGTTATCTCTACTACAAAAAGAACCTATCATATGGGCCTAATTTCATCTTCTGAAGAATACGCAAGGCGCTTTAAGTTTTATTATCCAAGAGAATTTATAACTCAGAGGGCTTCTAAAGAAGAGCTACAAGAGAATAAAAGAAAAGAAGAACAAAAAAACGCTATAGCAGAGCTTCCAACATTATCAGCAGATAATATAAATTTTAACTATTCCATCGAAGGGGGAAGTTCTCTTAACTGGCGCCCAGTTAGAGCATTTGATGACGGGGTGCATGTTTATATTCAGATGCCACAAATTATGAAAAGCGACGAAGCTCCAGTTTTAATGGTTAAGCGCGATAGCACAAACTCTGTCGTAATGGTTAATTACAGGGTTAAAAATAACTACTACGTAGTTGATAGATTATTTAATGAAGCCATGCTGCTACTTGGCGTTGGTGATGATCAAGAAAAGGTAATGATTATTAAAGAGTAATTGTTAGCATGGATAATATATCACCCCAAAGCTCTATCTCTGTAGTTCGCTATAATAAGCGCTTTATTTATATCTTAGGAATTTTACTTTTTTTAGTATTTATCGCCGCCTTTGTCGCCCTAGAAGCGCAAAAAAATAATGGCATATTAAAATATGCTGAAGCAAAAGAAATGTCGGCTCCTCAAAGCGCTTGGTATAAAGATAAGCCCGACTATATAGAGCGCCCGGTAGTAAAGCCTACTGAATTTAAACTCCCCGAACTCCCCCCTCCGGTTCTAGCACCCCAAAAAGAACCAGAAGACCTAAACTTAAAAAGAAGAAGGGAAGAAGAATTTCAGGCTATGCGTGCTACTACAAAAGTCTCTCTAACAATACCTCCTAGCTCAAAAAGTGTTCAAAAAGAGGACGAGAAAGGTGTAGCAGGTGAAAAGTATAGCTCAGAGCTTGATGCACTAAGTAAACTTAGCGAAAGCCAAAAAGCCCCTGAACAGAGCTTTTTAGAGCGAGCGCAAAAGGAAGTTTACCCGGCTTATCTAAACGAAAAGCTAAAACTTCCAATATCTCCTTATGAGCTAAAAGCGGGCACTCTAATTCCAGCAGCTCTAATTTCTGGTATTAACTCTGATCTGCCCGGTCAAATTGTCGCGCAAGTAACACAAAACGTCTTTGATACAGTTAGTGGTAAATATTTACTCTTACCCCAAGGTGCAAAACTAATCGGTATTTATGACTCTGGGGTAATCTACGGCCAAGAGCGCGTGCAAATCGCTTGGAAGCGCCTAATTTTACCTGACGGTAAATCGCTTATGCTTCGTGGTATGAGCGGAGTAGATGAGCAAGGATATAGCGGCTTTCATGATCAAGTTAATAATCACTATATGCGTATTTTTGGCTCGGCTATCTTAATGAGTTTTATTAGTGCCGGAGTGCAAATGTCTCAGCCCCAAGAATCTGCTAGTTACGGCGGTGTTGCTAGCCCACGCCAAGAGCTTGCTGCATCTTTAGGGCAGAATTTAGGCGACGTGAGTTCTAAAATGGTTGAAAAGAATATGAATATAGCGCCTACTTTGGAAATTCGCCCGGGGTATTTATTTAATGTGATGGTGCGAGAGGATATTGTTTTTCCGGGTCCTAAACGCTGATTTTCGGCAAATACTTTGTCAGGCTTCGCATCTGTGTTGCGCGAGTAGGGATACTACACTTGCGCTGCTCGCTGCTTGCCTTCCTAGTCTTTTCTCGAAACACAAGCGTTTAGAGGGGGGATAAAAAATAGATAAAATCGAAAATAGTAGCCTTATATTGCCTAAGCCAATAGAAATGCCCCGCTAAAGTTCTTGCCCCAAAATTTTCTTGCTTTATTCTTTTTTTTATACAATCTCTAGCCCAGTACTAGACACATATTTATGAGGGCTAAATAATTAAAACATTAACTAAGGTATTATTAGTATTCGCTGCCATTATTCTTACGGGTTCTGGCTATAACGCTATGCAGTCTAGCGACGAGCAGATTAAGGCTGCTTCGGCTGAGGTGGTTTATCAGTATCAACGTCGTTCTGACTTGGTGCTGAACTTAGTGAATGTGGTTAAGGATTATGCCGCGCATGAGAAAGAAGTTTTAGAGAATGTTACTGCCGAACAGCAGTATATTCCACGGCTTCGCGCGCGTGTTACTGACAATACGGGAACATTAAGTGGGTCAGAGAAATCCCAGCTCGAATCTGTTATCAGTAAGCTTGAGCAAAGCAAGGGATCACAAATAGCTGTGCTTATTGTTCCAACTACCCAACCGGAAGCGATTGAGCAGTATTCGATGCGCTTAGCCGAGAGTTGGAAACTTGGCCGTAGGGGAGTTGATGACGGTGTTATTTTGCTGGTGGCCAAGGGTGACAGAAAATTGCGCATTGAAGTTGGCTATGGTCTGGAGGGGGCATTAAATGACGCCACTTGTAAGCGCATTATCGATGAGTTGATTACGCCTCACTTTAAGCAAGGTAAGTTTTTTGACGGTATCAATAGCGGCGTTGAAAGCATTATCAAAGTAATTAATAACGAACCACTACCCGAGCCAGTCTTTGATAAGGCAGGGTCAATTACGGCCACTCAATCCTTAGCTCCAGCTACATACGCTAAAGCTAATATCGACTCATCGGAGGACTTATCAGAGTCTCTTTTGGTTATTGTTGTTTGTATCATATTGGCCGTTTTTATCTATTTTTTACCAACCCATATTGCGTTTCGTCGAGGTCATCCGAATCGGTGGCCGATATTTGTAATCAATCTTATTTTTGGAATTTCTGGTATTTTTTGGATAATATGTCTTATATGGGCTTTATGTAGCAGTGGTAGTGTCCGCGAGAGTGTAAATTTAACAATAAACAATGTTTGTGTGGATAATAATGCACCTTTTGATAGTTACTCTGATATCGTCATGGAACTCGAGAAACTTCAGAATTTAAAGGAGAAGGGAATTTTAAAAGAGGAAGAGTTTATTCGCGAGAAAACAGGGTTATTAAACGCTCTAAAAAAGAAATAATATTCGATTGATATTATTTGACTATAAATAGGTAAATTGTTTTTGTTATGTTTTGTTCCTTTTTTTGTGGCATATAAATTTATTTAAACAGTGTAAGAGAATAGCTATGGATTCTTATTTTAAAGCTTGGAGTAACTTCGCAAAATTCAGTGGCCGTGCTTCTCGCAGCGAATTTTGGTCTTTTTGTTTAATTAATAACATAATATTATTTTTGACTATTGCTACTAAAATGGAAACCTTATTTGTTCTATTTGGTTTAATCACGACGATCCCCTTTTTGTCTGTTGGTGTTCGAAGATTACACGACGGAAATCACAGTGGATGGTTATTGCTTATACAAGTTATTCCTATCATAGGTTTAATTATATTATTTGTCGCGTTAATTGGCGGTAGCGATATCGGAGAAAATAGATTTGGTCCTAATCCTAATAATGCGGCATTTGGTGAAAAAGTCGCGAATTTAAATAGATCTGGGGTTAAGGATCCGGATCGTTATCTCAAACTTGAAAAGTTGTCTCGATTAAAAGAACAAGGAGTAATAACGGAGGTTGAATTTGATTAACAAAAGGCCCAATTGCTCTCATAGCATGTTTCACTATGCGAGAGTTACTTATTTATGACATTACATAGCAACTATTCTTAAGAAGCATGATTGGCCTAGGCTATCAACCGTTTTCTTGTTTTTCTTTTTCGTATTGAAGGAAGAGATGTTCCAGTTCTTTAAAAATTGAGTGCTTGGCAACACAGCGTAACGCTTTGATGGTCGCATTTTATACCCATTTATCTGTATCTGTTCGTTATTCACAGCCACCAATCCGACCGCGCCTAATTATCAAATCTAGCTGAAATCAATATCGTAGGTAATTGTCCGCCTAACTACAGGTTGAAGACGAACTAAATCGATGCCAAAAGCGCTTCCGAAAGGCCGAGCGATAGTCCAAAGGCGCAAACCATCGGAGGGGAGTTGAGCAATAAAAAGCAAGAAGAGCTATGGCAAGAAAGGCTAAGCCGCTATGAGCAGAGCGGATTGAGTAAGAGCGAGTACTGCCGACGCAATAATTTAAATATCCATCAGGTAGTGTACTGGAAAAAACGGCTGAAGCAGCTTTCCGGAGGAAGCTTTGTCCAGATATCCGGAAGCAGCCGACCGGTGGAGATCCATATTGGGAGCAAAGTGAAGCTGGTAGTAGACTCTGGCTATAACGCGGGGTAGGGGCCTATATTTGCTCTTCTCCCTGCTTGCCTTCCTCGTCTTTTCTCGAAACTTAGCGTTTAGGAGGGGGAGGGGGGGGATACCATACTTGACCTCATTAGTTTTTATGTAAATTCAGTTTCATTTCGATCTCAATATCTCTATCCAATCTTCGAGCGGCGGTTGTCCATCGTAAATGATTACGTCCTCCTCATTGCTGGGCGCCTCAAATTCTTGAATATACGCTTCAAAAACATTTTTAGGGGTTTTATAACGCCATGCCCTAATTTCGTTTTCTTCATACCTAGCTCTAATAGTAACCAGCGCAATATCCAAAAAAATAATTTTAGATTGAAACCCAGCAGTAAAAGCTACTGCCTTTGCCCTGTCTCTCCATTTTTTAGTGACAAAAGCAGTTTCGTGAACAACGGTTTGTCCTTGTTTAAGGGCACTAACGGCTAAAAAGTCTGTATTGTTAAAAATATTTGTCCAAACTTCGTCTGGAACATCATCGTCAGACACATTTTCATATCCCGCTAAAGCCTTTTGTTCATCAAGACTTACATGCACAAAAGCAAGTTTATCTTGGAGCAACTTCCCTAAATAGGTTTTACCCGAAAATGGTAACCCACAAAGAATATAGTGAGTAGGGTTATTGGAAGTTTTTGTTTCTAATATATACATGCCGTACACACCCGGAACAATAATGACTTAAGAGATACTATAATTTTAATATATTATAATATTATCTTTTCTTTTTAGTTGAACTTGACAGTAATTTTATAATATAACAACAGTTTAATAAGAATTATCGGTGGTTAAATAAATTTAGCATAAAAACTAATATGAGCAGACAATGACAACTTCCAATCAAACAAGAGTAAATGTAAGTAAGGGAAAGAAATTTCTAATTACAGCTGGCCTACCTTACTCAAATGGCCGTTTGCATGTAGGGCACATCGCGGGTGCCTATCTTCCTGCTGATATATTTTCTCGTTATCTAAGGCTATCTGGCGCAGACGTAAGAGCAATTTGTGGATCCGATGATTACGGTGTAGCAATTATGGTTACGGCTGATAAAGAAGGAAAAACCCCTGCGGAAATAGCCGAATATTATAACCAAAGTCATAAAAATGCTTTAGCAGGATTAAACATTGATTTTGATATCTATAGCGCTACCTCCCGTAATCCTTATCATAAGCCAACGACGCAAGAATTTTTTCTGACTCTATCAAATAAGGGATACCTTAAAAAAGGATCTACAAATCAGTTTTATGACCCAATGAAGGAAATGTTTCTTCCGGATCGCTATGTTAAAGGTCGTTGCCAGTATTGTAATTCTTTAGATCAAAATGGGGACCAATGTGAACATTGTGGCAACCTATTAGATACTAATACGCTACTTGATCCAGTCAGTACGGTATCTAATTCCCCGGCATTAGTAAAATCAACAGCACATTGGTTTTTTGATTTATCCATATTTGAGCAGAATATTCGCTCGTGGTTAGACACTGCTTTAATTAGACCAAACACTAAATCTTATGTTGAGGGGTTATTTTCGACAGGACTTGTTACGAGAGCAATGACTCGTGATATTAATTGGGGAATACCCGTTCCTCTTGAGGATCCAGACGCTCAAAACAAAGTAATATATGTTTGGTTTGACGCACCAATTGGCTATATTTCAAATACCAAAGAGCTTTGCTCTATCCAAGATAGTAATCCAGATACATATACTGATTGGTGGAAATCGTCTAATTGTGAGATTTACCACTTTATAGGAGAGGATAATACAATATTTCATTCCATAATATGGATAGCTATGCTTTCAGCAGAGGGATCTTTTAACCTACCCAATGGTGTCATTGTTAATAGTTTTCTAAATATTAAGTTTCCCACCCATGATGTTGAAAAGATATCAAAATCTAGGGGTTCTGCTATATGGATTGATGAGTTTTTATTGTTGGGATATGGGCCCGATGCACTGAGATATTATTTAACTGCAATTAGTCCAGAACAAACTAGATCAATATATAAACCCGACGATTTAATTACTCGCTACCATAGTGAGTTGGGAAATGCCCTCGGGAACCTAGTAAGCAGAACATTATCAATGACGCAAAAATATATTGGGTCCTATGTGCCCGACATAGGCGATAGCTATGCTAATGAACAAGATTTAATATTTTCTCAACTAACAAAAAAAATACATCAAGAAGTTACTGAACTTATTGAATCGTTTTGTTTTCGCCAAGCTCAGGATAGAATATTTGAATTCGTTAGAGAATGTAATAAATATTTAGATAATAAAGCACCTTGGAAAACAGCAAAATCGGATATTAGCATAACGCAAGTAACTCTTTTTTATTGTTTATCTGCCATAAAAAATATTGCTGTGTTGCTACTCCCGTTCCTTCCTACTACAGCAGAAAAAATATTGGCCCAATTTCAAATCGACTCAAAAACTGTTTGCTGGAAAGATGCGCTGACGGATCTTTCCCCATTATCATACGTAGGGGAACCAATTATTTTGTTTCCCCGAATAGAGGAGAAAGTAGAGCCTCTAGGTCCCAACAAATAACTTTCTAATTTAGAGATTTTAAATAATGTCGGATGATCTAAAAACAATATTAGCCGAGCAGGCCCAAGAAATATTAAACCAACATAATTCCAGTGAAATTGCTCTAATATTTGTTAATGGGAGTATCGCTAGAAAACAAAGTCACAAATTTAGCGATATCGATATGAGAGCTTATTTTTTTTCTCCCGTTTCCCATACCCATTTTTATAAACTTATTAAGCGTGATAATAGGCCTGTGTTGTTGAATTGCCAGTGTATTAGCTTGCCTGAAATTAGAGAAGGAATCAGCAATCCCGTTAGGTGGTATTGGTTTTATCACGGAATAAAAACCCATATTTTACTTTATGAAGCAAGCCAAGGGTTAATGGATAACCTTTTGCAGTTTGTTTATAAAAATAAGCCCAATCCATATAAGACGGTACCATTTATAGCAGAAAGGGTAGGGAATATTTTGGAAAAATATTATAAACTTAAGGCTGCTTATAAAGCCGGAGACTTAATAAATGTTGTGCGCGTTACTGAAAACATCGCCGATGATACTTACTATGTATTAAGATTGTTTACTCCCGAGTTTCCTCCGTTTGTTACTGAAAATGAAATATTTCCATCCTACTTGAGCCTTAATAATCTTTATCCGGAATATGTTGAAGATATCTCGATCTGTAAGAAATTTACTGTTAAACAAAATTTATATATTGACAGTTTATATAATGCGGGAAGCCGCCTTGCTATTAACTCTATAAACTTAGTGCGAGCTACCGAACTATTTAAGGAAAAACGCGAGGGAGTTGAATGGTTAAGCGAACTTTTAACTTCCCCTTTTTTAGATGAATATTTAGAATAATGCTTAAATCAAATCTAATCAAAAAATTAACTACTGTCCCTTCCCAAACCTATGATAAAACCTTCTTAAAGGATTTCTTATATGGATCTACCTTTGAGTTGGATCAGCGAATACGAACGCATACTCGCATGGGTTCCCGAAGCGATTTTCATCAATGGATTGTAAGCAAAATCAAACCGGAGGGAATGCTTACGCTTGATGCTGGATGTGGTACGGGTAATTTACTTATTCCAATTGCTAACCATATTAAAAAACACCAGAAACAAGGATATGTTGTAGGAGTCGATATTTCGCAATCGTTAATAAATCATTTAAACAAATACCTTATACAGACTAAATTGCCAGTTACTTGCGCTACGGCAGATATAGAAAAATTAAATTTTCCGGACAAAATGTTTGACAGGGTCTTATGTGCTTACGTTCTTTACCACTGTCCGAAAATTCATAAAGCACTAAGTGAACTCCACCGAGTAGTAAAAGAAAATGGAAGAGTATTCGTTATGACTAATTCTCGCGAAACTATGAGAGAATTTGAGAGGATCAATAGCGAAGTTTTGTCGTTGACATTATCGGCAAAGGTTCCCCTTGCCGCTCGAATAGAATCACGGTTTTGCTCAGAAAACGCCAATGACTATTTTAGTAAATATTTTCGGATCATTAACCGATTTACTTATAGAGATGTCCTTGAGTTCTCCACAGCTAAAGATTTCATAAATTTCTATAATAGTTCCCGCGGCCGCAATCGATTTTATTTGACACGACATCAATGCGAATTATTGCAAAAAAAATTGCGTTATGTTACAGAAAATCTTATGTCGGGCAGTGGGGTAATTCAGATAAAAAAGTGTTCCCACTTGTTTTGCTTGACTTCTTTATAATTTGATTTAGTAAACAATGAACACAGGAGTTAATCATGGAAAAGGCATATTTCGGACAATCCTATGCATGGGTGTTCCCGATCGAAGGAAATAAAGAGGTTCGTACCAAATCTGAGGCTCAGTCAAAAATAGCAAAAGAGGTAACTGAGATAGTCGATCTTTATTTTTCTAGTTCAGATAACAAACAATCCAGCGATACTAAGTAATCTTAGTAAGATTCTTGGATATTTTACAATGTGAGGCAGTTCCCGGCTGCGGGCACGGTCTGTTTTCGTTTATTTAAAGTTAAGAAACAATAACAGACTCATTAAGAAATTTTATTGTCATTTTATTTTGTGGATGATGATATGCAACCACCCTTGATGTTGACTTGGGAGCTAACGCTGCGCTGCAATGCTAAGTGTATTTATTGTGGGAGTTCTGCCGGAGCTCAACGGTATGGTGAGCTTACCGATCAAGAATGTTTTCAGTTAGTTGATCAAATCGCTGATCTCGGAGTGCGATTTGTGATTTTGCTTGGTGGAGAACCATTTCTAAGGTCTTCTTGTCTCGATATTGCCGCCAAACTTGTTGAACGTGGAATAATGATTAGTGTTATAACTAACGGTCTTTTATTAGATAGCGAAAAAGCACTGAGATTAGCGGCGCTCAGACCTACAGGGGTTGCGATCAGTATTGATGGAACGAAAGAAGTTCATGATAGTATGTCGGGATTACGTTGTTTTGATAAAGCTGTGAATGGCTTAAGATTGCTTCAACAAAATGACATAATTAGCGGAATAATCACAACAATAATAAATTATAATAATACCTTAACGAATTTGGAAGCGCTGTCAGAGTTTGTGCAGCGCGAAAATTTGAATGCTTGGAAGATTCAAATTGGTCATCCATCCGGTCGCTTAAAAAAAGAGGATTGTTTAGATGCGGAAGGAATATACAATCTCACAAAATGGGTTGCGGGTAAGAAAAAAGAACTCCCATTCTTATCTATAGGTGATGAAATGGGTTATTGTTCTTCCTTAGAACATGAGCTACGTGGCCCAGATTACTGTTGGCAAGGCTGCACTGCCGGCACTTTACATTTAGGAATTTGTGCTAATGGGTCAGTAAAAGGATGCTTGGCAATGTCAGATGAATTTTCAGAAGGTAGTATTAGAGAACGATCCCTTTCTGAGATATGGCAATCTAAGGGAGCATTTAAGTATAATCGGGAATTTGATGTAACCATGTTGACTGGGGATTGCCATAATTGCGCTTCGGGAAATATTTGTAAAGGTGGTTGCAGAACATTTAATTATGGATATTCTGGAGAACTTTATAATTACCCATACTGTTCAAAAAGATATGAAGAACAAAAGAGGTCGTAGCCCAAGGATTTTGGCTATTTGCTGTAGCCCCCGGGAGAATGGTGTAAACGCTAGTTTAGCAAAGGATTTTAAAAAAAAGTCACCCCTAGACTCAGTAACTATAATTATGTTGTCACAAAAGAACATTAGCCCGTGTGACAGCTGTGGTTATTGTGTAACCTCAAAGTTATGTCATTATAACGATGACTTCAATGATATAGTTGAGAACATTAATTTGCATGAAGCAATTATATTTTTTTGCCCTGTATATAAAGGCAGTGTTCCAAGTAAGGTTAGAGCGTTTATAGAGAGAACAACAATTTTATATGGCTCCACGTCAATTTATGAACAAAAAATTATTGGAATAGTTGTCACCGGAAAAGTAGAAGGAGTAGGCAAATTAACTGTCGCGGATGATTTGATGCACTTTGCTACTTCTCTTGGATTTATTATCGTGCCCCCGATTATTTTTGGTCATGTCCTACCTGATGGAGAATTGATGCGCTACGATGAAATAATAGCCTCGTTAAGTCACTTAGTTGAGAGAATAAAGTTTTGGGCTAAATAAATACGGATTCAACTTAATAACTCATTAAATTATTAAATTAAGTATCTCGCTTTCTTTATTACGCCGACCAAACAAGGGGATCTTTAGCACCGAACTATTATAAGTAGTTGGTTTTGTAATGATAGAGTAAAACTTAGGTGTTTCTTCCATAAGCTATGGAGCTCCAAAAAAAATTTGCTTCATCACCCGTACCACAATTAATTTTACCGCTATTGTCTAGAAATTGACTAGTAAAAAATATTCGGGTAGAATCCGTGATGAGTTTATATAAATTCTACTTGATGAACCGTCGGATTACTTGCTTACCAAAGAGAGCTCTTTGAAATCTAAAAAAGAGTAGGGAAGCACACAGCGTGTGTGCAAAAAGGTTGTACAGATACTCCAGTTGAAAGGCGGACAAAAAAATGACAAACGTACTCATCGCAGCGGGATGGCCGTATGCAAATGGTTTTTTGCACCTTGGTCATATAGCAGGAATTTTAGGGGCAGATATTCTTGCCCGGTTTCAGCGGCAGAAAAATAACAAAGTGTTGTTTGTGTCCGGTAGTGATTGTCACGGGACACCAATTGTTGTTGCAGCTGACGAAAAAGGTGTTGAGCCTCAAGTAATTGCAGAGCATTGTCACGAGCAATTCAAGCGTGACCTTATCGAGGGGTTAGGGTTTTCTTATGATTTGTTTTCAAAGACGACCTCATCCACTCACAAGCAAGTTGCCCAAGATGTATTCTTGAAGCTTTACGAGGCGGGCTATCTGGCGCTAAAATCTGAGCATTACCCATTCTGCCCAGATTGCAACAGATTCCTTCCGGATCGGTTTGTGACAGGAATTTGTCCAAACTGCGGCTCAGTCCAAGCAAGAGGAGATCAGTGCGATGACTGTGGTGAAATATTTTCTGTTTCAGAGATACTTTCGCCTACTTGTGTCACGTGCGGAGCTACTCCCATTTGGGAAGATTCGGAGCATTTTTATCTCCGGCTCTCAGCATTAGAGCCTCTGCTTAAAGACTGGTTTCAACACCAAACAGGTTGGCGCCAAAATGCAGCCAGCTTAACAAAGGGGCTATTAGAAAAAGGGCTATGTGATCGACCCATTACGAGAGATCTTCGATGGGGAATACCTGTTCCGTTACCAGGCTATGAGCATAAATGCCTCTATGTTTGGTTCGAAGCAGTATGTGGTTACTTATCTGCAAGTATTGAATACGCCTCGAATACAATAAATCCAGAACTCTGGAAGGATTTCTGGCAGGATTCAAAGGCGATTCACTACTATGTGCATGGTAAGGACAACATAGCCTTTCACTCGGTGATTTGGCCTGCAATTTTACTCGGAGTTGAGAATCTCCATCTTCCTGATCGGATAATCTCGTCTGAGTATTTAACCCTGCAGACCAGAAAATTCTCAAAAAGTCGTCATTGGGCAGTCTGGATCCCGGAATTTTTATCGAAGTATGACGGAGACCTGCTTAGGTTTTATCTTACTTTGGCTGGGCCAGAAAAAGCGGATGCCGATTTCGCGTGGAAAACCTTTCAAACCTTGATCAACAATGAGTTGATAGGGAATTACGGAAACTTAGTACATCGAGTGGTGTCGCAGGTGTTTAAAAATTTCCCGCGAGGAATTCAAACGCCTGAAACACCAAATGCTGCTCAAGCCAAATTATGGGATCGTGTTAAAGATGCCTTTGATTTGGTAGGAAGTGATTTAGAGCAAGCAAAGTTTCGTAGTGCCCTTTTGAGGGTGTTAGATCTCACACGAGAAGCAAACCGGTTTCTTTCAGAAGCAAGTCCGTGGACGACAATTGTCGTAAATCGCCAACAAGCCGAAGCGGATCTTGCTGCAGTGCTGCACGTAATAAGGTGTTTAGGAACCCTTACTTTTCCTTTTATTCCTCGCGCCTCTCAGACTTTGGCGCAAATTCTTGGAGTAACTGGAGAAAAGTGGGAATATCCCGAGCCCAAGTTCCTTACAGTCGCTGTTCCTAAACCGTTGTTTCGAAAGATAGAAGACTTCGAAATTACGGCAGAGCTTGCGAAGTTGGAAAATGGTTAATGGAAACCCCATCCGAAATTTTCTTTTCGGATGGGGTTTCAGATATTATTATTGAAAAGTACCTACTCTTTTTTAGATTTCAAAAAGCAGCAGCATCTAAAAATAAAATCGATGTGTTTTGCTCTTTTGGAAAAGACTAGAAATCCTGTCTAAAATCTAACAATCTATTTAAAAATATAACACTATGCCCGATAATCTTACTTATCGGGCTAGGCAAAAGAGTAATATATACAATATGTTAAAGCCTTTTCGGGACAATATTTAATCCAATGTACCGAAATTCTCAATCCTCACGATTAGTAAGATAGAAAGAAGTCAAATACTTATCCTAGCGGAGAAATATCGAAGATGATGTTTTTAAAACCAAGTAACTTTTATGAAATGCAAACCGTGCGCGAGGCTCTAACCTTCTTGTTTGGGCAAAAAACATTAAATAAATATAAAGATGTTCCAGACGCGTATTTAATAAAAACTGTGGCCGAAGCTCTTGGTTATCGTCCACAGAAAGTTTTATTTAACTGTAGCTATCTACTTGGAATTCAGCCACTGCTTGCCCTAGAAGCACCTTCAAGTGAGCTTATAGAGAAAATCGGTTACAACATTGATTATCTAAAAACTAATCACATTGTACCACAGCCATACAAAGATAAAATCGCTGTAGCGCTAGCCGATCCTACTAAAGTAAATATAGACGAATGGCTAGGTTATGGTGTGCCTGTTTATTTAACATATGGCGACCAGATAGATGCAATTTGGCCGGATTTCTTTGCTGCTGATTTGGTCCTTAAGGATGCACTCGTAGCACTAACAGAAGTTATCATAGAAGCACAAAAAGAGGGCGCATTAGACGTATTTCTAGGCTCTTTAGGAAACGATATTTGCGACTATGCTGTTGGACCTAATACAGTTAGAAAACAAATAGATGATATGGTTTATCGCTCGCTATTAACGTATTTAAACGTAGCTAATAAACTTGTTCTTTCCCTTCCGGGATTAGAAAATTATGTAGTTAATATTACAAAGTTTTTATCAGGAGCTAAAACAGTAATCTTTATCTCGTTGTACCGGTTCAGCGGAAACAGGACAACCAGCAGATATAAATAACCTAGTAACAAGTTATTAATGAAGCCCATTATGCAGCAAGTAGTGAGTCTTGAGCTTGCTGCTCTCTAAGCATCTTCCTTG